>JBEPYA010000007.1:0-37098 GCA_041641615.1 Salinigranum sp. | reverse complement strand
CTTCGCCTTCCTCGTCCCGCCGCTGGCGGCCGTCCTCCTCGCGGTCGGTCTGTTCGCCCTCTGGAACTTCCGGGACCCCGAGCGCCACCCCCCGACGGTGGGTATCGTCGCGCCCGCCGACGGGAAGGTCTCGGTCGTCCGCGAGGAGGGCGACAGGTTCCGCGTCGGCATCTACATGAACGCCCTCGATGTCCACGTCGTGCGCGCGCCGAAGAAGGGCTACGTCGACGGCGTCTCCCACTCGCCGGGCGCGAACAAGCCGGCGTTCTCGAAGGAGTCGGAGAACAACGAGCGCGTCGACGTCGACTTCGGGCAGTGGGAGGTCGCGCTCATCGCGGGCTGGTTCGCCCGCCGCATCGCCCCGTACGTCCACGACGGCGATAGCGTGGCGAAGGGTGACCGCCTCGGCCACATCGCCTTCGGCTCCCGGGCCGACGTCCTCCTCCCCCCTTCCATCGACCGCGATCACATCCTCGTCGAGGAGGGCGACTCCGTGAGAGCCGGCGAGACGGTCGTCGCCGAGGTGCCGGACGACGACGACGTCTGACGCTCCAGACGCTTGTTCCGACTCTCTTGTGTAGCGAGCCCTCCGGAGCGCGCCGTCCCACGCCACCGGTCCACGGGAGGGCTTGCCGTCTGGCTCTGCGGGTGGCGCGTGAGAGCGAGTGAACGGACGTGAGAGCGCGAACGCGCGAGGGGCGAGCGAACGCCGTGAGCGAGTCGGCTGGGGAGGGTGAGGACACACCGCGCCCGTGTGTCGCGTGGTCACCTCTACGCTCTCCGTGGCCGCACCGCCACCGCTCACAACCACCAGTAAACACGCTCCTCATATCGCCCGATTGTCCCGCCCACCACCGCAGCCTCGCTGAGCCGAGAGGTGCTCTCGCTGCCGTGGAGCCGCCACCTTCGCCACCTACCCGGGGACTCGCTGGTCGATTCGGGCCGCCGAGGCGCGTCGGAGGCCTCCTATCGATGTAATACGTGGACGTGCCGCGTCAGCGACCCGTGGACGCGCCGCTCGAACCGTTCGTCGACCCGCCAGCCCGCTGCCTCGGCCTCCTCGCCCCACGACCGATCTGCCACCATCACGGCCCGTGGAGCGATCCGGGCTGCCTCCGACAGCGCGCCCGAGACGAGGTCCGAAAGCGTGTGTGTCGCCACCTTCGACTGCCTCCCATAGGGAACGTCGACGACGACGCCGTCCGCGCTGTCGTCTGTGAGGGGAAGTGCGGTCGCGTCGCCTCTGAGCACCTCGAACCCGCTCGCTCTCTCTTCGCCTCCCAGATACGCCGCCAGATTGTCGCGCGCCCCGCGCGTCATCTTCCACTGGGCGTCGAGGCCGACCACCTCGCTCCCGACGAGGCCGGCCTCGATGAGGAAGCCGCCGGTCCCACACATCGGGTCGACGACTCTGGCTCCCGACCCGGCACCGGCGACGTTGACGGCCCAGCGAGCGTCGAGCGGGTCCATGCTCCCGGGCTGGAAGAACGGCCGGTCGGTGGGCTGTCGGGTCGAGAAGTCGCGGACGCTCTCGGCCACCCGCCAGCCGAGCAGGCACTTCTCACCAGAGAACCACGCACAGAGGACGTGGTCGGGGTCGTCGAGGTCCACCGAGAACCCCCGCTCGGTGAGGACGTTCCCGAGTTCGATTTCGGCCTCTCGCGTGGAGACGCCGGTCGTAGAGCGGACGTCGCGCGCGCGGACCGCGACGCTCCCGGTCCGGTCGATGCCGGCCGCCGCGAGGAGCGCCCGCGCGCTCTCGACGCTCGCGTCCCCGTGTCCGACGAGTTCGGCCGCGCGGTGGGTGTATGCCAGGCCCCGTATCCGCTCTCGGTCGACGCCGCGGGCGACGGCCAGTCCGGGCGCGTCGACCCTCACGTCGGTCGCGGCCACCCGCGCCTCGCGCGCCGCGTAGGCGTCGTCGGTCCCGGCGAGCTCCAGCCCGTACACGTCACGGAGTCGACGCCCCCGGCGAAAGAGCGTGTCGGTCCGTCTCCCTCGGTTTCGTCCTTCGTTTCGTCATCTCGGACGCTGCACCAACCTTTTTAAATCGTACATACGAGGTTCAATCTATATATGAGGGACCCCAAGGAGACCATCAACATCGAGAACGTGGTCGCGTCGACGGGTATCGGGCAGGAACTCGACCTGCAGAGCGTCGCGATGGACCTCGAAGGCGCGGACTACGACCCCGAGCAGTTTCCGGGCCTCGTCTATCGGACGCAGAACCCCAAGTCCGCGGCGCTCATCTTCCGCTCCGGCAAGATCGTCTGTACCGGCGCGAAGAGCACCGACGCCGTCCACGAGAGCCTCGAAATCGTCTTCGACAAGCTGCGCGAACTCGAAATCCCCGTCGAGGACGACCCTGAAATAACCGTTCAGAACATCGTCACCTCGGCGGACCTCGGCGTGAGCCTCAACCTCAACGCCATCGCCATCGGCCTCGGCCTGGAGAACATCGAGTACGAACCCGAGCAGTTCCCGGGCCTGGTCTATCGCATCTCCGACCCGAGCGTCGTCGCCCTGCTCTTCGGGAGCGGAAAGCTCGTCATAACCGGCGGTAAAGAGCCCTCTGACGCCGAGGAGGCCGTCGACAACATCGTCTCCCGACTCGACGAACTGGGTCTCCTCGACGGCTGACCTCCCGCTCGCCCCATCGGTCCCCCACCACGCCCTCGTCCCGTGTTCTCCGCCTCTTCCCCCCACCACGCCCTCGTCCCGTGTTCTCCGCCTCTTCCCCCCCTCCACGCACCACCCTGTTCTCCCGCCTGCGCGTTGCCCCCTCTCGTCCGGCCCACCGTCCCGTTTCGCCCTCGCGGAGACGACACGAGATAGTCGGACCTAAGGCGCTCTCGTCCGTCCCTCCCCTATGGTCGTTCTCCAGACCGTGCCCTCCGGGAGTCCGGCACAGGTGGCTGGCACGTTCGCCCTCTTCGCGCTCTTCTTCACCGTGACGGCA
The DNA here is from genome assembly GCA_041641615.1 of Salinigranum sp. Lineage (GTDB taxonomy): Archaea > Halobacteriota > Halobacteria > Halobacteriales > Haloferacaceae > Salinigranum. The sequence goes on along the minus strand of JBEPYA010000007.1, from coordinate 34,139 downwards.
CACATCGCCGCCAGGAACGTCCTCGGCGACGTCGAGATCAAGCGGGCGTTCGCCGTCGGGCCGGCCGTTCCGGCCATCAGCTTCGTCTTCGTCGCGCTCTCGTGGCCGGCCGCGCTCGCTCTGCCGCTCGCGCTCGCCGCGGACTTCGGCCTCTTCCGGTACGTCTACCGCCGGTCGAACAAACTGGCCGCCTACCTGACGCTCATCCACGTCGTCGTCAGCATCATCCTCGGCGTCATCGTCTTCGGGCTGCTGGCGCTGATCCAGAGCGCACCCGGGTGACGTGTTCGGCAACCTCGGGCGTCTGTGTGGGGGAGACCCGTAGCGGTGGACAGGGATGGAGCCGTCGACGTGAGTGCGGTGACGACCGTGCCGACCACGCGGTACACGGGCGTGGGGGAACCGCAACCTCCCCCTCCCCAGCCGACTCGCTCACGGCGTTCGCTCGCCCCTCGCGCGTTCACTCGCTCCCGCGGGTCGCTCGTTCGTCGCGCGCCGACTGCACCGCAACAGCGCGAATCGACTGGGGAGAGGGTCACATCGCGCCCGACTCTTGCGCAGTCACCGTCGTCGCTCTCACTCTCGATGTGCTCTCGAACGACTTCCCTCGCCGATTCGCCCCTCCCGTCTCGCATCCACCGCCGAACCCCCCGTCGTCACACGGACCGTCCGAGCCCCTGTACTCAAGTGCCCCAGACACACACACCCGGACACAGCGATGGTCTCACCGCTCGCCTCCGTGAAACGCCTCCTCTGGAACGCCGACGAACGTCGGCCCCGCGCACCGTGGCGCCTCCTCGCCGGCGTCGTCGTCATCGGGCTGGTTCTCGTCGGCACGGGGCTCGCTCTCCGACCCTTCCGTCCCCTGCTCGACACGCTCCTCGTCGAGAGCCTCTCGCTCGTCGCCGTCGTCGCCGTCGTCTCCGGCGCGACGAGCGCCGTCGCCATCGCCGTCGTCGGCTGGGTCGTCGACCGGCGGCGACTCTCCGACTTCGGCCTCGGCTTCGACCGCGACTGGTGGCTCGACCTCGGCTTCGGCCTCGCGCTCGGAGCCGCGCTCATGACGCTCGTGTTCCTCGTGGAACTCGCACTCGGCTGGGTCGTCGTCACCGGAACCTTCTCGTCGAGCGGGAGCTTCGCCGCCGGATTCGCCGCGATCCTCGTCCTCTTTCTCGTCGTCGGCATCCAGGAGGAACTGCTCGCGCGGGGGTACCTCCTGACCAACGTCTGCGAGGGGCTCACGGGCTGGCTCGGCGACCGCGGCGCGACGGCCGTCGCCGTGTTTCTCTCCTCGGTGGTGTTCGGCGCGCTCCACCTCGGCAACCCGAACGCGACGCTCGTCTCGGCGCTATCGATCTCTCTCGCCGGCGTGATGCTCGCGCTCGGCTACGTCCTCACCGACGAACTCGCCATCCCCATCGGTCTCCACATCACGTGGAACCTCTTTCAGGGCGGCGTCTACGGCTTCCCCGTCTCCGGCCTGGGCCTCGACGCTGCCCTCGTCGCCGTCTCGCAGCGCGGCCCGACGGTGTGGACCGGGGGCGCGTTCGGCCCCGAGGCGGGGCTCATCGGCGTCGCCGCTATCCTCCTCGGGACGCTCGCCACCCTCGCGTACGTCCGCGCCCGCTACGGGTCTCTCGCCGTCCACCCGTCGCTCACCGTGCCCGACTTGCGGTGGCGCGACCGAGCGGAACCGCCGCTCGAAGTCGTGTCCGAGCGGGTCGACGGACCAGACACTCGGGAATAACGAACGGTTCACGCAGCTTCATCTCGCTTCGGATCGTCGTAGTGACATGAATCTCCGCGTCCTTCGACTGCTCGGGCCTCGTCGCCGCATCTCCCTGTGGCGCGCCCTGGGTCCCGGCACGTGGTTCAGCGTCGCGTTCTGGTCGGTCGTCGCACTCCTCGTACTCGGGACGTACCGAACCCCCGGTTTCCTCACTCGGTTCACGAGTGCGAGCGGGGTCGGCGAGGCCGCCGGTCTCCTCCTGGGGGTCGTCTCGCCCGCGCTGCTCCCGGTCGTCGTCGCGGGCGTCGCGTGCGTCGTCCTGCCGCTTCGTCTCGTTCGCGAGGTGCGCCGGGCGTTCCGCGGCCGACGGCGGTACGGCGGCCGGCGACGGTACGGCGGTCGCGGATACCACGACGACGGCGTCGCGGGAGGATTCGACCCCGACGACGCTGGTGCGCTTCTCGGCGGTGGATTCCTCGGTGGGGGGCTCCTCAGCGGTGTCGCAGACGCGTTCGACGGTGACGGGGGAGGTGGAGACGGCGACGGGGGAGGCGGTGGCGGAGACGAGTAGCCGTTCTCACTCCACCAGCCGCTCGATCTCGGTGACGAGGATGCCGCTCGCGCCGACGTTCTTCAACTCGTTCACGACCTCGTACACCTCTCGCTCGTCGACGACGACGTGGACGGCAACCTGGTCGTCACCGGCGACGTCCATCACCGTCGGGCCGCCGAGGCCAGGGATGACCTCCCGAACCTCGTCGAGGCGCTCTCTCGGCGCGTTCATCATGAGGTAGCGTTTGCCCTCCGCCGAGAGGACGGACCGAAGCGCCATCACCAGCTGCTGGACCTTCTCGTCCTCGGCGTGATCGGGGTGAGCGAACAGCCGCGCGGAGGAGGAGAGTACCTCGTCGACCACCGCGAGCCGATTCACCGCCAGCGTCGTCCCCGTCGAGGTGATGTCGATGATGGCGTCGGCCATGTCGACGTGCGGGGTGAGCTCGGTCGCCCCCGTCACCTCCACCACCTCGGCGTCGATGCCCTCCTGTTCGAAGTAGTCGCGGGCGATGGTCGGGAACTCCGTGGCGACCGTCTTCCCGGAGACGTCGCCGGGGACCCCGATGTCACCGTCCTCGGGCGCAGCGAGGACGAGCCGACACCGCCCGAACTCCAGATCGACCAGTTCGGTGAGGTCGTGACCCGACTCGCGCACCTGGTCGTAGCCGGTGACGCCGACGGCGGCGGCGCCGTCCCACACGTACTCGGGGATGTCGGCCGCGCGCGCAAAGAGGACCGTCACGTCGGGGTCGACCGTCCCGGCGTACAGTTTGCGGTCGGCCCCGTTGTCGAGGTGGAGGCCGGCGCGTTCGAGCAGGCTCAACGTCGGGTCGTGGAGGCGTCCCTTGTTGGGAACGGCGATGCGCATACCCTCCCGTGACGCCGTCGGGTGAACTGCCTTTCGCCCGGTGGCGGCGCTCCTCAGCTCTCCCCTCGATATCCTCGTGTTCGCCTGTTTCGGGCGCTCTCGGTCGAAGAGAACGCTTTTTAGCCCTCTCGGTACTGGTGCGACTATTGTGGCTGAAAACCGTCCCAGCGGCCGGCGTCGGTTTCTCACACTCGGAGCGGCCGCGTTCGCGGGACTCGCAGGCTGCGCCGGGAGCGAGAGTGGTGGCTCCGGCGGCGAGGATAGCAGTGACAGCGGCACCGACGATGGTGGGTCGACGGCCGGCTCCGGCTCTGACTCACCCGGTTCGGGCTCTGGGACCGGCGAAGAGCGCGTCTCCGTCGGCGTCCTCCTCCCCTTCACCGGCGAGTACGACTGGGTCGGCGGGAACGTCCTCCCGGTCGTGGAGATGCTGGCGGCGGAGATAAACGAGTCCGGCGGTGTCGACGGCCACCGTATCGATGTCGTCCAGGCGGACACCGAGGCGACGGTCGACGCGAGCGTCTCCGCGGCACAGAAGCTCGTCAACGTCGACGCGGTCGACTTCGTCGTCGGCCGACGAGCCTCACCTTCACGGGTGTGATCGACCTCATCCGGGAGAACGGCGTGCCCGTCATCACACCCACGGCGGGGCCCACCGACCTCGACAGCGTCGGCGGCACCCTCACGAGCGTGCTCGACTACGCCACCGGCAAGTCGTCCCAGTCGGAGGTGTCGCAGCTGCTCTCCTCCCGGCCGGAACTCGTCACGCTCGTCGGCACGCCCGAGGACAGCGCGAAGATACTCCGCGCGGCGTTCCAGGCCGGCTACGAGGGGAAGCTGGTTCGTCACGCAGGACAGCCCAACGCCGGCGCTCTCGAACTCACCGACGACCGCGTCGCCGACAGGATTCTCGACCCGGTCGAGGCAGACTCCCCCGCCGCGACCGAGGCGGGTTGCGTCGAGGAGGGGACGACCGTACTGATGGTCGAACAGGGTGACTCGTGCGTCCGCTCCCGACCGCCGAGTCCGGTCAGTTCGCGGTGAGACTGTTCGTACGGGACGTCGCCGTCATCGGTTCGGAGTCGAGGAAGCGAGGCCGACGACACACCGAGCCCTCCACAGGACCGACGGGGTTTTCGCCAGGGCGGACGCACCCGCGTACATGACAACCCTCTGTGTCGCCGGCGGGCGGGTCGTCCACCCGGACGGCTCCGTGACGGCGGCTGACGTGCTCGTCGACCAGGAGCGAGGCGAAATCGTCGACGTCGGCCCAGAACTCGACGGGGAGGCCGACTCGGTGCTCGACGCGAGCGAGTCGGTGGTGATGCCGGGACTCGTCAACGCCCACACCCACGCCGCGATGACACTCCTGCGCGGCTACGCGGACGACAAACCGCTCGACACGTGGCTCCGCGAGGACATCTGGCCCGCCGAGGCCACCCTCGACGCTTCCGATATTCGCGCCGGCACCGACCTCGCCCTCCTGGAGATGATCCGCTCGGGGACGACCGCCTTCGGCGACATGTACTTTCACGTCCCCCAGGTCGTCGAGAGCGTCGCCGACGCCGGTCTTCGCGCCCGTGTCGGACACGGCATCGTCACCGTCGGCAAGGACACCGAGACGGCGCACGACGACGTCGACGAGGGCCTGGACGTGGCCCGCGAGTACGACGGTGCCGCCGACGGACGCGTTCGGACGGCCGTGATGCCGCACTCGCTCACCACCGTCTCGGACGAGGCGTTCGAGCGCTGCGTCGAGACCGCCCGTGACGTCGGGGTGCCGCTTCACCTCCACGCGAACGAGACGCGCGACGAGGTCGACCCCATCGTCGACGAGCGCGGAAAGGACCCGCTCCAGTACGCCGACGGTCTCGACGTTCTCACCCCGACGACGTTCCTCGCTCACGGCGTCCACGTCTCCGAAGCGGAGGTCGACCTCCTCGCCGAGCGGGGCAGTAGCGTCGTCCACTGTCCGGCGTCGAATATGAAGCTCGCGTCGGGCATGGCACCCGTCCAGCGCTACCTCGACGCGGGCGTGACCGTCGCGCTCGGGACCGACGGCGCGGCCTCGAACAACGACCTCGACCTCTTCGACGAGATGCGCGACGCGGCGATGCTCGGCAAGCTCGCCGCCGACCGCGCGGACGCCGTCGCCGCGCCAGAGGTGGTAGAGATGGCGACGGCGGGCGGTGCCGACGCGCTCGGCCTCCCGGGCGGGCGGGTCGAACCGGGCGCGGCCGCGGACCTCGCCGTCGTCGGCCTCGACGCGCCTCACCTCGCTCCCCTCCACGACGTGATCTCCCAGCTGGTGTACGCCGCCCGCGGCTCCGACGTCCGCCACACCGTCTGCGACGGTCAGGTGCTCATGCGTGACCGCGAGGTGCTGACGATGGACGAAGCGCGCGTCACGGAGGCGGCCCGCGACCGGGCGGCGGCGATGGCCGCGCGGGTCGACTGACCGCACGTTCTCGCCGCTCGCGTCGGTTCACGCGGGGGCCGAGAGGAGCACGGGATAGAATCGTTCGGCGGTGTGGTTCCCGTTCCGCCGGCTGAACGTCCCTTCCACGGACGTGCCGACGACAGTGACGCGGCAGAGCACCCTCTCGGCTTCCGGGTCGAGAACGACGGTCGGGGCAGGAACAGCGTCGTCTGCTCGGCCTCGGTCGCCTCGCTCGTGCGGCCGACGCCGGCGTCCACGACACGCCACCCGACCGTCTCGTCGGGTGCTGTCACCGCGTGTCGCGCGTCTCGCACGTCGCACGTGAGCCGTGTGCCGTTTCGCTCGTCGGACCAGCCTCGTCCGGTGTCGAGCCGTTCGGCCTCGACGGCGTGGCTCGGGGCGAACGACGGGACCGGGCTCCGCGGGATCGACTCTCTCGGGACCGGCGCGTCGCGGGCGTTGGCCGCGGTCCTCTCCGCAGGTCCCGACGCGCCGACGAGCGCCACCCCCCCTCGGGCACCTCGCGGCGGCCGACCGGCCGTCCGAGGCTCTCGATCGAGTCGTTCACGACGTCCCCTCTCTCGATACGCCTTCGTTCGCTCACTGGATAGTCGGTGCCTTCGATACCGAAGCCTCGGAAACCGGCGTCGGTCGAACGACCCGGCCCGTCGGGACGTCAGCGCTCGTCGGCAACCGCGTTCGCCAGCGCGAAACTCGCCACCGAGACCGAATCACCGATACCGACGGTGCTCGCGGGCGTTTCGACGACGCGGTTCGGGACGGCCACCACGCCGGGTGACGCGACGACGCCGTCCTCGGAGACGAGGTCGAGGGAGTCCGCGAGTCGGTCGACGGCGTCGATCCCCTTCGGAGATCGCTCGAACCGCGTCGCGGCTCCGAGGTCGTCCGCGCCGGTCACCAGCCCGTCTTCCGCCTTCGCGGCGGCGACGTACGCCGCGACGTCGAACCCGTCCCGGACGGCCGCGGGTGGGAGGTAGCGGTCGTCGAACGTCGCGAGGAAGTACGACTTCGCGTGGAAGGAGAGCGCGCCGACGTCCAGCCGTTCGCGGACGGCTTCGAGCGTCTCGTACCGGCGGACGATTCCGTCCCCCTCCTCGGACACCGAGACGTCGAGGTCGTCGCGCAACTGGTCGAGTTCGCGGCTGTCGAGGCTCACCACGTCGGCCTCGGGGACGATCACCTCGCGCATCTGCTCCCTGATAGCGGGGTCGTGCGTCACGCCGAGTTCGACCTGGACCCGCGTGTGGGCTCCGACCCGGCGGGCGAACGACGCGGCGTTGTCGAGACACGTCTCGAACGTCTCTCCGTCGCGGTACTCGCGGTTGACGCTGTGGAAGCCCGAGAGGATCGCACAGTCCACCCGTTCGCCGAGCGCCTCGGCGTGGCTGTCGACGGGGGTGTGGAGGTCGAACTCGTCGGGACGGGAGGCCGCGATGAGGCGCGAGGCGTCGGCCGCCGTCGTCTCGAAGAACGTATCGCCCACGTCGAACTCGAAGATCCAGTTGAGCTTCGTCTTCTCCGCGGGCGGGGCGTCCTCGAGTCGACGGAGCGCGAGTTCGCCCCCACCCTCTCCGTCCCCTTCGACGACCGGGAAGCGGATGTTGTCGGGGTGGGTGAACTGCGCCCGTTGCCGTTCGGAGAGGAGGTAGGTGTAGAAGACGGGCGTCCCGTCGAGCGACGACAGAACGTCGGCCATGATGCCGGCCTGTCCGCCGAGACGCTGCTCGTCCGCGGTGAGCGACGCCTCGAGGTCGGCCGCGAACGCGTCGGTCATGGCGCGCTCGTCGCCGCTCCCCCGCTCCATCGTCTCCGCGATGGCCGCCGCGAGTTCGCTCCGGGAGTCGAGTCGGCCGTCGGGGTCGTCGCCGGGGGGACCGAGGAACGATTCGAGATCGGCGTCGACGCGCCGGATACCGTCGACGTTCGCGTTGTACGCACACAGCACCCGATACCCGTCGAGCGCGTCCAGCGCGGCCTGGAGGTCCATATCTGGGCTGTCGCCAGCGCGCCTGTTAGTCGTTCTGCCTGTCGTCTATCGTCCGGTGGCGGGTTACCGCTCACCGCTCCTCGACACGGACGTTCCGATACGTCGAGACGACCGTCCCGCCGCTGTCCTCGTCGTTGACGAACACGAGCTTCGAGACGTCGCCCTGGAACGCCTCGCCGACGGGAATCTCGTACCGCACCCAGCCGTCGCCGTCGGTGTAGGTGGCGTACGTCCCGTCGAAGTTGTACGCGCCGGTGTCGCCGACGGCCTGCGTCCCGTACAGCTTGTACAGCGGCTGTGACCCCGTGTTGTCGGTTCCGACCCCGATGGCGTGAATCTCGCCCTGGTCGGTGCTCTCGAACTCGAAGACGAGCACGGTGTCGGCCGTGACCGTGTAGTCGAAGTCGACCTCCTTCCACGTGTTTCCTTCGAGGTGGTAGCTTCCCCCCGAGACGGTCAGCTCTCCGCCGCCGTCCTGGCTGTCGGTCGAGTAGCTCCTGACCGATGCCGAGGGGTCGGGAACCGTTCCGACGACCGGAACCGCGAACTCGTCGCGGGCGAGGACGCTCCCGCTCGGTCGGTGAATCACCCGCACCGTAGCCGTCTCACCGGTCAGCCCGTGGCCGACGACGAACGTCTCGCCCGCAGTGAACGCCCCGTCGCCGTTCCCCTGCTGGGTCGCCCCGTCCAGCGAGAGGCGGGTGCTCCCATCGTCGTCGCTGATAACCAGATCGACGTCCGCCGCGGTGAGTTCGTCCCCCGACTCGTGCGTCACGCTGACGTTTCGCCCGTCGACGTCCGTGGCCACGGCCGCCGAGACGGGTTCTCGCTGTGCCTCTTCGAGAACCCCGCTCGTCGCGTACGCGACGGTCCCCCCCACCACGAGGAGGACGGCGACGAGGAAGACGGTCGCGACGGCCGTCGACTGCCCGCGACTCATTACGAGGCGGTTCATCCGCCGTCAGTTAACGGTTTCGTTCGATTTACCAGTAGTGATATTTACCGGCCGCTACCCCGATGCCGTCGCTTCGGTAGCGTTTTCCCAGCCCTCCTGTAACCGCTACGCATGAGTCAGCCGTCTATCACCGACCGTCTCGACGACCCCGAGACAGCGCGCGAGGAGGGCCGCCGCAAGATGGACTGGGCGATGCAGCACATGCCCATCCTGCAGTCGCTCTCGGAGGAGTTCGGGAGCGAACAACCGCTCGACGGAGAGGTCGTCGGGATGGCGATGCACGTCGAAGCGAAAACGGCGAACCTCGTCGAACTGCTCGCCGAAGGCGGCGCCGAGGTTGCCATCACGGGCTGTAACCCCCTGTCGACGCACGACGACGTGAGCGCGGCGCTCGACGCCCACCCCCGAATCGCCTCCTACGCCGAGCGCGGCATCGACGACGAGCAGTACTACGCCGACATCGAGGCGGTCATCGGGCACGAGCCGACCATCACCGTCGACGACGGGATGGACATGGTCGCGGCCATCCACGACTCCCACGCCGACCTGATCGACACCATCGTCGGCGGCTGCGAGGAGACCACCACCGGGGTTCATCGCCTCCGCGCGATGGACACCGACGGCGAGTTGAAGTACCCCGTGTTCGCCGTCAACGACACGCCGATGAAGACGCTGTTCGACAACGTTCATGGCACTGGTGAGTCGGCGCTGGCGACCATCGCCATGACGACGAACCTCTCGTGGGCGTCGAAGACGGTCGTCGTCGCCGGCTACGGCTACTGCGGGAAGGGAGTGGCGAAGAAGGCCGCCGGTCAGAACGCGAACGTCGTCGTCACCGAGGTCGAACCCCGCCGCGCGCTGGAGGCGCACATGGAGGGGTACGACGTCATGCCGATGGCCGAGGCCGCCGAGGTCGGCGACGTCTTCATCACGACGACGGGCAACCGCGACGTCATCACCCGCGAGCACTTCGAGGTCATGCAGGACGGCGTCCTGCTCGCCAACGCCGGCCACTTCGACGTCGAGGTCAACCTCGACCAGCTCTCGGACATGGCGGTCGACCAGTACGAGGCGCGCGACGGCGTCGACGCGTACGAACTCGACGACGGAAGGCGGCTGAACGTCCTCGCCGAGGGGCGGTTGGTGAACCTCGCCGCGCCCATCGCGCTCGGCCACCCGGTCGAGGTGATGGACCAGTCGTTCGGCGTCCAGGCGGTCTGTGTGCGCGAACTCGTCGAACACGGAGAGGAGTACGACGCGGGCGTCCACGACGTCCCCGACGACCTCGACCGCGAGGTGGCCGAGATCAAACTCGCCGCCGAAGGCGTCGAGTACGACTCCCTGACCGACGAGCAGGCGGAGTACATGGACTCCTGGGACCACGGGACGTAACCGACGCGTAACCGACGACACGGGAGTCGGGTCCGCATCCGTCGACTCCCGCGCTCTCGGGCCGTACCGTCGCCGGAGCGACTGGTGGCACGCGGTGACCGTGCAGTCGCCGGGGCGTTCGTGCCACCTCCTCCCCAGCCGACTCGCTCGCTCAGCTCGCTCACGGTCCCTCGCGCGGGACCGAGCGGCCGCAGGGAGTGGGGACTCGACTGAGGCGCGACCACCCCTGTTCGTCGACCACTGCGGAGGTTCCAGCATGTGTCGAGATCACACATCGCTGAGGGATCGAAATCGGCGTGCGAGATACAGAGCATGCAGCAGACCTTGAGATGTGGTAACAATTAACGCGGTCCGGGTGGTAGGAGAAATAAGAGATGCGACCAGTCAACGATCTCCGAGAAACGCTTCGGGGTACCCTGATCCAGCCTCAGGACGAGGGCTACCACGAGGCCCGTGCAGTCTGGAACGGGACGATCGACCGCTATCCTGCAGTCATCACCAAGTGCGCAGGCACCGCGGATGTGCTCGCGGCTGTGAACTTCGCACGGGAGAACGACCTAGAGATCGCGGTGCGCGGTGGCGGCCACAATGTTGCCGGCACCGCTGTCTGTGACGACGGGATAGTCATCGACCTCTCAGAGATGCGAGCCGTATGGGTCAACCCGCGCGCGCGGACTGCCTGGGTACAGGGCGGTGCTCTTTGGAGTGATGTTGACCACGAGACCCAAGCCCACGGCTTGGCAACCACGGGCGGCATCGTCAGCCACACAGGGGTCGCCGGACTCACACTCGGCGGGGGAATCGGCTGGCTGATGCGCAAGCACGGCCTCACCGCCGACAACTTGCTCTCCGCCGATGTGGTGACCGCCGATGGCGAGTTCATCCGAGCCTCGGACGACGAGCACTCGGACCTGTTCTGGGCGCTCCGCGGCGGCGGCGGCAACTTCGGGATTGTGACTTCCTTCGAGTTCGCCCTCCATCCGGTCGGTCCCACGGTGCTCGCCGGCTCCGTGTTCTGGGCGGCAGACGACACCGCCGACGTGCTACACTTCTATCGCGAATTCGCGCGGGATGTTCCAGACGAGCTTGGCACCGTCATCAGATTCGGGACGATTCCTCCCCTCCCAGCCGTCCCCGAGACGCTTCACTGGCGACCCGCCGTGGCCATCACCGTCTGCTACGCCGCTCCAGTCGACGAGGGTGAACGCGTCCTCCGACCGCTGCGTGAGCACGGCACACCGCTTCTCGACCTGGTCTCCCCCAAGCCCTATGTGGCACACCAGGGTGGGCTCGACAGTGCCGTCCTCCATGGGTGGCACTACTACTGGAAGTCGACCGACCTGCCGGAACTGTACGATGACCTGATCGACGTGTTCGTTGACCACGCCTTCTCGGCGGAGTCACCTCGCTCGTACTCGGTGCTATTCCATCTCGGCGGAGCGGTGAGCCGTGTCGATGATAACGCCATCGCCTACACCGGTCGGAACTCGCCTCACAACATCAACATCAACGGTGTATGGCGTCCCGAAGAGGAGGAGAAGTACGCCGAGTCAGAAACAGCGTGGACCCGTCGGTTCTTCGACGCACTCGAACCCCATCGAGAGGGGGTCTACGTGAATTTCCTTGACGCTGATGATGGCACCCAACGGATCCGCGAATCCTACGGTGAGTACACATACCGGCGTCTCGCCGAGGTCAAGACCGAATACGATCCCCGTAACGTGTTCCACCTCAACCAGAACATCGAGCCAGCCGTCTGAGAAGCTCTCCCCCCGACGTTCGTTCGAAGTACCGACTGACCCGAATAAACTCGATGAACGCGTGCTCTGAGCCTTGTTTAGACGCTTCCAAAGGCGTCGGTTAGTGGTTAGTGGGTGGACAGAGTCCGTTCATGAGTGGTTCTCCATCCGATTTCCTCCTCGGGGACAGGCCGTCGCGGACGATCTGCACCGCGTCTAAACAAGGCCCGCGCTCTGTAGTCAGCACACCACGTCTATCAGTTTCCGAGGGTTCTCGAAGCGAAATCGTGGAGTCCGCTGACAAGCCCTCGATGTCGTCACGTCGACAGTCGCTTCGACGACGGTGAGCCACTCGACAGCGATCACTCTCACCCACCGATCAGAGTCTATCCACCAGAGTCCACGAAGCACCCGATTTAAGCGCGTCCGCCGCCGAACTCGGACGATGTCCGCGAACCGCAAGGGCGACCGTCGGGAGCGCGAACTCGTCAACAGACTCGACGAGGCCGGCTTCGCCGTCATGCGCGCCCCCGCCTCCGGGAGCGCCACGACCCGCGAACTTCCCGACGTCCTCGCCGGCAACGGCGAGGTCTTCTACGCCATCGAGGCCAAGGCCAGCGCCGGCGACCCCATCTACCTCACCGGCGAGGAGGTCGAGGCGCTCATCTACTTCGCACAGAACTTCGGTGCCAAGGCTCGAATCGCCGTCCGCTTCGACCGCGAGGACTGGTACTTCTTCCACCCGGGCGACCTCTACGTCACCGACGGCGGCAACTACCGGGTGAAGAAGGAGACGGCGCTCGCCGACGGCGAGGACTTCGACGAGTTCGTCGGCCGATCACAGAAGACGACGCTCGACGACCTCGACTAGCGGGCCGGTACGTGATCATCTACTTGACCGCTCGTCTCTACATCTCATCGTCTCACCGCTCCAGAGACGGAGCGCGTCCCGGGCAGTGGACGCTTCCCTCTCCGCTGACGGTTGCACTGTTACGTACAGACGACAGACTTAGGGGGCGACCATCTGTCCGTTCTGTCATGTCAGGCTCGCTGGGTGACATCCTCCACAGCCGGCAGTTGCGAGACGCGCTGTTCGTCCTCGGGGCGGTCGGTGGATTCCTCTTCGTTGCTGGGTTCATGGGGTACGGCAACTTCGCAACGACCCTCCCCGGGGTGGTTTTACTCGTTCTGGCTGGGTATCTCGGGTTTCGGTCGAGTCGGTCGATGGAGTAGCAGTCCTCCAGCGTGGTTGTCCAGCGTTCCCTCGCCGAAACGAACGCCGCCGCTTTGCTGACTACCCCCCAGCGCGAGGAAGCCCCGGCATTCACGCCGGGGAGGATGTCATTCCCAGTCGAGCGTCGTGAGGAAGCCGTCGACGGCGGCCGCGAGCGCCCGCCCCTTCTCCTCGGCGACGTAGTGGCCGCAGTCATCGAACGCCACCGACCGCGCCCGCGGGAACGCCCGCTGCCACCGTCCCAACTCCTCGCCGAACGCCGGGTCCGCCCGCCCCCACACGAGCAGCATCGGCTTCCCGTCCAGTGCCTCTCGCCGACGCCACAGTTCCCCGAGCCACGTCCTCGACCCGACGAGTTCGCGCGGGAACACCCACGACGCCTTCCGCGCGCTCGGCGAGGAGAGGGGCGCGACGTACTGTCTGTGGACCTCGCCCGAGAGCCGCGACCGGTCGGCGAACGCGAGAGGAACCACGGCGCGGGCGAAGGCGTTGAACCGCAGGATGGCTTCCCGACCGAGCCACCCGCCAAGCAGCCGACTGAACCACCGGACGCGCGCCGAATCGTGGGGCCACATCCACGTGTTCGTCACGACCACTCCTCGGACTCGGTCGGGGCGTCGCGTCGCCCAGTCCAATCCGATCGGACCGCCCCAGTCGTGGACGAGCAGGACGACGTCGTCGAGGCCGAGCTCGTCGACGAACCGATCGAAGACGCGGGCGTGGTCGCGCGGTAGGTACGAGAAGTCATCGGGCTTCTCCGACAGGCCGAACCCGAGCAGGTCCGGCGCGACGACTCGGACGTCGTCGGAGAGTGACGCGACGACGTCACGATAGAGGAACGACCACGTCGGGTTGCCGTGGAGGGCCAGCAGCGTCGGCCCCGTCCGGGGTCCCTCGTCGACGTAGTGGAGTCGACCCATCGGGAGGTCGAGATACCGTGACTCGAAGGGAAACAGTCCCCGGTCCAACCACTGGGGATCGGCGATGGCGGTCGACCGAGCCGACGTGTTCATGTGCGTCAGTCGTCCCCGACGGGAATAACCCCGACGGGGAGGGTCAGGCGGCCGACTCGAACCGGAGTGGTTCGTCGCCGCCCATCGACTCGGCCGTGTCGGTCGCGGTTCGGTCGTCGGCGGATCCGGTTCGAGCAGATCCGTAGTCGCTCGTTCGGGTCTGGACGGTGCCGTCGTCGGCCGCCTCTCCGTCGCCGTCGAGGTCGGGAAGCGACAGACGCGTCGTCCCCGGGACCACTCGGAGCCGTGACGCCGGGAAGCTATACCGTCGGCGCGGCGGCCGGTCGTCGAGGTAGACCGCCTCGACGACGGGTTCGTGCCGACCGTACTGACGATTGGTCTCGTAGTCGGCGATCAGCCGTCCCTCGTGGCTCTCGGTCTCGTCGGCGCGGCCGTTCGCGGGAGCGACGACGACGAGCGTCGTGCCGGTCTCGCGGTCGGTGACGACGTCGCCCCGGGCGAACGCGTGGCTATCGCACAGCTGGGGCCCCGTGGCGTCGAGCGGAACGAACGTCTCGCGGCCGCAGACGGCGCAGATAGCCGGCCGTTCGTACGGTGCCGGCGTCCGCCCCTCGTTGATCTCGATCGCGACGCGCCGGATGTGCTTGCACCGGGCACCGCGGATCGCGCTGTCCGGGCAGGTACAGCTACGCCGTTCGAGATCGACTACGTAGGTGCCGCCGTCGGTCTCGACGACGTACCGGCGGTCACGGAGGGGGCGGACGGTCATCGGTTCGGTTCGTGCGCGGAGGGCGCGTCCAGCCGTGCCGGCGGGTGGGAGTCGCTGGTGCTGTGACGCGGGTGTGTCTACTGGGTGCGTCATGGTGTGTGCGAGCCGGTGGTCGGGGACCCCGTACTCACCGTTCTGTAGGGGATGAACCCACCTAAACCTTCGTTTCGCACGACTGCGGTGGGGTGTGAAGGTCCGGAGAGCTGCCGGGAGACCGTCGGAGACCGCCGGTGAATCCGGCTCTCGTTCACCGGGGGACCGAGGTTCGTCTACTGCCCCCGGACCGCCCACAGACGGCCCACAGAGGGATGTTCGAGCCCGCTTCGAAGCACTTTTCCGAGCGTCGGGGAAATCGACAGCAGACAATGGCCCTCGAAGCGGAGATGCGTCGAAAGATCGTCGTCTCCATCGTCACCGTCCTCGTCTTCATCGGCATCATCATCGGGATCGGCGTGACGTTCAACGACGGCGGCCTCGGGAGCACCGGCGGCCTCGCCCTCATCGGGAGCATCGTCCTGTTCGTCATCCTGATGGCCGGGGTCGGTCTCTTCCTCTCGCGGTAATCGCGTCCGCTCTCGCTTCGTTCTCGCCTCGCTCTCCTCCCCGCTTCGCACTGACGCGTCTCCGGGGCGCTCTCTCGCACTCTCGTTCGAGCGCTCGCCCACGACGGATCGCCACCTCACGAGGCCTATTGTGAGTCGGTCCCGGCGGTCGCCGTCCGACAGCGACCGAGACACAGCCACGACGGACCTTCTCAGTCCTCGTCTCCCGCGTCCGCGACCCCGACCGCCTCGGCACCGGCACCCGCTTGCGCCTCGACGGCGCTCTTGTAGTACGACAGCGGGTGCGTGATGCGCTCACAGCGCTCGTCGCGGTTCACACAGTCGCCGTACGCCTGCATCGTGGCACACGACGGCGGGGGGTACTGTATCCCGTCCCGGTCGCGGAGGAACTCGGCCTGCGTGGTCGTCGCCTCCTCGCCGAGGCCCGCGACCGACGCGATGGTGCCGCCGTCGAGGCCGATGGCGACCAGAAACGCCGTGAGCGAGAAGCGCGACTCCGGCGGAAGCGTCTCTCCCTCGCGACTCCGTTCGAGGAGCGCCTTGACGCACGGCGGGAACTGCGAGGGTTCGACGACGTTCACGCCCGACGTCGGCGCGTGACCCGCCGTGAGCAGCTGTCGGATCGAAGAGAGGGCGGGTTCGAGCCCCGCCGCGAGGTCGGGGTTGCGCTCGCGGACGTCGAACGGGAGCCCCTCGGCGACCCGCCGGTGGACGGCCTCTTCGACGAGCCGGTCGAGCTCCGCCCGCTCGACGCGGACCCTTCCCGCCCTGACCTCGCGGTTGACGAGCCGCCAGCCGTCGCCCCAGTCGGGGTCCGAGAAGGTGAGATACGTCGTCAGTCCGACCCAGTACCAGTCGCGACCGCTCCGCCCCCGTTCGGATTCGGGTTCGGCCTCGATACCGAACTCCGTGAGCACCTCCTCACGGCTGACACCGACGCGCTCGACGCTCCGGAGACCGTCGTCGTCGGACGCGAAATCCGTCTCGAACCGCTCGGCCGCCGTCGCCGCCTCCGCGGCCGCGTACTTCTCGACGGCCGCGCCGTCGTCCACCAGCGAGACGAGAATGCGCGCGATCGGGTACGAGAGCAGCTCGTCCCTGGGGTCCCACCGGTCGGGCTCTTCGGGCGCGGTCGTACCGGCCGTGAGCGCCCGTTCGACACGCTCGCGGGCCCGCTCGACGGCCGGTGCGTCCCGCTCGACCAGCCCGATGAGCGACAGGTCAGCCTCCCGGACGGCCTCTCTCGCCGCGCTGAAGAACGGGTACCGCGCGTGACGCACCTCCCGTGACATCTGGTGTGCGTTGCGGGCCGCGTCGAATAAACACGGCGGTTCATCCACTCGTCCCTCTCGCTATCTTCCGTCCCCCCCTCGTCCGCGTCCGCACGTTCCCCCTCGTCCGCTTCCGTGTGGTCTATCCGGGTGTGTCCGCGACGACATGTATGGACCTCTCGGCCCCTCCCGCTGTCCTCCTCCTCGCGTTCCTCCCTGCGCTCATGTGGGGCTTCACTCCCGTCATCGAGAAACGGGCGCTCTCGGACGGCGGGACGCCGCTCCAGGCGGCGTTCACGGTCGTCGTCGTCGACTCGTCGGTCTATCTGGTCGCGCTCGCCCTCCTCCAGGACGACCCGTTCGGCGACCTCACGCTCGGGACGCTCGCCGTCTTCGCCGCCGCCGGTGCCGTCGGAACCGCCCTCGGTCGACTGGCCATCTTCGCCGGTAACGCCCGCGTCGGCGCGAGCATCTCGAGCGCCGTCGTCAGCGCCCGCCCGCTGTTCGCCACGGCGCTCGCGGTCGGCTTCCTCGGCGAGCCGCTCACGCTCCCGACCGGCCTCGGTATCGTCGTCCTCGTCGTCGGACTCGGCGTCCTCTCGGTCGCGAAGGGCGGGGACATCGGCGGCTGGTCGGGGCGGGACCTCCTCGTCCCGCTGGTCGCTGCGGCCGCGTTCGCCGTCGGTAACGTCGCCCGACGGTGGGGCCTCTCGGCCGCCGAGGCCACTCCCCTCGAAGCCGTCGCGGTCAACGAACTCGCCGCGCTCGTCGCGCTCGGCGTGTACGTCGCCGTCGCCGGTCGCAATCAGGTATTAGGCCGTCCCCGTCGGTCGTATCTGGTGTTCGCCGCCAGCGGCCTCATCACCGCCGTCGCCCTCCTCTCGATGTTCACGGCGCTGTCGCACCCCGAGGGGCGAATCGCCGTCGTCGACCCGCTCATCGCGACGGCCCCGCTCTTCACCGTCGTGTTCTCCTGGCGGCTCCTCGGCGACCTCGAACGGGTCACCCGGGGAGTCGTGGTCGGCGCGCTGCTGGTCGTCCTCGGTGCCGCGCTCGTAACTGGTGGTCCCGCGCTGCTGCCTGGCTAACGCCGCTCGCTCCGCGACGCTTCGTCGAGCCGGTCGTGTTAGCTTTAGCATCGATTCCACCAGACGGCGAAGGCGTTGAGCCACGATTCCGCGGTCGGCAACTGGGCGTTCGAGAACGTATTTGAGAACGAAGAGGTTCGTCGTTTTACCTCACGAAAGACACGTTCGACGGCGTTCCGATTTCCACGGCGTTCGTATCGAAATCGCAGACCAAGTCGGTCGAGCGCGTTCTTGAGATGGTGCGCATCGTCGACGAGAAACGTCACGTCCGAGACCTGCTGTTTCTCGCGGAGGTCGCGAAGGAACAGCACGGTAAGTTGCGTCGTTCGCGTCTGGAACAGCCGAATGTGGAGGAATTGGTTTGACTCGGGATCGACCGCAGCGAACAGCCAGTGACGCTGGCCGTTGACGTGAATCATCGTTTCATCAACCGCAATCTGATTCGGATCGACGTCGCTGTCGGGCTGTAGATCAGCTTTTTTTACCCAGTCGTGAATTGCGGTTCGGCTTCGATCGACACCCAACCTCTCAAGATGTTGTTTGGTATTCGAGAGCGATAAGCCAGCGAGATGGAGTTGAATACCCACTTGAATCGCGAACTCGGGTGTCCGCTGTCGCTCCACAAACTCCAAGTCAATCCACTCGGTATTTCGGCTGAGGCGGTCGGTTTCGGGCATAGATCATTCGAACATCGACCGCCTCGTTCCTAACTTAACACGACCGTCGAGCCTCACCGAACCCTCAAGTGTGATACCGCAGCCACTCCCGGTGTGCGCTGACCGTCGCGGAGGGCGTCTCGTGGTCGTGCGGCACACCGTCCTCCGAAGCCGACGTGCCGCCTGTTCGCCAGTCGAGTCGTGTCCACCGTGTCACCGACCACGGCACCTATTACGAGTGACTGCCAAGCGGGGGGCGTGCCGCGGTTCAGCTACCCCTGTCCGGCCTGCCGGAGCACGAACAGCCTCCACGGCACCGACTGCCGGTTCGAGGGAACGCCATGGGCCGAGGTGGAACGCGCCTACGTCGACCTCCTCGCCCGCCTGTCGGCGTCGCCGCTCCGCGAAGACGCTCTCAGGGAGGAGGTCGAGTGGTCCGCGCTCCACGAGGCGGCCCTCCGCCAGTTGAAACACGAGGACCGCCTCACCGAGCGCAACGGCGTCCTCCGCCTTCGCACGGCGGAGGAGTACCGCGAGGAGGTGTCGGAGCCGGCGGTCGAACCGCTCCGGACCATCTACGAGTACGGGTCGGTCCCGGGCTGTCACGACAACGCCGTCTTCGCGATGATCGCCTGGTACGAGATGGTCGGGCTCTCGTGGGCCGAGACGAAGGAGAACGTCGTCGCGTGGCTCCAAGAGAGCGGTACCTGGGGCCGTGGCGGCTTCGAGGAGACTTCTCCCGGGGAACTCGTCGAGAAGAAACGCCACGTCTACGAGTCCGGCTACGGCTGGAAGGAGAAGGCCGAGTCGGCCAAGCGCGTCATCGACCGTCATCGGGGCTAAGCGGCATCCGGGCTCAAGGGGAGAAAAACCGACAGGTCGAAGCGCCTCCCCCTGCTCCGGATGATATGGCCGTCCCCGAGGCGTCCACGGCCTCTCTCACCTCACGCCGTGCGCTCGCCACCGTCGTCTTCGTCGTCTTCTTGGACCTCGTGGGGTTCGGCGTCGTCATCCCCATCCTCCCCTTCTACGTCCGGAGCTTCGGCGTCAGCGACGTGTTCATCGGACTCCTCGCGGCGTCGTACTCGCTCATGCAGTTCGTCTTCGCCCCGCTGCTCGGTCGTCTCTCCGACTCCCGGGGACGGCGTCCGGTGCTCATGCTCTCGCTCGCGGGGAGCGTGGTCGCCTGGACCGTGTTCGGACTCGCCGGTGAAGTGCTTTCGACCCTGGGCGTCGTCGCCGGCGTCGCGACCCTGTTCGCCTCGCGGATGCTCGCCGGCGCGATGGGCGGCAATATTGCGACGGCACAGGCGTACGTCGCCGACGTGACGCCCGTCGAGCGTCGTGCCGCCGCGCTTGGACTCATCGGCGCGTCGTTCAGCCTCGGCTTCATCTTCGGGCCGGCGCTGGGTGGCGTTCTCGCCAGCGACGCCGTCGTCGCCCTCGCCAACGACGTACTCCCCGCCGCCGTCCCCGCCTCCCGCTTCTCGCTCCCCTCGTTCGGCGCGGCGACGCTCAGCCTCCTCGCGCTCTGTTCGGCGGCGCTGTTCCTCCCCGAGCCCGAGCGCACGCGCGGACCCGCAGAGCGGGTGACGCTCGTCGGCGGCTTCGTCGAGGCGCTCGCGAACCTCCGGCTCAGGGGTCTCGTCGTCTCCTTCTTCCTCCTCTCGCTCGCCTTCTCCGGCGTGCAGGTGATGTTCATCCCCTTCGCGGCCGACGTCTACGGCTACGACGCCACCCAGACCGCCTTCTTCCTCACCTACATCGGCTTCCTGGGCGCGCTGAACCAGGGCGTCCTCGTCGGTCGGCTCTCCGCGCGCTACGAGGGGACGCGGCTCGCCGTCGTCGGCGCGTCCGTCCTCCTCGTCTCGCTCCTGCTCCTCCCCTTCTCGCCGGACGTCGGGCGGCTCCTCCCCACGCTGGGCGGCCCGAGATGGTTCACCCGCGAGCTGTTCGTGCTGCTCGTCGACGGCGCGCTGCTCTCGTTCGGGAACAGCCTCCTGAACGTCTCGCTGTCCGCCCTCGTCTCGACGCGCGCCAGCGCCGACCGCCAGGGCAACGCGTTCGGCGTCACCCAGGGTGCGGGGAGTCTCGGACGTACGGTCGGCCCGCCCGCGATGGCCGCGCTCTACGTCGTCGGGTTTCCGCTCCCGTTCGTCGTCGGAGCGGTCATCCTCGTCCCCATCGTGTTCATCCTCGCTCGGTCGGCCCGTGACCCGATACCGACGACGTGAGTCGCCCCAGTATCGATTTAGATACTGTGCGTATATATTGATTATCACGCTAGCGTAAATTTTTGACCGATGCGCACGAACGACGACCAATGATCGCGGGGCTCTCGCCGCTGGTCTTCGGGTCGCTTCTGGCCGGGGGCATCTCGCTCGCACTCGCGCTGTACGCCTGGCGCGAGCGGACGGAACCGGGGTCGACCGCCTTCGCGCTCCTGATGGCCGGCGCGACGGTGTGGTCGCTCTCGTACGCGGCCGCTCTCACGGTCTTCGACCCGGGGGGACGGGTAGTGATGGAGGTGCCCATCGAAATCGGGAAGGCGCTCATCGCCCCCGCCTGGCTGGCGTTCGCCCTCGGCTACACCGGTCGTGGGGAGTACCTCACTCGACGGACCATCGCCGCGCTCGCGGTGTTCCCGGCGGCGACGCTCCTCGTCGTCTCCCTCCCCGCGCTGCGGCCACTCATCTGGACGCACTACCGCGTCACGCCCACGCTCGGCGCGGCGACGGTCTCGTACGACCCGACGCTCTGGCACTACGCCCACGCCGCCTACGGCTACGTCCTCGTCGGTGCCGGGATGGCACTGCTCGTCGACGCGCTCGCCTCACACACCAGGCTGTACCGCAGACAGACGCTCGCGCTCGTCGTCGGGTCGCTCTTTCCGACGGTCGCACACGTCAAGCGCACCTTCCAGTTCGGCCCCCTCGTCGCCGTCGACTTCACGCCGATGGCGCTCTCGGTGACGGGACTCACCTTCGGGTACGCACTGTTCCGCTTCGACCTGTTCGACATCGTCCCCGCGACCAGCTACCGGGGTCGTCGGAGGGCCATCGACGACCTCGGCGTCGGCGTGGTCATCGTCACGAACGACGACCGCGTCGTCGAACTCAACGAGGAGGCGAAACGGCTGTTCGGCGGCACCGACGCCACCGTGGGTGATCCCCTGGCGGCGTTCCTCTCCCCCGATGTCGATACGTCGGTGTTCACCGACGGCGGGACGTTCGACCTCTCTCTCGACGGACACCGACGCACGCTCGAAGCCGTCCCCTCCACCATCGACGGCCCCCACGGAAGCCCGGTCGGGCGGACCATCGTCCTCAACGACATCACCGAGCGCGAGGCCCGCCGTCAGCGACTCGACGTGTTCAATCGGGTCCTCAGACACAACCTCCGAAACGAGATGACCGTCGTCCTGGGATACGCCGAACTGCTCGCCGAGTCGCTCCCCGACGAGGAGGCACGCCACGCCCGAACGATTCACGAGCGTTCGAAGGCGCTCGCAGACCTCGGCGAGAAGGCCAACGACTTCGAGGAGATGCTCGACTCCGCCGACGTCACGACGTCGGTTGCCCTCGACGACGTCGTCACAGCGGTCGTCGCGGACGTCGTCGACGACGGCTCCGACGCGGACGTGAACGTGGACGTGGATGTCCCCCCCGCGCTGACCGTCGAGACCAACGAACGGGTCCTCCGAGCCGTCCTCTCCGCCGTCGTGGACAACGCCGTCGAACACAACGACGGCCCCGCCCCCTGGGTCTCGGTGACGGCTCGGACGGCGACCACCGACGGCGGCGACGGCGACGGCCGCGCGGACGACGTCGTCATCGAGGTCGAGGACGACGGGCCGGGCATCCCTGCCGACGAACTCGAGGTCGTCACCGGCGGGGAGGAGACACCGCTCGAACACGGCAGCGGGCTCGGTCTGTGGCTCGTTCAGTGGGGGTGTCGCTGGCTGGGTCCCGATCCCGAATTCGAGGTGACCGAGAACGGAACGACGGTCCGATTCCGCCTCTGAGACGGGAGTCGTCCTCGTCAGTCCGCGTCGTCGGGTGCGAGTTCGCCGACAGAGTCGACGGGGACCGAGACTCCCGCGTCACGCCACGTCGCGAGTGCCGTGTCGGCCGCGTCGACCGAGAGCACGTTCCGTTCGACGGCGCGGGCGAGGAGGCCGACCGACCCCGTCGTCGGGACGCTGTAGGTCGTGGCGACGGCACGGACGTCCCGGTCGTCCGTCGCCAGCGGGACGCCGGCGGCCCACGCCTGGTACAGGACCGACGCCTCCCCCCGGGAGAGGTGGTCGAGGAACTCGGGCTTGCGTTGTCGGACGAGAGACCCCGCCACGGCGATGCCGCCGGTCGACGACCCGTCGAGCGGCTCCGAGAGACCGGCGAGCGCCCGTGTGAGAGGTTCGAATCCCGCCGCGACGCCCGCGTCGAGTTCGGCGCGAACCGCGTAGGAGGTGCGAGGGTTGCCAACCGTCTCGGGGACGATGTCGACGAGGTCGGCGACCGCGAGGTTCGCGAGGACCGTCGCGTCGAGGTAGAGTCGGTCGTACGACGCTTCCGACCCGGTATCGGGAGTCATCTGACCGCGCGAGCGACGTCGAGTTCACCCCGCGCCGTCTCCGTCGCTTCGCTCCCGAGTCGGAGTTCGACGCTCGACGCGCGGAGCGTCTCGGCCAACTCGAACCGCGAACAGTTCGCTCGCTCCGCTGCCTGCCCGAGCGTCAACTCGCCGAGGGCGTACTGACCAACGGCCGCGACGAGCCGCTCGTCCGTCTCGTTCAGACCCGGGTCTGTCATTCCCGGGGACGTACTCGGCCGTCGGGTATGAAAGTACGGTTCGACCCCCGCGTCGACGCCGTGTCCGGACGGGACTGAGCACGAGCGCCGGAGAACCAGTGTGTTCGATCCAGGAGGTGACAGCCGCTTCCAACCGCCGCGCCGCTCGGGTGGGACGCCCGCTCAGTTGCTCTGGATGCGCGGTGCGAGCATGTACGTGACCTGTCCCTGCCCCTCGGCGATGGCGTAGTGGAGCTTGACCGGGAACTCCTCGCCGAGCTCGACCGTCACCTCGGCGTCCTTCGGGATGGCCTTGTTCATGTCCTTGAGGTAGTCCAGCGAGAACAGCGAGTTTGCCGGGCCTGCAGAGAGGGAGATGAGGTCGGCCTTCGTGAGCGTGAGGTCCACGTCGTCGGTGTCGCCCTCGGCCTCGACGTGGAACGTCTCCTCCTCCTCGTCGACGCGCAGCGAGATGTGGTCAGAGACCATGTCGGCGGCCTTGATACCGCGATCGAGCTGAGCGCCTTCGAGGACGATGCTGGCGGGGAGGTCGAGGTCGGGGATATCCGGTTCCTTCCGGATCGAGTCGGGGTCGATGAGCGCCAGCGTGTACGACAGCTTCGAGTCCGCCGTGTCGATCTGGATGTGGAGCTTGCGCGTCTCCTCGTTGAGTTCGAGGTGCACGAGGTCGTCGGCGTTCGCCATCTTCGCGATCTCTTCGAGTCGGTTGAGGTTGACGCCGATCACCCCGCCGTCGGCCTCGTACGACTCGAACGCGGCCGCCTCCAGGGTGAGATCGACCATCCCGACGTTGGCGGGGTCGACAGCGGTGATCGAGAGGTCGTCTTCGTTCAACCGGATCTTGCACTCCTCGACGAGAACGCTCACTGAGTCGAGCGCGTCGCGGAGCGTCGCGGCGCTCACGATGGCGTTGAACATGTACCCGCAGGTAGGACAGCAGTCTTAAAAATACTCCTGATTTGGCGTCTCTCACGCGTGCCACGTCCGTCGCCGTTCCCCTCGCCCCGTCTCGCCTGTGACGCGCCCCGTTCCGCTCCTCCGCTCACGTCGTCTCGTCTCCCCGTGACCGTTCTCCGGTCGACACCGCCGGGTCGGTGAGCACGTCCGGACGCGGCTGCCGTGAGTCGGCGGACGGCATTGGGCTCCGGGCTTTATGTGCGAGGGCGTTTCTCTTACGAGCGTTCGCGTGAGCGGTCCGGGACGACCGCGGCGACACACCACTCAGAGAGATGACGGCCATCGAGGTATCCGGGCTGAGCAAATCGTACGACGGGGTCCTCGCAAACGACGACCTGACGTTCACCGTGGAGACAGGGGAAGTGTTTGGCTATCTCGGTCCGAACGGGGCCGGGAAGAGTACGACCATCCGGACGCTCCTCGGGTTTCAATCGCCCACCGCGGGCTCTGCGACCGTGCTCGGCCACGACGTCCAGGAGCCGACAGCGCTCCGCCAGGCGAAAGCGCGGATCGGCTACCTCCCCGGTGAACCCACCTTCGACGGCAGCGTCACCGGCGAGGAGTTCCTCGACTATCAGGCGGCGCTGAAGGGCGACAGCCGTCGCGACGAACTCCTCGATCTGTTCACGCCGCCGCTGGAGAAACAGATCCGGGAGTACTCGACGGGGAACAAGCAGATGCTCGGCATCGTCCAGGCGTTCATGCACGACCCGGACCTGCTCGTCATGGACGAGCCGACGTCGGGACTCGACCCGCTCAAACAGGCGACGTTCAACCGCTTCCTCCGCGGCGAACGCGACGCGGGCAAGACGGTGTTCTTCTCCTCGCACATCCTCGGCGAGGTCCGGCGCGTCTGCGACCGCGTCGGTATCATCCGCGACGGGCGGCTCGTCACTGTCGAGGACGTCGACACCCTGCTGGAACGCGGCGGAAAGCGCGTCCACCTCCACACTGCGGAGCCGCTCGACGAGCGCGACCTGGCGCTCGAGGGCGTCGTCTCCTTCGAACGGGTCGACCGCGAGGTGCGGTTCACGTTCGCGGGCGACTACAACGACCTCCTGGCCGCGCTGAGCGACCACGTCGTCGTCGACCTCGAAATCGAAGAACCGCCCATCGAAGAGGTGTTCATGCACTTCTACGGTGAGACGGAGTCGGAGACCGACGGAACGGCGTCCTCGGGTGAACCCGGAGCCCCCCGCGATGTTTGAGACGATGCGGTACGAGTCGCGGCGACGCGTCAAGGGGACCGCCGCGCTCACGGTCCTCCTGGCGGCGTTCATCGGCCTCGTCATCTACATCTACCCGTCGTTCGCCGAGTCCACGGCCGAGATAGACGCCCTCCTCGAGAGTCTCCCGCAGGCCTTCCGCGAGGGGTTCGGTGCCGCGTCGTACGCGACCATCGAGGGCTTCCTGTCGGCGGAGGTGTACCAGTTCCTCTGGGTGCTCCTCCTGGGGCTGTACTTCACCTACGCCGGCGGTGGCCTCCTCGCGAACGACATCGAGACCGGGCGGCTCTACATGGTGCTCGCGACGCCCATCTCGCGGACGCGACTGGCGCTGGAGAAGTTCCTCTCGCTTTTCGTCCCGCTCGTCACCCTCAACACGGTGATCCCGCTGTTCGTCTTCGGGGCGTCGATCGCCATCGATTACGTCGTCGACCCGTGGCACCTGTTCTTGGTCCACGTCCTGTCGGTTCCGTACCTGCTGGTCTGTTCGGGCATCGGACTCGTGCTGTCGGCGGTCGTCGACCGCGGCGACGTCGCCCAGCGGAGCGGTATCGCCCTCGTGTTCTTGCTGTTCATGTTGGACTCGGTCACCGTCGAGACCGACTTCGAGTGGCTCGGCACCGTGAGTCCGACCCGCTACTTCGACCCCACCGAGATCCTCTTAGAGGAGACGCTCGACCTCGAAGGGACGCTCCTGCTCTTATTCGTCGCAGCCGTCCTCCTCGTGGTCGGTCTGGCACTCTTCCAGCGGAGGGACATCTGATGACCGTCCGACACCCCGAGACGACCGCCCCGTGGTCCCGACCCACTCCTCCCGGCCGTCCTCCCGCCCCTGTATCTCGACATCACGACACCACCGCACCGGCTCGAATCACTACCCTCCACCACCCCACCTCACCCCCTTACCCATGAACAGACGACACTGGCTCGTCGCCTGCGTCACCGTCCTCGTCGCGGCGAGCGTCCTCGCACCGGCGGTTCCCGCACAGTCGACGACCGACGGACAGGTGCTCGGCCGACCGGAGCTGTCGGTGACGACGTCGACGCCCCTCCTGACGCCCGGCGGCGACCAGCCGCTCACGCTGGAGCTCCTGAACGACCCGGACCTCCGGCAGACGGGGCCGGAGCGGTACGAGACCCGCGTCACGACGGCGCGTGCCGTGACGCTCGACATCGACGACAGCGACCTCCCGTTCGACGTCCGCCAGCCGTCGGTGACGGTCGGGGAGGTCCCGCCCGGGAAGACGACGGTGCCGCCGGTGACCGTCACCGTCCCCGAATCAGTGCCCCCGGGGACGTACGAGATTCCCGTCGAGGTGACGTACTCGTACACGCGACTGGTGTCGTACGACGACCAGCGCGTCAGCTACGCCGAGGGGCGGCGAACCGTCGACGCCGAGCTGACCGTCCGCGTCGAGTCACGCCCCCGGTTCGAGGTCCGCGAGACGCGCTCGACGCTCCAGGTCGGCGACACCGGTACTGTGGCGGTCACGCTCGCGAACGTCGGGTCCGAGCGGGCACGGGACGCCCGCGTCTCGCTCGTCTCGGCGTCGACGAACGCCCGAATCACCGGGAACGCTGCTGGGAACCTCGGCGAGGCGACGACCGCCGGGGGAGATCAGACAGCCGAGACCGCCGTCTACGTCGGCGAGTGGGCGCCCGGCGAGACGCGCGCGGCGACGTACACCGTCGCCGTCGACGAGGACATCGACGCCGAGTCGCTCGCGTTTCGGGCCCGCGTCGAGTACGAGGACACCGACGGCGTCACCCGCACGTCGCGGCCGCTCTCGTTCGGCGTCCGGCCCACGCCGGAGCAGTCGTTCGCGCTCGAAGACGTCTCCTCGGACCTCCGCGTCGGGCGGACCGGAACCGTCTCGGGAACCCTCGTCAACACGGGCGAGACGCCGGTCAGAAACGCCGTCGTCGCGTTCTCGACGGACGCTCCCGCTCTCTCCGCCCAGCCGCGACGCGTCGCGGTGTCGGACCTCGAACCGGGCGACAGGGCGACGTTCTCCTTCGAGGTCGACGTCGCCGACGACGCGACGGCGACGACGCACCAGGCCGATTTCTCCATCGAGTACCGTAACCAGCGGGGCCAACTCCGCGCGAGCGACCCGCTCGAACGGACGATCGAGGTAGCGCCCGAACGCGACCGGTTCGCGGTCACGCCGGTGAACGCCACCTTCGAGATCGACTCCGACAACCGGTTCGTCGTCCGCATCACCAACCGCGAGCGCGTCACCCTACGCCACGTCCGAGCGCGCATCAACGCGACGCCCCCCTTCACCAGCGAGTCCGACACCGCCTACGTCGACGAACTGGCACCCGGCGAGTCGGCACTCTTGGCCTTCGAGGTGACCGTCTCCGAGGACGCCGTCGCGACGACGACGGCGGTCGAAGTCAGCGTGGCGGCGCGCGAACCCGACGGCGACCGGATACGCGACGGCCCCTACCTCGTCGAGGCGCGCGTCACCGAGCCGAGCGGTCCGGGCAACACGACGTTGCTCGGTCTCGGCGTGCTCGCCGTGGTGCTCGTGCTCGGTGGCGGGTGGTGGTGGCTCCGTCGGTGAGGGGGTTCGTACGGTGTCAGCGCCATCCGATGTGCCTTTCCGGGTCGACGGCGTCTCTTGGGGTATGAACACGATTTCGCCGGCGCTCTCTGTGCGAAACACGTCACGGAATTCGGTGAGCTGCGCATGACAGGACGGGACGAGTACTACAACCGGTCCAAACAGGAGGGGTACCGCGCCCGCTCGGCGTACAAGCTCAAACAACTGGACGAGGACGCGGGACTGTTCGGCCCCGGCAACACCGTCGTCGACCTCGGTGCCGCCCCGGGCGGGTGGCTCCAGGTGGCCGCGGAGGCCGTCGGCCCGGGCGGGAGGGTCGTCGGCGTCGATCTCCAGCGCATCAAGCCGCTGGACGACCACGACGTCGTCGAGACGATCCGGAGCGACATGACCGACGAGGAGACCCGCGCTCGAATCACCGAACTCGTCGGCGAGGAGGGCGCGGACGTGGTCGTCTCCGACATGGCGCCGAACATGACCGGCGAGTACTCGCTGGACCACGCTCGCTCCGTTCACCTGGCGCGGCAGGCGTTCGAGACGGCGCTGGAAGTGCTCGCCACGGACGGTGACCTCGCGGTGAAGGTGTTCGACGGCCCCGACCTCGCGGACCTCCGTGAGGAGATAGAACGGGAGTTCCAGTACGTCCGGTCGATACGGCCAGACGCCTCCCGCGACGCCTCCTCGGAGCTGTATCTCGTCGGCAAACACCGCATCACGGCACCCGTCCGCGCCGGCGACGAACTCGACGTCGAGATCGAGGACGTCGGCAGCGAGGGCGACGGCATCGCCAAGGTCGAGGGCTTCACGCTGTTCGTTCCCGACACCGAGACGGGCGAGACGGTTCGCGCCCGGGTGACGGACGTGAAGCCGCGGTTCGGGTTCGCCGAACGGCTGGACTAGTCCTCGCCGTCTGCGGGGCGCCGCCCCTGGGCGGTGCGGTCGACGATGAGGTCGAGCGCCAACTGGATCGCACAGTCGCCCCGCCACGCCCCTCGACACCGACCGGTCGCGACGATGTCGGTGAACGACGTGTAACTCCCGCAGTTCGGGCACCGTACTCCCCGTTCCATCGCGTCATCCTCGGAGAGACGGATCCTGCGGCGGTCGGGCATACATGGGCTACGTTAGCACGGATGATAAACTAGACCGAAAATTCCGTCCAGCCTACACCGACAGAACTCCGCTGTCGGTCGGTTCTCTCTCATCGGATCACTCGGCCGTCCACGAATCCGATGTCGGCTCGTCGACATCACTGCGCACGAACCGTACCACACCGTAGACGAACGGCGTGTCGACCACCGCGATGAGCAGTTTCAGGAGGTACTGGCCCACGGCGAGTGCGACCAGCACCGAGGGAGGGAGGGCCTGGCCCGTTCCGAGCAGAAGCGGGGCGAGGTAGAACCCGACGCCGACGAACAGGACGGTGTCGATGGCCTGGGAGGTCGCGGTCGAGCCGATGTTGCGGAGCCAGAGGTGCGCTCCGTCCGTCCGGTCGCGGAGCGCGTGGAAGACGAGGACGTCCCAGTTCTGGCTGACGACGTAGGCGACGAGGCTCCCGAGGACGATGTTCGTACTCGCACCGAGCACCGTCGCGAACTGGGCGGGGTCGACGCTCGCCGGCGCGGCGGGCGCGAGGATGGTGCTCCACACCAGCGCCAGGAGGACGAAGTTCATCACGAAGCCGACGTTGACCATGACCTGCGCGGGGCGGCGACCGTACAGTTCGGCATAACAGTCGGAGGCGAAGTAGGTGAGCGCGTACGCGAGCGCCGCTCCCGGGAGGGCGGCCGTCGCCCCGAGGACGGGAAGCGAGACGGGGAGCGGAATCGCGAGCACCTTCGCCGCCGTGAGCTGGGCGGTGACGAGCGCCGTCACGAACAGCGCGATCAACGCCGTTCTGGCCGTCTCCCGTCTACTCATCCTCGATGCGACCGTGTCGCTTGTCGATCTCGTCGAGGAGGTCCAGCGTCTTCCGGATCGACGCCCGAATGGCGTCGGACCGGTTGACGAACTTCTTGTCGTCGCCGACGTGTTCGTCCAGGTCGGCGAGCAACTCGTCGGGGACTTCGACGCTTATCTTGGCCATACTCTGAGGTTCTCACGAGAATACTTACGCTTGCGCTTTCAGAGTCTGCGTCGGGACTGTCGGTGTCTCTGTCGCTGTGGCGGCTGGTACCGTCATCTCGTGCTTGGCCGTTGTGCCTCATCGAGAACTCGGACGTATCGAGCGGTCAGGACGGATCGCTGGCTGTTCGATTGCGAGAGCAGAGAGCACGAGTGCCGCGCGGGGCACGGGCGCGGTGGGAGGCCTCACTCCTCCCCACCCGACTCCCTCACTCGTCTGCGGGCGACACGCGAGTCGCCCGCATGGCCCGCGGGACGCGACGGGTCCCGCGCTACTTCGCTCGTTCGGTCGCCCTCGCGCGTACAGCGCGGCACGGAGGCCGCGCCGTCACGCGCCACCGCCCCGCACTGTGGCGGTCGGCGTGTGAGAACGAGCGAAGCGAGTGAACGCGCAAGGGCCGGCGCGCACCTCTATGCGCGAACCACCGGCTGGGGGTCTTCGTGAACGAGCGAAGTGCATGAACGAACGGCTCGGAGCGACTTCGCCGCTCCGGTGCGAGGCTGCGGTTCACCACGCCCGTGCGCCCCGCGGTCGTCCCGACTCTCACCGCGCTGACGTCACTGACCACGTTCTCGACGGTCGTGGCGGCGTTCTCCTTCTCTCGTAGCGTTTGAAGAAAACCACTCGCTCGGATTCTCAGACCACCGTATACATCGGACAAACCGGTCAAAGAGGCGTAACCGATCGTGAAGGGTTTCAAACGCTACTTTAACCTCCGCCTCTCGTCTCACGACGAGACCCGACTACACGTCCGCCGTTCGCGGCTTCGCGAGGTTCCGCCGGCCGCCGAGGGTGATGACGTACAGGAGACCCAGCCCTACGCAGTACGCGGCCATGAGGGGGACGGTGACGAGGAACATCGTGATGACGTCCGCCGGGGTAAACAGCGCCGCGAACGTGAGGATACCCACCGTCACCTCCCGCCACCGTTCACGCATCGTCCGGTAGCTGATGCCGGCGGTGTTCAGGAGTACCATGAGGATGGGAACGTCGGCGAGGAGCCCGATACCGGCGGTGGTGAAGAAGATGAGCCAGAAGAAGTTGGTGATACGGTAGGCGATGATCATGTTCGACTGAACGGCGTCGGCCACCAGGAACGAGATGATGGTCGGGGCGACGTAGCCGTAGCCGAGGGCGAATCCGCCGAGGAGGCCGGCGACGAGCGCGCCGGCCCAGCCGAAGATGACCCGACGGCGACGCTGGACGATGTTCCGCTCGCGCAGCGCGGGCCACGCGTAGTACGCGATGACGGGCAGCGTCACCAGCGCGGCGATGAGCGTGGAGAACTTCACCTGGAAGATGAGCGCCTCCATCGGGTGGAGGGCGACGACGGTGATGTTCTGGTCCGGCGTCACCTCCGCCGGGAGCTGTGAGAGGAACTGCTCGAAGACGTCGCCCATCCCCCCGGTGTAGAGCCAGCCGAACACCCCCGCGAGCGTGATGCCGAAGACGGCAGCGATGCGGAACGACTTCGAGGTCACGGAGTCGAAGACGAACGCGATCTCGTCGTAGTAGCCGCCGACGTCGTCCTCGTCTTTCTCCCCCTCGGTCAGTTCCGAGAGGAACGTCCCCGTCGCCCGCTCGGTGCGGTCGGTCACGTCCTCGACGGGGTCCTGTTCCTCGGCCCCTTCCCGTGTCTCGCGCTCCTCCTCGGCGGCGTCGAACCGGTCGAGGATGGCGCGCGCTTTGGCCTTGTCGCCGGCCTCCATCGCCTGGCTCGACAGCTGGAGGGCCTCCGACTCCTCCATGTCGGCGAACGCCTCCGGTGGTGCGGCCTTGACGCCCATCGCGTCGAGCTCCGAGACGTCGATGTCGGTTGGGTCGCCGACTTTGCCAGGGGTGGCGCTCCCGGCGAGTGCGACGATGTCGGTGTAGACGAAGTACATCGCGGCGAAGACGAGCGCGACGAGCCCCGCGACGGCAGCGTACGCGTACAGCAGCGTCTCCTCGGGGACGGCGGCCCGGTAGTCGGAGCCCACAGCCGCGAGGAGGTCGTTCACGGCGGCGACCCCGCCGTAGCTGAAGAAGCCGTAGGCGGCGATTCCGCCGAGGACAGCCACGCCCGCGAGGAGGTTCCACCGGGTCGTGAGCGTCCGTTTGAGGTCGAGACGGTCCGACCCGCGGCGGGCGGTCGTGACGACCCGCGCGAGGTACAGCGAGAAACCGTACAGCACGATGACGGGGGTCGCCCACAGCACCTGCGTGAAGGGGTCCGGCGGGGTGAAGAGCGCCCCGGCGAGGAAGATACCGGCGACGGCGTGACGCCACTTGTCCCGAAACGTCTCGTAGGGGACGATTTCGGTGTACGACAGCGCCGTCATCACCAGCGGGAGCTGGGTGGCGAGGCCGAACGAGACCGTGAGGAGGAAGATGAACTGCGCCCATTTGACGATGGAGTACGTCGGAGCGAACCCCGCCGCGATGGCGTTGTTCGCGAGGAACGCGAAGGTGAAGGGAAAGAACACCAGGTAGCCGTACGCGACACCGATGACGAACAGAACGACCATCGTGGCGACGATAACGACGAGCTTCCAGACGGGAACCGGCGAGGACGGCCAGAGGTTTCGCGCTCGCAGCGCGTCCCTCGAGAAGTAGATGAACGGCGGAACCGCGAAGAGGATACCGACGACCAGCCCGATCTTGGCCTGCAGGAGGATGACGTCGAACGGCGTCTGGGCGATAATCTCGACGCTCTCTGCGGTGAGGGAGTTCATCTTCGCCTCGGTGATGCCCTTGAAGAAGTCCCAGACGTACAGCCGAAGCGCGTAGAACGTCCCGAGGAAGCCGACGAGGAAGACGATGAACACCTTCTGGAGGTCCTTCTGCGCCGCTCGCAGCATCGCACCCGCCGTCTCCCGTCCCTGTGCGATGGTCTGGCGAGTGTCCTCGTCGAGCGCGCTAGACATACCTGATGGAAGTGAGTTGGCCGTTATCAACCTTTTTCATCTCGGTCCTCCCTCCGTCGGCGACGGCTCGCGCGCGAGTCGATGGAAAAAGGCCTATAACCGCCGGGTGGTCTACTCCGAACCAATGGGTGACGATTCGGAGCCGGAGGGGTCCCGCCCCGACGACGCGGACGACTCGGCCGACGTCGACGCCGACGCGGTGGTCGAGGCCGAACGCCCGTCGGACGGCGAGCACCCGGACTCGGCAGTCGATTCTACTCCTGACGCCGACACCGGGTTCGACTCCGAGACTGATACTGACGCGAATGCGGACGCCGACCCCGACAGCGACGCGGACGCCAACCCCGACAGCGATGCGGACGCCGACCCCGACAGCGATGCGGACGCCAACCCTGACAGCGATGCGGACGCCGACCCCGTCGCTGGCTCCGATCTGGACACCGGCACCAACGATACCGCCGCCCCCGTGGACGACGATACGGCTACGGGCGACGACGAGCCTGTCGGCGGCGACACTGACGGATCGGACGCCGCTTCCGGCGTCGACTCCTCGAATACGGACGAGGCCGCGAGCGACCCGGACGACATCGACTGGACGACGTACGCCGCCGGCGACCGAGACGCCGACGGGGTTCCGAACCCGACTCCGCCGCCGACGAGTGTCGCGGGGGACGACCCGGGTCCGAGCACCGTCGAGACTGATGACGACAACGACACCGGGGCCGCCGACGGCGACGACACCGCGTCCACGTCGGATACACCCACCGAACAGTCGGATACGCCCACCGAGCGGTCGGACACGACCGGCGACTCGACGACCGACGCTGCCGACGCCGACGCGGACGACCCTGCCCCGTCGCCCCCCGGCGAGGACGACACCTCCGCTTCGGCCGGCCGCGCCGCCTACACCGGCACCGACACGGATTTCGATTCCGACGAGCCGCGCATGAACGACCAGGTCGGGCCGAGCGAGGCTGACGACACGACGAGGACGGAAGACGGTGCCGCCGACGCGACGGCGACTGCGGCGTCCGCCGAGACTTCCGCGTCGTCCCCGCTTGTCGAACCGGAACCGGCGGACGAAGCCCCTGCAGATGCCCGGGACGCCCCGGCGACGAGTTCGGAAGTCGTCGACGAGGAACCCGCCTACGACCCGACCCTCGCCGACGAGGACAGCGACTTCCTCGACGGTCCCAAGTCCGACGTCGAGATGCCGCTCGCGGATCACATCGAGGAGATGGTTCGGAGGTTGGGAATCGTCTTCCTCCTCGCGGGCATCGTCGGCGTGGTCGTCTTCCCCATC
>JBEPYA010000006.1:0-37858 GCA_041641615.1 Salinigranum sp. | reverse complement strand
GTGGTCGTCGTCGGATACGAGGCCGACGACGTCCGGTCGTACTTCGGCGACTCGTACCGAGGAGTATCCGTCACGTTCGTCGTCCAGGAGGAACAGCGCGGGACCGCCGACGCCGTCCGCGTCGCGTCGGACGCACTCGACGACGGCCCGTTCGTCGTGCTCAACGGCGACGCGCTCTACGACGTGCCCTCGTTGCGGCGGCTGTACGAGTCGGGACCGGCCGTCGGCTCCTACCGGGTGGACGAGCCCTCGTCGTACGGCGTGCTCATCACCGACGGCGCGGACGACGGGGACGGCGAGGGGGTCCGCGTGACGGGCGTCGTCGAGAAACCCGCGGACCCGCCGTCGAACCGCATCAACACGGGCGCGTACCACTTCCCGGCCGAGGCGCAGGCGTGGCTCGACGTCGGCGAGTCCGAGCGGGGCGAACTGGAGCTCACGGACGTCTTAGAGGAGACGTGCGGCGCGTTCGAAGTACAGGCAGTCACGTTCGAGCGGTGGCTCGACGTCGGCCGGCCGTGGGAGCTCATCGAGGCGACCGAGTGGAAGCTCGACGAGCTCGACCGGCGGATCGAGGGCGAGGTACACGAAGACGCCGTCGTCGAGGGGAACGTCGTCGTCGAGGCGGGTGCGACCGTGCGGTCGGGCGTCGTCGTCGAGGGGCCGGCGCTCGTCCGGGAGGATGCGACGGTCGGACCCAACGCCTACATCAGGGGAGCGACGGTCGTCGGTGAGGGCGCGAAGGTGGGCCACGCGGTCGAAGTGAAGAACTCCGTGCTGATGGAGGGGGCGACGGTCGGACACCTCTCGTACGTGGGCGACTCGGTCCTCGGCCGGGACGTCAACTTCGGTGCCGGCACGAAGGTAGCGAACCTCAGACACGACGGGGGCGACGTGAAGCTCACGGTGAAGGGCGAGCGCGTCTCGACGGGGCGACGGAAGCTGGGCGTGATCCTCGGCGACGGAGTCAAGACGGGGATCAACGCGTCGCTGAACGCCGGGGTCGTCCTCTCCGAGGACGCGCGCGTGGGGCCGGGTGAGGTCGTCACGCGCGACCGCTGACGGGACGACGCGCAGGGAAGGGAGACGTCACGCGTGATCGGCGTACAGTTTGAGGAACGTCTCGAAATCACCGTCGGCGAGCGAGAGCGTGAGGTCTACCGTCCCGGCGTCGCGGTCGTAGCTGAGGCGGCGGACGTCGACCGCGTCGATGACGAGTCGCATCGCCGCTGCGAGGGCGTCCGTCGTCAGGTCGTCCGCCTCGACGGCGATACCGGCGTCGTCGACGGCGACGTACAGCCCCCGCATCGTCGTCCGGTACGCGCCCTTCGAGTCGGAGACGAGCGGGTTGCAGCGCTCGACGAGTCCGAGCGTGTTCAGCCGGTCGAGTCGGCGGTACACCGTCGATTCGGAGACGTCACAGACCATCGCGAGCTCCTCGACGGTGACGGGCGTGCCCGCGGCCGCGGTGAGAATTTCACGTGAGACTGCGTCGCCGAGAGCGTCGAGGACGGCCGCCGCGTCGGCCCCCTCACCGCCCCCGAGGTCGAGCGTCTCATCGGGGTCGCCGAGCACCATCGTATGTGTGAGTGTATTGAACACTCTTAGATGATGTGGTCTCCGCAACCGTGTCCGAGTGAATCGGAGCGAACAGACCCGAACGGGCAGCTATGAACGCAGGCGAGCACGAGAGGAGTGCGAGTGAGCGGAAACGTGTGCGGTGGGCTGGGACGGTATGGAGCCGGCCGAAAAAGCGGGTGTGGTGTGAGACGCTCGCGGGGCTGCCAGTCAGCGGCGGGCTTCGAAGGCGGTGAACGCGACGAGTGCGCCAGTGCTGATGACGGCCCAGGCGGCGTCGGGGACGAGCGTGAAGCCGGGCACGCCCAGGAGCGATGCGGTCACGGCGGCGCCGATGCCGCCCGCGACGGCGAGGTTGCGGGCAGTGGACGACGCGGCGTCGGTCTCTCCCTCGGCGTCGTCGACGAGATAGACGTCGAGCTGCTCGGACTCCGGGCGGAGTTCGATGTCGCCGCGGTTCTTCTCGAAGTCGATGATGCCCGCCGTCGCCATCTTCGGCAGGTGGCACTGGTAGAGGCCGATGTAGACCCGCTTGCGCTGGCTCGAGGAGAGCGCGCCGATCTCGATGTCGTTCTCCTTCGCCGCGATGAACTCGGCCATGTCGCTGAGGGTCGCCCTCCCGTCGTTGGCCTTCAGGTACGTGAGCGCGTCCCGACGCCGCTGGTTCTTCAGGATCTCGAAGAGTGTGTCTTTCGAGAGCGTGACCGGCGCGCTCGGCTCGGCGGTGGTCTCGTCGGACTGTGGGATCTGCGTGTGAGTCGTGACTGTTGTCTGTGTCATGGAGTTCCTCCCCCTCTGCACGGAAACGATAGACCAATTTCGCGCACCCGTGTGCGGGACACGAAAGACGGGACCGGTGTCGCCGGCTTCGCGTCGATGTCTTCCTCCCCTGTGAGGTCAGACACACATTGACTCGATGATAGTAAATAGTTTGTTGAGGTTCGCAGGAGTTGAATCAATCGTGAGTTAAGGTTCTAAAATTTACTCGTCAACGATTTCGAATACAAGTAGCAATCGGGTAGGAAACCGAGAGACTACGCTAGAGTACTCGGCGAGTGAGAACCCGTTGTCAATTCCTGAAGTGAACACGAATGACGCGTGAAATTAACACTCTCTCTTTCCGTGACGTTCTGTATCTGAACAGTACCAGGGCGGGCGCCACGCACCGGGTGTGAGGGTCAGGCGTCGGACACGACGGGAACGGTCGGCAGGTAGTCGTCGAGCGACAGGGCGAAGCGCTCAGCGGTCGGGAGGTCGACCCAGAAGTACTCGAACGTCTCGCCGCGCTCGTCGCCGTGACCGGTGACGACGTGGTCCCACCGGTCGCGGGATTCGTCGATGTCGACGTGGTAGAAGTGCCGGACGTACTTGGTCAGCGGCCCGGCACGGCGCGTCCAGACGTCGGACGCGACGCGTCGGGCACCGGTGACGGAGAGCCCGCTCTCCTCGGCGACTTCGCGACGGAGAGCCGCGTTGAGCGGTTCGTTCGTCTCGACGGTGCCCTTCGGAACCTGGAGCCCGTCGTGCCCCGGGCCGCGGAAGACGAGGAGCTGTTCGCCCTCTCGGCGAGTGAGGTACGCACAGACCTTCGGGACGTACGTCACGTGAGCCGGTGGGGCCAGCGTCCCGGCCGTCACCAGTGAACTGCGCATACGGGTGGGTGGAGAGGGTATCGCATAGTTATCTCAGTGGTAACACGGATGTAAGAGGGGGCTACTCGGACCGGGGAGTGACTAACCGGGGAGCCGAGTGGGAACGGGACGCGCGAGGGGACGAGACGAAAGGAGGGGTCGACCGCCGACACGTCACTCGATAAGCAGTTCGTACCCGGCGTCGCGGTCGGTGGTCGAGGCACGTTCGTCGAAGTACTGTGCGACGACGACGGCCAGGAGGCCGAGGGAGACGACGAGCGCGACCCCGCGCCAGCCGAGCAGTGAGAAGAGCGGGAGCGACAGCCAGACGCCACCGACGAGGACCCAGCTCACCGCGGAGAGAGCGAGGTAGTAGCGGAGCCACGACGTGGGTTCCTCCTCGTCGACGTCGTCCATCCAGAAGAACCCGCTGTCGAGGACGTCGTCGGTGAGGGCGACCGTCCGCTCGTTCTCGTCGTACGTGACGATGTCGGCGTCCTCGAGTTTCGGGAGGTGGGTCTGATACAGCGAGATGTACACCCGCTGGCGCTCCTCGGAGGTGATGTCGGACTCGGGGACCCCACTCTCGACGGCGGCGATCTTCGTCGCGAGCTCCTTGAGACTCAGTTCGTTGCCCTCCTGTGAGAGATAGTAGATGATGTACCGACGACGGGAGTTGCTGAGAATCTGGAAGAGTTCGTCTTTTGATCGGGTCGTCATCGATGTGGTGTCCCTGGTCACTCCGGTTGTTCGAGGTGAGACGCGACTGGTGAGTGACATTGGTAGGTCAATACACGATTTTAAACCTTTGTTATCGACGTACTATCATGCGGCCGATGAAACGCCTCACGTCCACCCGCCCGGTGCGCACGGCGGGGTCGCGACGGACGGTATCGTATCTAGTATACACGATCGTGCATATCGGTCGGGAGGGGACCAGGAACGACGCGGACAGGGGGAGTTAGGACATCGCACGGGACGTTCCCATGTGGCTAACAAAACACTATGAGTGAGAGTAGTAGCAAGAGATACATGAGTATGTTCGACTTGACGGGGTTTCAGCGAGACCTGCTGTACGTGATCGCTGGAGCGGACCGCCCCTCCGGACAGCAGATCAAAGAATCGATCAGCGAGGACGTCGGCGAGGTCAACCACGGCCGCCTCTACCCGAACCTCGACACGCTCGTCGAGAAGGAGCTCGTCGTGAAGGGGCAGCACGACCGTCGCACGAACTTCTATCAGATCTCCGACGCCGGCCGAGAGGCGATCCGCGAGCGGCGCGAGTGGGAGGACCAGTACATCCCGGTCGACGAGTGAGACAGGGGCTGCCAGGTCGAACACAACCCACCCGTCCGGAGCACCGCGATGGAAGCGAACCCGCCAGTATTATGACTCCATTAAAACTCACTCTCCGGCGGTCTTAGCTCCCCTCGAACCCTCTTCTTTGCGTGTCGGTTGATGTGTCTTGACGGCCAGCTAGAGTTTTTATTCCATACAGTCGCCGATTCTTACTAGTGTAAGCACCGGAACACTTATGCTGTTAATGCTCCATTAGTAGGTATGGCACGCGAACAGACGCGGAAACGAGCGAGTAGCGACGGCGTCGTGAGCCGTCGA
Source organism: Salinigranum sp. (assembly GCA_041641615.1). GTDB lineage: Archaea > Halobacteriota > Halobacteria > Halobacteriales > Haloferacaceae > Salinigranum. Next base: position 33,032 of record JBEPYA010000006.1, on the reverse strand, counting down.
AGGTACCTACGGTTGAGCGGTGCGGCCGCCGTCGGTGCGAGCATAGTGACAGTCAGCGAATCGGACACGCCCGGCAACGTCCTCTCCATCGTGGGGACGACCGCGGAGGCGACCACCTACGAGGTGACCGTGACCCGCGAGATCGTTCCCGGGCCCGGCACGGACGCGCTGAGCGTCCTCGGGACGACCGGACGGAGCGCGGAGGACGCGATCGGGGACGGCATCCGGCGGTATCACTTCACCGGCGAGATAACGGACCTCCGGATCGGCGAGGGCGCGACGGCGTTCGTGAACGGCGCCGCCGTCAGCCCCACGACGCGGAAGTAGCCGCCGCGGCCCCGAGACTACCCTTCATCCGGTCGGTAGACGAGACTGCCGAGCGACGCGACACGGTCACGGAGCGAAGACGAGAAGTCGAAAAGAGCGAAGGAGCGAAGACCAGCGTCTCGGGGGCGCGGGACGCGCTACTCGTCGACGACCTCGACGCCGACGGTGTCCCCCTCCTCGGCCTCGGCATCGGTCCCGTCGGAAGCGAGGCCCCGCAGGCGGCGCTCTGCGGCCGTACGGTCCGCCGGGTAGCCGACGTCGATCCGCCAACCGTCCATCCGGATGGCGTCGATGGTCCGTCCCGACCGGATGAGAAGGTCGATCGCGTCGGGCAGTTCGTACTCACCGCGTGTGGAGGGCTGGACGAGCTTGCACGCGTGGAAGATGGCCGGCGAGAACGTGTAGAAGCCGGTCATCACGAGGTTCGAGGGGGGATCCGCGGGCTTCTCGACGACTTCGACGATGGCGTCGTTCCCGTCGGTGACACAGACCCCGTAGCGGGACGCCTCCTCCCACGGGACCTCCTCGACCAGGAACGCGGCGTCCGTCCCGCCGGAGCCCTGGCGGGCGACGACGTCGTCCAAGTTCGCCTCGAAGACGTTGTCGCCGAGCATCAGCATGAACTCGCCGTCGACGTGTGGTTCGACGGTGAGGAGCGCGTGGGCGAGACCGAGGCGCTCGCGCTGGTAGGTGTAGGTCACGGGGAGCCCCCGGAACTCGTCACCGACGGAGTCGATGACCTGTTCGGCGCGGTAGCCGACGACGATGACGAAGCCGTCGGCACCGAGGTCGGCGAGCTGTTCGAGACAGCGGACGAGGATGGGCGTCCCGTCGACCTCGACGAGCGCCTTCGGGCGGGTCTCGGTGAGTGGACGGAGTCGAGTGCCTTCGCCGGCAGCGAGTACAACGGCTTTCATACCCACAGGAGGAGTCCGAGGGGCATTGTTATGAGAGACGTACCCGCGCGTGCGACGAGCGGCGCCGCCGCTCGGGGGTGTGAGTAAGTGTTCCGGGGAGAAGCGCAATTCGTTGGCACGCGAACCAGCGCACGAGACCCGGAACAATTGAAACAACGACACATACCCTTATAAATGTTGTGCGGGGAGGCCGGAGCCGTTCCGCGGTTCCCGGTCGGCCCGCGAAACGCCGCCCGCAGAAGTGTCAGCCGTCGAGGGCCTCGTCGAGAGCGCGACGGGCTGTCGACTGGAGCCGGTCGGCAGCCGCGACGTCGCGCGCCTCGGCGGTCACGCGCACGAGCGGTTCGGTCCCGCTCGCGCGCACGAGGAACCAGCCGTCGTCGGCGTCGACGCGGACCCCGTCGAGCGTCAGCGTCTCGTCGAACTCCGCGGTGAGCCGGTCCGCCACCCGCTCCATCACCCCTCGTTTGTCCGCCGTCTGAACGTTCTCCCGGCGCGTCTCGTACGTTGGAATCTCCTCGACGAGCGACGAGAGCGGTCCGGTTTCGGCCACCAGCGTCGCGAGGCGGAGGGCGGCGAGGTGCGCGTCCGGACAGAGCGTCTCCGACGGCCAGATCCACGCTCCGCTCGGCTCGCCGCCGAAGGCGTAGCCTTCCTTCGCAGCCTCCTCGGCCACGTGGACGTCGCCGACGCGCGTGTACGATACCTCGCCGCCGGCCTCCCGGACGACGTCGCTCACGAGGAGGCTCGTGTCGACGGGCACGGCTACGCGACTCCCCTCTCTCCCCGTGACGGCCCCCCGCGAGAACAGCGCCAGGAGGACGTCGCCGGGGACGAACTCTCCGGCGTCGGTGACGGCCATCATGCGGTCGCTGTCGCCGTCGTGGGCGATACCGAGGTCGGCGTCGAGCGCCCCCACGGTCCGACACAGCACCCCGAGGCTGTCGGCGTTCGGTTCCGACTTCCGCGTCGGAAACCGGCCGTCCTCCTGCGCGTTGAGCGTCGTCACGTGCGCCCCGAGCGCGACGAGCGCCTCGATCGTCGGCCGGCCGGTGCCGTTACCGAGGTCGACGACGACCGAGAGGTCCTCCAGAGACGAGAACCGCCCGACGAGGTGGTCGACGACTCTCTCGTCTGCGCCCGCGTGCGTCGTCTCGGTTCCCAGCGTCTCGTACCCCCGGAGGTCGTACGTCCCCTCCCGAATGCGTCCCTCGACCCGGTCGATGGCCGCGGCGTCGAACGCCTGGCCGCTCCGCGTCCACAGCTTGAGGCCGTTGTCGGGCGCGGGGTTGTGCGAGGCGGTCACGCCGACAGCCGCGTCCGCGTCGAGCCACGCGACGTGCCGGGCGAGCGTCGGCGTCGACACCACGCCCAGGCGGACCACGTCCGCACCGCACTCTCTGAGCCCCGCGCTCGCCGCATCGGCCAGAAGCGCACCGCTGTCGCGGACGTCGCGCCCGACGAGCACGCGGTCGGCGTCCGACCCGACCGCTCGGCCGACAGAGAGCGCCGTCTCGGCCGTGATCTCGTCGCCGACAGTGCCCCGCACGCCGCTCGTTCCGAACATGTCGGGTACACTCCCCCGTGACGGTATAAGCGTCCGGGCGTCGGCACCGCGGCTTCGGGCCGGGACCGGAGACGAGGCGAAAGAGAGAGCGAGTGCGGTCAGCCCTGCAGAGCGGGGGTGACGGTGACCTCGCCGTCCGCCCGGACCGTGACGATGCAGCCGGCGTACGCGAAACTCGTCGTCGCCTCCCCGGTCGTGTCGTCGTCGACGAGACGCGCGAGCGCGTCGGGGTCGACGGCGGTCGCGAGCGGCGGCAGGGCCGTCGGCGCGCAGTTGTGCAGTGTGGCGACCGTCAGCACGACGGCCGTGCTCACGTCCTCGTCGGTGCGACAGCGGACGCGGTGGACGTCCGCCGCCGGATCGACTGCGAGCCGTTCCTCGCGCCATACGGTCGTCAGTGCGGTGTCGGACTGGGAGGTGTCGGGCAGCGGCATGAGTAGGCGATGTCTCGATTGGAGCGTGACGGTGGTGAGTGAAGACACGCTCCGGCTGTTAGGTCTTCCGGACTGCGTCGACGGCGAGGGTCAGCCGACCACGCGTTCGGCCGCCGACACGGCCGCCTCGGCGTCGTCCGTCGAGACGCCGTGCGGACTGAACGCCGCCCGCTCGTACGCCGCCGTCAGCGTGTCGACGACGTCGGCGACCTCGTAGTCGCGCTCGCGTTCGCGGACGGCACGGAGGAACTCGCGGTGTGTGACGCGCGCCGGGAGCGTGCTGTCCGTCGAGAGGTGTCGGCGAACGGCGACGTACGCGTACTCGGTCGCGAGTCGGGGGTTCGAGGCCGCGAGCGCCTCCCGGGCGGCCCCGAGATAGACCGACGCGGGCGTCGTGTCCGTGACGTCGGTCGGGTCCGGCCGTCCCGCGTCGAGGATTCCCTCCGTCGTGAGGTCGTCCAGGTGGCGGCGGCCCGCCGTGGTGACCGGCCCGGTCCGGCGCCGCCGCGCGACGAACAGGAGCCCGGCGGCGACGACGAGGACGACGACGCCCCCGGCGGCGAGCCCCGGCGAGAGGCCGAAGTCGACGACCGGGAGGACGACGAGCACCTCGCTGATGCCGAGCGCCTCGCGGAGCCGCGTGATGACCGGCACCTCCTCGGCGACCTCGGTGCGCGGCTCGGGGAGCGTGACGACGGAGGCGGCGCTCCGGGAGGCGCCGAGGTTGCTGGTCGGGTTGTCGAACCCGGCGACGACACGGACGGTCGAGCGCGACTCGTCCGCATTGGGGAGCGTGAGCGACGCCCCGAACGTGCCGTCGTCGGCGGTGCGGACGGCCTGGACGACGCTCCCGTCGAGACGGATCTGGACCTGCTGGTTCGCGAGGGGGTCGCCGTCCGCCGTCCGGAGCGTCCCGGCGAGGAGCAACTCGCGCCCGCGGGTGGTCACCTCGTCGAGGCGGACCTGCGTCGGCGTCGTCTCCACGGAGACGTTCGTCGTCGCGACGGCCGGCGCGAGCGCGCGGTCCGGTGTGACGAGCGCGACGCGGACGGGCTGGGTCCCTCGGCGCGCGTCCTGCGGGAGCGGCGTGGCGAGCGTGAAGCTCCCGTCGGGTACCGTCTGGACGGTGCCGAGCCGGAGGTCGCCGACCGCGACGAGCAGCGTCACGTTCGGCGCGCCGACGTACTCGGTCGGCAGCGGCGACTGCAGCGACGCCGGGAGCGGGAACGACTCGACCGTCTCCTCGTCGACCTCGACGGTGAGGTTCGCGGGGTCCGCGGGGTCGCCACGTACCGTCGTGAGGTCCGTCACGTTGACCGTCAGCGCGACCGTCACGGGCCGCGGCACGGTCTGGAGGTCGGCGATGCTCACGCGGACGGTCGACGTGAAGGGAGCGGTGACGTTCGCCGCGGCGGCCGTCCGGGCCTCCTCGGCGATGGCCGCGGTGATGCGGTCGTAGTAGGCGTTGACGTCGTCGGTTCGGGCCACGTAGCTCGTCGCGTTCGGGACCGTCGCACCGACGCGGCCGGAGACGACGAACTCGTCGCCGTACGCGACCGACGTCGGCCGCGCGTCGACGGCGAGCCCCGGTCGCTCCTGTCTGACGAAGAGGTCGAACGTCGTCCGGTCGCCGAGGTACGTCGACTCCTCGTCGACGAAGAAGCGCGCCTCCACCGTCGTCGCCCCGTCGGGGATCGTCGTGGGGCGGTAGACGACCGAGAACGAGCCGTTCGCGTCCGTCTCGACGGGGTAACGCTGAGTGCCGATGATGAGCTGCCCGGACTCGTTCGCCAGCGGGACCCCGTCGACGGTCGTGACCGTCGCGAACAGCTGGTACGGCGCGGAGAACGACCCGCTCGTGTTGGGGACCCGCACCCGGAGGCGGGTGTCGACGAACTGCTGTTCGCGGACGGTCGCCTGGAGCGCGGTCACCTCCACGGCCTGCTGTGAGACGAGTTCGAGACTCTCGTTCCGGCGGTCGCCGCCCATCTCGTCCATGAGCGTGTAGTTGGCGACGAGGTTGTCGCGGTGTTCGAGTATCGCCTCGGACTGCAGTTCCATCTCGCGGGCGAGCCGCCGCGACCGGAACGAGTCCGCAGAGCGGCGCGCTTCGAGGTAGTCCTCGCGGATCAGCGAGTAGTTCTGGACGGCGGTGATGTACGCGACCTGCTCGTCGCGGACGACCGCGTACCGCTCGGCCTCCTCTTGGCCGACCCCGAGGTCGCTCCGGACGTCGTCGTAGCGGTCGTAGAGGCTGTCGTACTCGGGGCCGAGCATCGCGCGCGCCTCCGGGTACTCGTCGTCGGAGAGGAGGCGAGCGCTCCGCACCAGTCGGTTGGACATCGACCCGACGAGGTACGACCCGACGGCCCGGTCGTCGCCGCGGCCGAGCGCCGTGCGCGGGTCCTCGTGGTCGACGACGGCGACCGGCTCGAACGTCGCGTTCGTCTCCGCCGTCCCGTTCGTCTCGTTGCCCGGTGCCACCACCTGCGGGACGGAGCCGGCGAGAGCGGGGTCGGACGCGGCGACGTCACCCCGGGAGTCGGTCGTGGCGGTGGACACACCGACAGCGGCCCCGACGGTCGCGGTGACCACGAGGAGACAGACGAGGGCGCTGACGATCGGGAACCGGGCGAACACACCCGTTCGACGCTGGGACGGGGCAAAACTGTTGAGGCTCCGGGGGAGAGAGGGCCGACCCATCGCCTACCCGGACGCGGCCGCTCCGGCCGCCGTCGCCGAGGTGTTCCCGGTCGCGCTCGTGTTCGTCGTTGTGTCCGTCGTGTCGGTCGCTCCCGTAGCGGTCGCGTCCGCGCCGGTGTCGTTCACCGCTCCGCTCGTGAGGGTGTCGGTCCCGTTCGTCGGCTCCGAAACGGCGACGGACGCCGCACTGGCGTCGGTTTCATTAGCATCGGAACCGGCCTGCGTGGCTCCGGTCGTATCACCCGCGACACCGCCCGCGTCGCCGGCGGTCTCGTCGAGGCCGAACGGGTCGGTGACGTCCATCCAGATGTGGACGGAGTCGACCGCCGACTCCCGCGAGACGACGCCCGGCGCCCCATCGATGTAGAGGAGGTAGACGACGCGGATGTTCACGCCGGACCACATGGGCGCGAAGTCGTGGCGGACGCCCCACGCGTCGCCGTCGGCGACCGTCGCGGTGTAGCGCTGGAACTCGTCCTGACGGACGACAGTGCCGGTGTCGAGGTCGACCTGCTGGACGACGCCGACGACCGTGTACGTGGTCTCGGTCCCCCGGTGGTTGTCGAGGCCGACGTACAGCTCGGTCTCCTCACCGATCTCGAGGACGCTCGGGTAGTCGTCGGCGAGGAGCGTTCCATCGTCTTGGACGGCGAGGACGTACAGCTCCGTGAGGTCCTCGCCGCCACGGGACGTGGTCGTCGCGTAGCCGACGCTGCTGACGGCGACCACGACCACGACGGCGACCACGACCACGAGCAGGCGGTCGGCGAGGGGGCCCGATCGGAGCGGCGCGACGCTGATACCCACTCGGTACCGGAGTTCGGGCGGGAGCGCGCGCCAGCGGAGGGTCGCGAGGACGATGACGAACAGCGTGACCGCACCCAGGAGCACCAGCACTGGGGTGCGCGCGATGCCCACGACGGTCGTCTGGAGGACGAACGCGACGAACGGCGCGACGATGACGCTGGTCCCGACGCCGAGCGCGAGTCGCTCGGGGAAGTCGAGGCCGCGAACGTCGAGGTGGTGGCCGTCGCGGGTCTGTGCCGCCCGGCGGGCGGGAAAGAGCGCCGAGACGAGGGCGTAACCGGGCGCGACGAGGACGAAGAGAACCGCCAGCGGGACGACGAGCGGGTTCCCCTGGGGGAGCGCGACGGCGAGCGTCGCCCAGGTGAGGAGGACGACACCCGCGAGTGCGAGGAGGTCCGGGGGTGCCTCACGGATCACAGCAGAGCGGAGGCGGTCAGAAGACATCGAAGACCGTACACGACGGCGGGGCAAAAGTATGGACTAACTACCACCCCAAACCCGGGGTAGGAGACCATTAATGACACCGGGGGCCACCATCGGGGGGTCGTTCGTACGGATAGATTGAATTACTCTCGCGGCGTCTGGTCCACGGATGCAGTACAGCCGACGCCTCTGGGGGACGCTCGCGTTGCTCGTCCTGTTCGCCGTCGGCGCGACTCTCCTCGAACAGCCCGTCTTCCTCTTCGCCGCCGGTGGCCTGCTGGCGTGGATGCTCGCCCACGGCTACCGCTTCGTGAGCGCGGTGCGGTGGCTCGAGGACGCGCTCGTCGTCGACCAGACGCCGACGACGCCCACGTTCGTCGACGAGTCGCGCGCGTTCACCGTCGCCGCGCGGCTCCCCCGCCCCGCCGACGTCCGCGTGCGCGTCGAGCCGCGCGTCCCGGTCGCGGGCGATCCGAGCGTCGAACCGGCCGACCTCGCGCCCGGCGAGCGGGAGGCCGAGTCGACCGGGACGCTCACGTGGCGGGTCGCGGGCGAGTACGGACTCCGGCCGACTTCGGTCCACGTCTCCGACCGGTGGGGTCTCCTCTCGACGACGTTCCGAGCGGGCGAGACGCCCACGGTCCGGGTCGACCCTCCGCGCCCGCGCGACACGTACATCGCCGAGGGGGGTGCGAGCCTCCTGTCGACGCTCGGGCGGCGACAGACCGTCCTCCGCGGGAACGGGTTCGACCTCGGCGAGGTGCGCGAGTACGTCGCCGGCGACGCCATCACCCGCATCGACTGGAAGGCGACAGCGCGGCTCGACGACCTCCACGTCCGCGAGTTCGAGTCCGAGACCTCCGTGGTCACGACGATGATCCTCGACGCGCGCTCGTCGCTGCACGCGGGGCCGCCCGGCGCGACGAAGTTCGACTACCTCCGGCAGGTGGCGCTGGCGCTCGTCGGCGAGTCGAAGAACTCCGGCGAGCCGATCGGCCTGTATGTCCTCGACGACGAGGGGGTCTCGGGCCTGCCCGCCCGGGCGACGAGCGAGCAGTACGAGCGCCTCCGCCGGCGGATATACGCCATCGAGACGGTCGAGGACGCGGGGTCGGGGGGGACGCGCCTCCACCGGCGGAGCCGAACGCGCGCGCGACGGATGGCGCGCGCGCTCGACGGCGACGAGAGCACGTTCGCCCGGCGGGTCCGGCCGTTCCTCGCCGACCGCAAGAGCGCGGCAGTCGAGTCCGACCGGCTCTACCGTCTGCTGTGGAGCGGGCGGACGCGGACGACACTCGCCGGCGGCGGGACCGTCCTCACGGTCATCCTCACCGACGACACCGAGCGCGCGGCGGTCAGAGAGAGCGTCCGGCTCGCCCAGCGCCGCGACGGCCACGTCGTGGTCTTCCTCACGCCGTCGGCGCTGTTCGACCCCGACACGGCCGACGCGGCCGACGCGCACGCGACGTACGACCGCCTCCGCGAGTTCGACCGCTTCCGCCGCGAGCTATCGGGCATCGCTGGCGTCTCCGCCTTCGAGGTCGGCCCGGGCTCCCGCCTCGAACGCGTCCTCCGCGAGGCCGAAGCGCACAGCCAGCGCGTGGAGGTCCGCTGATGGCCGCCGAAACGACCCCATCCGAAGCGAAACAGCGACTGCGCCTGCCCGGGAGCGGGCGCGCTCGTGAGTTCGGGCTCGGAGCCGTGGGGACGGTCGCGCTCGCGGCGCTGTGGGCCACGGTCGTCGGCCCGGTCGGGGCGGGTGCCGCCGTCGCCGTCGGTCTCGTCTTCGTCATCGTCGGCGGGCCGTACGCGTACGCGCTCGGACAGGTGCTCGCCGCGACGCTCCTCCAAGTACCGCTCGACGACCCGCTGTTCCTCCCGGTGCAGGGAGCGCTGCTTCTCGTCTGCTTCGGACGCCTCCTCGCGACGACCCGGCCCGTCGAGACGGCCGTCGCCGCGGTCGGGGGCGTCGTCGTCGCCGGCGCGTTGCTCGTCGTCTCGCTCGGCTCGGCCGCCTCCTTCTGGCAGACGAGCGTCCTCCTCGTCGCGGCGGCGGGTGTCGCGACCGCTGGCTTCATCTGGTACGACCCTGCGGGTACGGTGGAGGGAGCACAGCGATGAGCGCGAGTCGGGGAGAGACGGTGGCAGCCCGCAACGGGCGAGAGGGGATGACGGAGGCGGACCTCTCCCACGAGGAACTGCTCGGCGAGATCCAACTGTTAGCCGCGGAGAACGCTCGATTACGGGCACAACGGGAGAACCGCGTCCGGCGGTCCTACCGGCGGGCCGCGGTCGGCTTCGTCGTCCTCGGCCTGCTCGCGGCCGGCGCGGCACTCGTCGTCCCCGAATCCCAGACGGTGCTGTTCTCGCTCGCGGGCGTGGGCCTGTTCGTCGGCGTGCTCACCTTCTGGCTGACGCCCTCGCAGGTCATCTCCGCCCCCATCGGCGACCGGGTGTACAGCGCCTACGCCGCGACGGGACGGGCGCTCGTCACCGACCTCGACCTCACCGAGACGAGCGTCTACGTCCCCGCGCCGACACACACGACCGAGACAGCCGACGTCCGGCTCTTCGTCCCCCAGGCGAGCCGGTTCGTCGTCCCGAAGGCGGCCGAGTTGGACGCGCTGCTCGTCGTCGGCGGCGACGACCGCGCCCGCGGCGTCTCGCTCATCCCGACCGGCGCGGCGCTGGTCGCGGAGTTCGAGGAGGCCCGCCGCGACTCCGCGGGTACCGTCGAGGAGTTCGCGAGCCAGTTGGCGGACGCGCTCGTCGAGGGCTTCGAGCTCGTCGAGAGCGCGACGGCGACCGTCGACCCCGACGGCGGCGCCATCACCGTCGGCGTGCAGGGGAGTTCGTTCGGTGCCGTCGACCGGTTCGACCACCCGGTCGGGTCGTTCGTCGCCGCGGCGCTCGCGGCCGAACTCGATACTCCGGTTCGAATGGACGTGCGGTCGGCCGACGACCGCCGCGCGGAGTTCGTCGTGGAGTGTCGGTGGGGCGATTTGGGAGTGTGATCGGAGCCATCGAACAACTGTACGATCGAGCGCACCGAGAGGTCGGCGGTTCTGGGTCGTGTTAAGTGAGGAACGAGGCGGTCGACGTTTGCGTGTCTGATGCTGGAGATCGACCGCTGCAGCCGACATGCCGCGTGGATCGATCCCGAGGGGTGTGGAGCGAGAGCGGACACGCGAGGTCGCGAGTCGAGTGAGTGTGCAGCTTCGTCTCGCTGGCTTGTCGCTCTCAAATACCAAACAACATCCTGAGAATTTGGGTGTCGAACGAAGTCGAACAGCTATTCACGACTGGGTTCGGAAGGCCGATCTACAGCGTAAGCTACCCACGACTGAAGTCGTGAGCTTTCTCCCGTGAGGGGGTTTCGGCCCACACTTCGTCCGTTGTCGAAGGCCCGGCTTCCTATTACCGTCCACGCTTCGGGCGGGGGCTTTCAGGCCCACCTTCGACCGTTCACGTGGATTGTCCCGCCGATTTAATTGCCGGTGGTCGCCCGAAACTACGGGGTCGCCCGACTCCGGGGCCGGCCTACTCTCGGCCCGTACAGGCGACGACTTGTGCGTCTCCTGCACTACCACGATAGAGGTTCGCATGATACGTAGACCAATCGAAACCCGGTCATGCAACCGCGTATCGGCAGAACAGTACCATGTCGGCTTCCTCCCACGACTAAAGTCGGGGGGTTCCGCCTCAAACTATGTCTGATTCGTCCGAGACGTTCTCGAACGACTTCGGGATCATCCGACTCCCAGGCAGCCAAGTAGAACGCCGAACCACTGGTGTCGAGTTCGCAGTACCGCCCGACGACGTACGCGACAGCTTCGGCCTCGACTTCGCGTTTCGACCGCTCGGTATCGTCGTCGACGTCGAAGTGGAGCAGGGCGTGCGCGTACTCGTGAATCAACGTCCGCGCGAGATCGGCGTCGTTCTCTCGGTCGCGGACCTCGACGCGTGGCTGCAAATCGACGAGACTGAGCTGCTCGCAGATACCCTTTGCCTCACCGTGCGTCCACTCCGCTTCCGGAACGATCCGAACCGTCACACCAAGCTCATCCGCGGCATCGGTCAACCGATCGAGGAGGTCGTCGGCGTCGCCGGTCGCTTCCGTATCGAGCTCCGGAAGCGGCTCCCCGTCGGTCTGCGAGATGTCGAACACGGGTGCGGGTTTGAACCCAACGAGTCCCTTCGACCACTCCTCGGGTGGTGTCTGGTCGTAGTCACAGTCACTGTTCTCGTGGTAACTCGGTGAGTTCTCGCACTCCGGGCACTGTTTCATGATGATCGGTGCCCAGATCCAGATCGCGCTTTCTCCCTCCTGGACGTGCCGGTCAAAGTCTTTTTGCCATGTCCGATAACCTGCCACGCGGGACGCCTCTGGACACTGGCGCTTAATCAAGAGAGTATTCCGATATGAGTAGTCGTGGAAACGACTCTGGACATCGAGCCACTCCTGGAACTCCTCGCTGGCCTGCGCGTCGTCGACGCCGGCGACGAGGTCGTCGACCCACTGTTCGATAGTGCTGTTCATCTCGTCGGATCGCGTGTCGGTCTCGTCGAAAGAGACCGACGAGTCACTGGTCGTAGCCATAATTTCACTGAACCGAGTTCACCGCAGCCGCGTCAATTCAGAACGCGCCGCACCCTTCAGGGCGCGAAAAACAACTCCCTTTGAGAGTTACCGGAGTTCGTGTGTTTCGTCCGCGAAACCGACTGCAACGAGGTATTTGAGATACTCGTCGAACATCTCTACGTCGCTCGGTGTGTCTGTCGCGAGGTGTCGCGTCCACTCGATGGCCCACCGGAACGCAGGTCTGTGCCCACCAGTCGGTCGAACATCGTCTTCCCGGTGGCCAACGCTTCGTTCTGTGTCGATGCCTCTACCAGGGTGTATATGACCATGTGCATCGTTTTTCACCGTCGTCTGCCGTTTTAGGAACGTCTCTGACACTGTGAGATCCGTGTGACCTTCGAACCCACACGGACACGTCAGCCTGTCGCGGTGGCGCGTCATATCCTCTGTCGAACCACAATTTGGACACTCCTGACTCGTCCACGCCTCAGATCGCACCTCGACCGGGATACCATCTTCTTCGGCGGTATACGCCAGTCGGGTCACGAACGCTCGTAACGCCCAGAAGTTGTGTGTTTTCGCGTTCGTCTTCACCGGCCAGTGCGTGTCCAGCACGTCGGTCAATGCCCCGACGTACACCGTGGAGACGCCTTCGTCATACAGGCGTTCGATAAGACCACGGGCCAGTGCGTCTCGGGAGTGGTCGCGGCGATTAAAGAATATAATCATTCAGACTTTGAAAGGACGTTCTGTTTATAATTTTGACCGAGAGCCCATCGTTGCGAGGATCCCTTTTCGATCAGTTCGTGAGCGACACAGACAGCCGTCTAGTCCTGTAACGTACAGCGATTGGAGAGTATAATCTCCAAACGTTCAATTATTCGTCCGAGATGACGGTGAAATATGTATTTCGATGACTCGCCCGGTTGGACTGATCATGTACAGGAATGGTCCTGGTCCGCTCTGTTTCCACCCAGCGGTCGCGACGATATTCCCTTTGATGTCCAAACGTTTTCATCTGTTTTACGGTGTGGATGGAACGTGTGGAGGAGTTCGTAGCCGTCGAGCGATCCGTCCTCGGCGAGACGGTACGAGCGGAGTTCACGAGCCCCGTCGTGATCGCTCTCGGCGACCAAGAGGTGTCGCTGGTCCTTCGAGATCACGAGACTGTTCGGTCTCGTCGTGTCAAGGGTCGCTCTGTGTAGCGTCCACTCTCTGTCCGACTGTTGCTCCGCCCGATACACCGAGTCGTGGCCGAGCGGCAGTCCCCGTTGGCGGTAGTCGGGGTCGCTGAACCAGAGCCGACCCGCCGCGTCGAACGTGAGGTCGTTTGGACTGCTCAACCGGACTCCATCGTAGCGATCGGCGATCACCGTGACTCCTCCATTGTCTTCGTATCGAACGACTCGGTGGGCGTCCTGTTGACAGGCGTACAGCTTACCGTCCGGGCCGAACTTCAACCCGTTCGCGCCGTTCGTATCCGAATACACGACCTCACAGTCACCGGTCACCGAATCGTACGCCAGGATCCGATCGTTGGCGATGTCGGTGAACAGGACTCGCTGTGAGACGCCGTCCCAAACTGGTCCTTCAGTGATCTGTTCGTATCGGAAGTCGCCGAACCCCTCGTACTCGAAGGGACCGGCAACTCTCGTAAACTTTCACTGCATCGTCGAAACGTATGTGACCGTGCAACAAATAACCGTACGGTCGGACGACGGTCCTCGAAAAAACGAGCGAAACCCGTCCTTGACCCCGGTTCTTCTCGGACCCCCTACACGCCGGAGTTTCGCTCGCGCAGGTGGAGCAAGAGCGGCGACACGAGGATGAGTACCGAGGCGGTCAAGAAGAAATTACACCTATATGGGCGTAATTCCTTGCCGTCGATCGACCACCGGCATCGACGGTGTGCCAACTGTTTAGCGCTGGTAAACAGCCCGCTACGTGTACGAGAGATTGATGCTGATGACGTTCGTGACACGCTCGACCAGGTAAGGGACCGTCGTCTCCAGAGACTCACCACGCATCCTGCTGGCAGGATCGGCGACGCTGACGGCACCACGGACAACACCGTCGTTGGCGATGACTGGAGCGAACACACAGCGAATCCCCTCAGCGCGTTCTTCTATGTCGATCGCGTAGTCACGTTGTTGGTGAACGCCACGAGGGGGACGTCCTCCGGTTCAACGTCGTCCTGGTCGACGATTTCTGCGTATCGATGGATAACGGTGGACGTCTTCCCCGTCCCCTCAGCTCGACGACGTGGATGACCTGTTTGCTGTCGATGAGGTCCTGCTGTTGGTCGTTCGGCGCGGTCATCGCGACTCACTCTCCAGGATGCAGTCTCGGTTATCCACGTACCGCCAGTTCGGGTGGCCGTTGAGTCCCTGAATCGGGAAGCGGTCATCACCGGCACGACGGGCGTTCAACTCCGAGAGACGATCTCTAACGATCTATTCGTTACACGAGAACGGATATCTGATACACCTGTCATAAGACACCGAGAATAATCAACGGATGCTACACTAGTGGAGTCATCTGGTCCATAGAACTGATGGGGAATCAAGAAGGTAGACGAGAATGAAACAAAAATTACGTCTATATGACTGTAATGAACTCTTTCCATACGGGTTGTCCAGCCTCCGTGACCGCGTCGAACATCTGCAGGTGAATTATACCGTAAGCAACTGATTGAGTTCGAATTACGAAATAGACCTCTCAAAAGTTGACTTGTCTTTATAGTATAACGAATTCACTTCTCATCAAAAGAACACTCGAGTCGAGATAGCGAGAATAATCGGGTTAGAATTCATATTCCAGTCTCTCAGTAGTCTAAATAATCGATATTAGGACTCATACTGTTGTATTACGAAATACTCTTATCAATATGAGAAATCATAACCTGCTTTCTCCCGTTTCAGCCTAAAAAACGTATCATGGGTGGAGTATCACGGGATAAAAGGGGAGAACGGTTGTTGAGTTACCGGTAGGCGACGTCCATCTCGATGACGTTCTTGGCTCGCAGGAGTAGTTCTGGGATCTCCTCTCGGAAGCGTTCCCCCTCTAGACGGGCGGCTGGTCCCGACACGCTTACGGCACCGAGAACGTTATCGTTCACGTCAGTAATCGGAACCGAGACACAGCGGAGTCCTTCTAACCGTTCCTCTTCGTCGTAGGCCCACCCACGTTCACGAATCCTCTCTAGTTCCTCGAACAATCGATCGCGGTCGGTGAGCGTGTTCTCGGTCCGCTTCGGCAGCCCGTATCGATCGATGATCTCGTTCACACGCTCGTCGGACAGACAAGAGAGAATCGCCTTTCCGTTCCCGGTCGAGTGCAGAGCGACCTCCTTCCCTGCAAACGTATCGAGGGACACCGCCTTGTCGCTACTCGCCCGGTGAAGCAATATCCCTCGCCCGTGCTCCTCGACGAGCAAATTCGACATTTCATTCGTCTCTTCTGCCAAATTCTCCATCTCGG
This sequence comes from Salinigranum sp., assembly GCA_041641615.1. Taxonomy (GTDB): domain Archaea; phylum Halobacteriota; class Halobacteria; order Halobacteriales; family Haloferacaceae; genus Salinigranum. The sequence goes on along the minus strand of JBEPYA010000006.1, from coordinate 17,792 downwards.
GCTTCGCAAGCTGGTAGAGTTTACGCCGCTTTCGAGCGTACTCGCCGAATCCGAGGAACCGTAAGCCGATCTGGTACGTCCCGTCTTCTTTGACGATGTAGTTCTCCTGTTCAAGGGTTTGGAGGTGTTTGTAGATCGTACTTTTCGAGACATCGAGCACCTCGTCGAGTTCGGCGACTTTTGCACCCTCCAGTTCGAGGAGAGCCTCGACGATCTGGAAGAGCGTGCTCGCGGTTTTGACCGTGTTTTTTGATTCGGATTTCATTGTTTCGCTCTGTGCCACATACAGTGTCGAATTATAAAAATATTGTTTCTAATCATTGGAACATCTCGCCGCTATCGTGACTCTGAAACAGAAATCATACGAGGCCCGCCCCGACGGCTGGAGCCGAATCGGATTCTATCGGGCGGTGGGGGGAACGATAGAGCCTGCAGTGTGATGGCGACACAGATCACGGTGTTCGCCGCTGGAGTATGGATTAGTGGTGGGCAAGTGACCATAGCCCAACAACAGCGATCATCGAAGCACCCATGAGACTGGCAAAGCCGGGAACAAAGCCGAAGGCACCCGATAGCGACCCGATGTACACCGGACCGAGGCTCCCCAGACTAGTGTAGACCATTTTCAGCCCGCCGAAATCCCCTGCTGCGCTGTCCTCGGGCAGAGTATCCATCACGAACGACTGCATCACCGGAGGGTACGACCGCCCCCCGATAGCTAAACAGAACGTCCCCAGCGCGACCGTCGTGAGTGAGGTCCCCACGACGAGCAAGAGGAGACCCAGGGAACACAGCAGGAGCGAGACGGTGGCGACGGAGAGCGAGGTAAAAGAGTCTGCAAGCCGGCCCGCGAGAGGCCCCATGATGATTCCGAACGCGAACAGAGATGCGTATCCGGCACTTGCAATCGTAGGAGAAAGCCCCTTCTGCGACTGGAGAAAGAGCGGGAAGAAACTGATCGCACCCTGCCAGACGAACGCGAAGAGCGAGTATACGAGGAGCAAACGTCGAATCTCTCCGTCACGGAGTAACCGAGCGATCGTCGGTCGGATCTCCAGCTGTACGCGTCTCGCCGCGTACGGTTCGTGTCCGAGTTTGTGGATTGTAACCGCCACGAGAAGCAGTAGAAGCATTGTCGGGACGAAGGTCACACTCCACGAGGCGTGTGCGAGCATTAGGATGACGAGACCCGCGGAGAGCGAGCCTCCCACGGAACCCGCTGCGGTGTGAATCCCGAAGACCTGGTTTCGACGCTCGCTGAAGAGGTCAGCAAGCCACCCCCGCACGGCCGGAAAATAAAGCCCCGAGCCCGACCCGACGAAAACGAGCGCGAAAACGAGCATCAGATACGTGCGCGTTACACTGAGCAGGAGGAATCCGAGACTGAGGAACGACAGACTCACGATAACGACTGTTCGCCGGTTGAGGCGGTCGGATAGTCGACCACCCGGATACTGTGAGACGGCGTAGAGTGCCCACATCACGGACATCGCCAGTCCCACCTGCGACGATGTCACCGACAGTTCGGTCATTATCGTCGGCACGAGAACGGGAAGCGCCTCGCGACCGAGAAGGGCAGCGGCCCAGCCGACCGCCAGCATCGTCGATAGGTTTCCCGCCCGTCCCCTGAAGAGCGATTCGCTCTGTCGGGACGGTTCAGTTGCCGTCATCGGAGGCCTCGTAATGTACTCCGAGGCGTCCCCCCAAGACCAAGCCGACTGGGTCGCTGAATCGTCGGTGACACCGTTCTCTCGGGGGCAGGAGAGAAATGGTTCCGTGAGAGAGAATCACTCCCACGAAAACCCCGCCCCCTGGGGAATCTCGACGTGTCCGTCCGTGATCTCCATCGGCGAATTCGGACCGGGTGGTTCCGTCTCGAGATAGAGCGCGTTCGGGAGGCAGGCTAGCACGCTTAATTGGACGGGACCGCCGCCGTGTGAGGCGTACGGGATGCCGTGTGCGTCAGCCATCGTACCGATCTGAAGCAAGCATGTCGGGCCGCCGACCCGTCGGCGGTCGGGTTGGACGATGTCCACGCCACGTGCGTTGAAGAGACGGGCGAAGTCGGCCCGGGTATACAGGTTCTCGCCCGTGGCGACGGGGATATCGAGGGCGGAGACGAGTTCGGCGTACCCCTCGATATCGTGAGCCGGGATCGGTTCCTCCCACCACCGACACCCGAACTCCTCGAAGGACCTCCCCCGTCGGCGTGCCTCAGCGACCGTCAGCGTCTGATTCGCGTCGACCATGATGTCGATGTCCTCGTCGACGATGTCGGAGATCCGCTGGAGGCGTTCAATGTCCGCCCGGAGCGACGACTCGCCCACCTTGAGCTTGATGCCGCGAAAGCCCTGTTCGACGGCTGCTTCGACTTTCGGTTCCAGCTCGTCGTCGAGCCAACCGACCATCGCGTACACGGGGATTCGTTCACGGACGCCCCCCCAGAGTTCCCAACAGGAGACATCACGGGCCGCTCCCAGAAAGTCCCAGAGTGCGGTATCGAGCGCCGCGATGCCGAACCGCGCTAGCCCCGAGGTACCGTGATATTCCACCTCATCGAGCAGTTCCTCGTGGATTCGCCGAACGAACCGGGGGTCTGAACCCATCACAATAGGGAGCAACTCCCGTCGAATGAGCGTCGCGAGCACATCGGGCGCGGCCTGGATCCGTCCAAATCGGACACTTCCCGAGCCCGTGACGCCTGACGCGGTTCGAACCTCGACAGTGACCGACCCAGCGCCCGGAAGTTCCTGCAGCGCGTCCCGCCGGGTGTCGGTCTTGGGATCAGCATCGCTGACCGTCACCTCGATATCCGTGATTTCCATGGACGTTCGTCTCAATACACGGTAAAATACTTGTTGGGGTCAGGGGGGCAGAGTACGGCTTCGATGAGGGTCGCGACGTGTTCGCTGTCGGTGGACCCGTTGCAGGGGTATCGCGACCGGGCGTGAGATCTTCGCTGAGTGGTGGGTGACGAGAGGTCCGACAAGCCGGACAGGTGTCGGCCCCACCACCTTCGCTACCGGGGCCCACACAATTTAATACTATCAGTGGGAATCCTACGACAGAACCCATGAGTAATGATAACGGTGTTGTTGCAGGCGACATGACACAGTTCGACGACCTACCGATGCGCGTGGGCGTCGGACAAATAAAAGAGGTCACTGACGAACATCTCCTCTTTGCCAGGCAGATGGGAATCGAAGATATCCTCATCAGCCCCTTTGACCCGCACAACGAATTCAACCTGACTCTCTCGAGTGGCGAAGTATGGACGTATGACGAACTCGTGACGCTCCGCGAACGAGTTGAGGAATTCGGCCTGAGACTCTACGGACTCGAGACGCTCCCGTACAATCTCTATCTCATCCTCATCGATGACCATCCTGAAGAAAAAATCGAGGTCGTCAAAGAAACGGTTCGCAACCTCGGGCGTGCTGGGATTCCAGTGCAGGGGTACAGTGGTCACCCGCCCACTGGCGTTAGTCGAACGAAGTCGAAGGAGCTGCGCGGTGGCGCAAAGTCGACCGTCTTCGACCGAACCCAGGCCGACACACAGGTTCTGGAGATCAGTGGCGGAGGAAACGCGAACGCGCGTGACATGGATTCAGTCGGCCGTGACCGTCTCGACACAGACCGCACCTACACCGAGGCCGAGATGTGGGATACCTACGAGCTGTTCTTAAAAGAAGTGCTCCCGGTTGCCGAAGAGGCTGGCGTCACGCTTGGTCTCCATCCGACGGACCCGCCCATTCCTGAGATTGCTGGCGTTCCGCTGTTGTTTCGGAACTTCGAGAATCACAAGCGGGCGATGGAACTCGTTCCTAGCGACAACCACGGCATTAAACTCGGCCTCGGGTGCTGGTCAGAGATGGGTGAAGACATACCGGAGGTCATTCGTTACTTCGGAGGTGAGAACATCGTCTACGTCCACTTCCGTGACGTCGTAGGGACAGCCGACGATACGTTCTATGAGACGTTCATCGACGATCCGGAAAGCAACTTCAACGAGTACGAGGTAATGAAGACACTGAAAGAAGAGGGGTTCGCTGGTGTGATGACGCCCGACCACGTGCCTGACCTTCCCAACGAGAAGGAATGGCCCGCTGGAGGATTCCGCGGACGCGCGTTCACGATCGGATATCTCCGTGGAATGCTCAGAGCAATCAACGCCGAGCAGTAGCTGGATTTCGGTCCACTGCTCACGTTTCGAGGGTATCAGTCCACAGGTGGTGGAGTGCTGGTCCGAAACCAGACGTTCCCGTATCCCGAATCCGAGTTCCAAAAGAACCGGACAAAATGGCCCAGTAGTACACTGTTTTATGTCGGGGGAAGTGTTGTATGGGTGATTCGTGATAATGAGACGCATTCACATCTGGCGGATACAGCGCGCCCTACCAGCGCTGAGTGGAACTCAGTCGTGCAGCGCTGTTCTGGGTGACTCTCTCGAAACCTGGAGCCCGCTCTTCCGTTCCTCTCACCGAAGAAAGCGCTGCGGCACAGGGAGGAACTCTGTCTGAAATGGAACCGAAAGTAGTCGTAGCAGACCAGAAGGCCATCGATCTCGACATCGAGGCGGACGTGTTAGAACAAGTCGACGCCGAGCTCCTGTCAGTGACGACGAGGAGCGAGCAAGAACTCGGTTCAGCCCTCGTCGATGCACACGCACTGATCGTCGATGGGTACGCTCGCGTCACGGGAGATGTCCTTCGGCGTGCGGGGGATCTCCGCGTGGTTGTCCGTGCGGGCATCGGTGTAGACAACATCGATGTCGAAACGGCGACACAGGAGGGGATACAAGTGGCAAATGTTCCGGGTGGATCGACAGAGACGGTGGCGACTCACGCGATCTCGCTTACCTTCTCGTGCCTTCGAAAGATTACCTGCTACGATGAACATGTTCGAGTCGGCGGGTGGGATTGGGAGGCAGAAAAGCCACTCCAGGGGTTCCAGGGTACGACGATTGGACTTCTCGGGTTCGGTAACATCTCGAAGGCCGTAGCCAGGAAATTCTCGGGATTTGATGTAGACGTGATTGCCTGCGATCCGAGTTCGCCAGCCAGTGAACTTGCCGAATTTGAGGTTGAGAAGGTTGACTTCGATGAGCTTCTAGAGCGGACAGACGTTCACTCGATTCACGCACCACTGACCGACGAGACGCGGTCTCGCTACGATGTGGAAGCGTTCGACCGAATGAAATCAGGGGCCATTCTCATCAACACCGCCCGCGGTAAAATCATCGACGAGGATGCGCTCGTCGACGCACTTGACGAGGGAACCGTTGCGATGGCCGGACTCGACGTGATGGAGAACGAACCTCCGGGCGACTCTCCACTCCTCGAGCGTGACGATGTCATACTCACCCCACACGTCGCCTGGTACTCCGAACAGTCGATTGAAAACGTACGCACGACAGCCGCCAGTGAAGTCCTTCGGGTCCTACAGGGCCGAGACCCGCGACACCCCGTCAACGACCCTAACCCCATCGTAGCGTCTACCGTTAGCGACGTGAGCTCGGACGAAAAATAATCCCACCTCCGATTCGGCTACTCGAAGATCAGGTCCGAGCTGTCCGTTTTGTACTGCTCTGCAATATCTCGGTTGATCTCGATACCGAGTCCAGGACCGTCCGGAATGGAAACGTATCCGTCCTCGAGTATCGGTCCCGGTTCGGCTGCCCTGTCGACAACGTCGTTCCACCAGGGAACATCACGCCCGCGGAATTCGAGCGAGAAGAAGTTCGGAATCGCCGCACAGACGTGAGCACCTGCGACCAACCCGACCGGACTTGCAAGGTTGTGCGGGGCGAGAGGGATACCGTACAGGTCACAAATTCTCGCGATGGACTGAAGCTCTTTCAGCCCCCCACATTTGTTCACGTCCGGTGCTGCGATGCTCATGCCACCGGCATGGGCCAACTCGTTGAATTGGTCTGCTCGAACGAGGTTCTCTCCAGTGAGTATCGGCGTGTCGAGTTTCTGGGCAACCCGTCGATGAGCGGTTGTTTTCTCCGGCGGGACTGGATCCTCGATGAACGCGAGGTCGTATGGTTCCAGTTTCTTCCCCAGTCGTATCGCGGTCTCCACGGTGAAGTTCCAGTGCAAGTCGACACCCAGATCGACACCATACCCGATTTCGTCTCTCACTGCGTCGATGATATCCACCTTGTGCTGGATAGCCTCGTTGTCGAGCCGACGGGCAGCCACATCCCCCTTCGGGCGGCCGGGGACGGGGACGTCAAGATCGAATTTCAACGCGTCGAACCCCTCATCGACCACCTCGCGCGCAGCCGCCGCGTAAGAGGCTGGGGTGTACACCTCGTCGGTCTCACTCGCGAGTGCCTCGCCGACTGACTCTCCGGCGTGCGTATCGCAGTACGTCATCAGCTCGTCTCTGTACTTCCCGCCCAACAGTTCGTAGATGGGTGCATCGAGCACCTTCCCTTTGATGTCCCAGAGCGCTGTTTCGATACCGGTGAAGGCCGACTGTCCGATACCGCCGGCTCCGGAGTACCTCTGGTTCAACAACTCGGTGATTCGAGTGATGTCGAGTGGATTCTCGCCCACGATGTGCCTCGAGACTCGGTTGACGAGGTCCAGCGACTCTTCACCGTGGAACGTTTCGCCGATACCATAACAGTCTGCGTCAGTCTCGACCTTGACTATCCCCCACGGATAACTGCCGTCGATGGCCATCGTCTTGACAGCCGTGATGTGGATATCCCGGTTGCCGGAACGGACCGATTCGTCGTCTCTGAGGTCGCGCCACGGGACACTCACGTCTTCCGGAACGTGGTACTCTTGCTCGCTCATGCAGGTTCGATGTAAACGTATCGCAGCCAGTTATTTGACTCTACTGGTCGCCCGTCTTGAGACCTGAAACAACCGTTCTTATCGATCGGCCCACGCTCGCTCCGGGAACGACACGTCGTGTTCGAGGGTTCCAATACCCTCGACATCGATCGCAACACTGTCACCGTCCGCTAACGGACCCATTCCCGGTGGACTTCCCGTGAGGATGACATCGCCCCGTTCAAGCGTCTGGTACGTGGTGATGTGCTCGATCAACGACGGCACGGAGAATATGAACTGGTCACGCGAAGACGACTGTTTGACCTCTCCATTCACTCGAACTTCGATTCCTGCGTCCGCTGGAACCTCGTCGGGGGAGGCCACCACGGGACCGAGTGGTGCTGCGTTGTCGAACGCTTTTCGACGAACCGTGTTCTCGTCGCTCCGGTTCGAAATATCGTTTCCACACGTGAACCCCAGTACCACATCCATGGCCTCCGACTCATCGACGTTTCGGCATTGCTCTCCGATGACGACCCCGATTTCGCCCTCAAAGACGACGTCCTCGCGGCTGGGAAGCGGTATGTCACGTCCGTGGGCAGCAGCGGCGTTCGGGGATTTCAGGAAGATGATCGGACGGACCGGAATCTCCGCTGGGTCGTCAATCCCGTCGCGATAGTTCCGGGCCACACAGACGATCTTCGATGGTTCTACGGGACTGAGTATGTCGACATCGTCCGGGTCGAATCGGCTTCCCGCACAGTCGATCCCGTTCTCCGTCCATTCTCCGGTCCGTACGTACCCTACCGTGTCACGAAATCGTACTCGACGCATCAGCCACCAGTATCCACCTCTCTCGCAAATAACTAGCGTTTCTCTAGCCGTATGAACGCGAGTCTCACCTCACCTGGCATGATGACGCGACAACGTTCCACACCACAGCACAGTTGCCATCATCGTCGTGTTATTAGTTGCCGCCACCAATACATATAAATACTGTTAGCAAACCATGATTGGTATGGTTCGTATCCAGACAGAAAATTTGACTAAAGTCTTCAGTAGTGGATCTGGCGAAACCGTAGCTGTTGATTCGATAGACCTGACGATCGAGGACGGGACGTTTGTTACGTTGCTCGGTCCCAGCGGATGTGGGAAGACAACGCTCCTACGGATGCTGGGAGGACTCGAGCGGCCCTCAGAAGGGACGATTAAGTTCGATGAGAAGGATGTAACCGAACTCAACGTCCAGGACCGTCGCATCTCGATGGTGTTTCAGAGCATCGCTCTGTTCCCGTTTAAGACCGTCCGGGAGAACATCGAGTACGGCCTGAAGTACACCGATACCTCCAAAGACGTCCAGAAACAGAAAGCCCTGGAGATGGCGGAGATGCTCGGAATCGAGGGTCTTCTCGACGACAAGCCGAACCAACTGTCCGGAGGGCAGAGCCAGCGCGTCGCGCTCGCACGGGCGTTGATACGGAACCCGACGGTGTTCCTCCTCGACGAACCGATGAGCGACCTGGACGCGGAGCTGAAGATCGATCTCCGAGCAGAGCTAAAAGAACTCCACAACGAGTTCAGAGAGACGACGCTGTACGTCACCCACGACCAAGAGGAGGCGATGACGCTTTCGGAGGAGGTTCTCGTCATGAACCACGGTGAACTCCAGCAGCAGTCGCCCCCGTTCGAACTCTACACCAAACCCGTCAACATGTTCGTCGCACGCTTCATCGGCTCACCGAACATCAACTTCTTCCCCGCACGGTATCGGGACGGGCAACTCGTCGTCGAGGGATTCGACAGGACGATAACGGTTCCTGAGGAGGCTCAGGCGGAACTGAGTCATGTAGACGCCGAGACAGCCCTGCAGATCGGCATCCGCCCGAACGCCCTGGAGCTTGCCGAGACTGACGACGCCTACTTCGGGGCCTCGACGAACATTTACGAACAACTCGGCGACGAGACGATACTCCACACGACGATGTCGATAGACGACGAGGAGAGGAACGTGCGAGCGATGGTCCCGCCGACGTTTACTCCCAACGAGAACACCCCTGTAACGTTCACCTTCGATCGCAGCGCAGTCCACGTCTTCGACGACTACTCTGGCGAAGCGATAGTGAACGGTCTCACGCACGCAGAGGAGACGGAGATTCCCAAGATACACCGTGGGTAATCCGCTGGCACGGTCCCCGAGTTCTGTTCTCCGGATGCGTCTCTATGTCTCTGCTCCATCAGGCGTCTCTCGCTCGGCGAGACGGGCAATCGATCGAACTGACTCTCGCAGCTGTGATCGCACTAGCAGGCCAACGACGAGGTGAACGAACTGTCTCAGGAAGACGACTTCGAGCCACCAGCCTATTCGAGGATACTGTTGGAGAAACACGAACTCGAAGTTCTGATGCAGGCGGCAGCCGCTGGTCCCCGTCCGCAAGGTGAACGATAGCGTTGCGTGTAGCCACGGCGAAGACCGCTCCAGCGTCAGCGTCTGCAACCGACTGAACTCCGTAACCTGCCACTCGTGCGTAGCGCTTGTCGGTCCAACCCCTCCCTGGGTGACGATCCGAGTTCCGACGTCGATGCTCGCCCCATCGATACGCTCGACCTCGTCGACGAGTGGGAGCCAGTCGGTGAGATGGTCCGGATCTGTAAGGGCGCGCCAGACCGCTCGCCGTGGTGCTTCAATATCCGCTCGTAGGTCGATGCTCGGCATACGCTGACCACCCGGCCGGAGGGCATAATTGTTGGTGTCGCTGTACTCACGACCCCGTCGCTCAGCCGTACGCGTCCCCGACCCTGGATTACTTCCACCAGTAGTTAATATAAAATAAATAGATTTAAATAATAACATGCATACTGCTAACCAGCGCATGTCGAGTGATAAGCAGTCACACAGTCGGAGGAGTAGCAACCGGCGGAAGTTCCTCGCAGGGGTTGCCAGTACGACAGCACTGGGCCTTGCGGGATGTACGTCCCAGAGTAGCGGGTCGAGCGAGTCCGGTGGGAGCGGGTCGAGCGGGTCAGACGGATCCAGTGGTGGCAGCGGTACCACGGGCGGGTCTGCGTCCGGAAAGACCAAGCTCCGGTTCATGGCGACGGCCAGCGACCCGAACACGAAGGAGACGTTCAGGCAGGCATTCAAACAGTTCAACGAATCTCGAAGCGACCTGAACATCGAGGTCACGCCAGAGTTCATGAGCCCGGGGAGCTTCACACAGAAATTGAATACGCTGATCGGGGCCGGCGACCCCCCGGACTTGGCTCTGGCAGGTGCCGAACTCCTGCAGTTTACAGATGCACTCAGCGACCTCGGAAGTATCCTCGAACGCAACAACGTCCCTGAATCACTTCGTCTCGAGTTCCCCGATGTCGGGACGCCACTCCATCCCATGGTCCTGCAGGCGGGCCACCGGTTCTACCGAAGTGACGTCTGGGACCAGGCTGGAATCGACTTCCCCGAGCAAGAGAAGGCGAAGACCTGGTCCACTCACCGAGAACACATGAATAGTGTCGATGAGATGTTGCCGGACAATCGATACCCGAGTTTCTACCTCTCGAGCTCGAACAACGGTCCGATGCAGTTCATGTGGTACGGGTATGAGCTGATGAGTGGGGTCAACTACATCAAGCGAACCGGCCCGAACCTCGGGGACGTTGAGGTGTCCCTTGAAGAAGAGCGCGCAGGCGCACAGCAGTACCTGCAGTTCGCAAAGGAGATGTACACCCAGTACTCTCCCGAGACGACTGGCTACAGCTGGCAGGAGTTCATTCAGCTGTTTGCTAACGGAACGGTCCAACAGTCCATGTACGGCGGCCGGCTGTTGACGAACGTCGTCGAGCAGGCTCCCGAACTGGAATCGGTAACGAAGCCGGCTTGGATCGAGATGCCCGAGAAGAACGTGGGCCGTGGTAACCACATCGTCAGCGCTGGAACGAACAAATTCCCCGACGACCAGCCATCCAGCGTCTCACTGAACGGGTTCGGTGTCCCGAAGGACGCGCCGAACTCCGAACTCGCCAAGGAGTTCATCAAGTGGTTCTTCGACAGCGACCTCTACGTTGAGGCCATTCTCGCAGTGCCGCCGCACAACCTTCCGATCGACATGAAAATGCTCGACAGCGAACCGTTCCAGCAGAACGAGATGTGGAGCAACCACCCAGAGTACAAGAATTTCATCCAGCGATACGTCGAAAACAGCTACCCAAAGGTCATCGGTCGAACGGACCCGGCGTCGCCCTACTGGAGCCAAATCACCTATGGCAGCGGCATCGTCCCGACGATGCAACAGGAAGTGTTACTGGGCCAGAAGAGCATCGACGAGGCAATCGACGCAGCGATCCCCAAGCTCGAACAGAAGACCCAGGAGGTCGTCGAGCAGTACACGAGCGGGTGAGCGTCCAGCAGATGCGAACAGACGCCTACAGATCCGACACATACTTTTAAGTAGAAAATAGCTCAACTATCGATAATTCAATTATGGACACTCCAACCATCACCGGTCTTGAACAGCTCAGAGAACGATTGAAATCGAATCGATTCACTGCTCGGTATGATGTCGAGGGCCTCGTCCTCCTCGCTCCTGTCGTTCTCATCTTCATTTTTGTGACAGTCATCCCCGTCTTCTTTGGAATCTGGCTCAGTTTCCACTCTGGCCAGGGGGTAGCAACCCTCGAATGGGTCGGGGGAGCCCAGTACATGAGTCTGCTGAACTCGAAGGAGTTCTTCGACTCGATCCTGACCGGTGTGGTGTTCTCCATCACGGCGGTTCTTTCGCAGGTCATCCTGGGAACGATAATCGCACTTGCGCTCAACAACTGGACGAAGTTCGCCAGCGTCGTGCGGGCTGTGATATTCGCTCCCTACATGATTCCGACCGTCGGAGTTGCCGTCGTGTTCAGACTGATTCTGAACGGCCAGATCGGTATCCTGAACTGGTTTTTGGTCGAGATCGGTGTTCTGAACGCGTATAACGGGATAAGCTGGTTCGGTCTCGAGTGGGCGATGACGACCGTCGTTGGCGCCTCCGTCTGGCGGTGGACCGTCTTCGTCGTTATCCTCGTCCTCGCGCGCCTCCAGTCGATAGACCAGACGCTCTATGAGATGGCCCGGACGAACGGTGCTAGCATCTTCCGCCAGTTCATGGACATCACCTATCCGAATATCAAATCAGTGCTGTATCTGGTCGTCCTCCTGCGAAGCATCTGGATGTTTAATAAATTCGATATCATCTGGTTGCTCACCAAGGGCGGCCCGCTCGGACAGACGACCACGATGCCGGTGCTCGCGTACGAGCGCGCCTTTGGACAGTTCGCGTTCGGGAGCGCCGCGGCGATTACCACGGTCATGTTCCTGATGCTGACGGTGTTCGGTATCGTCTACTTCAGCGTGTTCGAACCAGCGGGCGAAGTGGAGGTCAAGCGATGATACAGCTTCGTTCGCTGGACTCGGTCATGGAGATCAGGGGGAAGAGCGTCTCCGCGTATCAACTGCTGAGCTACGTTGTAGTCGCGCTCTCGATCGTCTTCTTCGGCTTCCCGATCTACTGGATGTTCATCTCGAGCGTCAAACCTGTCTCGATGATCACCAATTTCCCGCCGGTGTTCATCCCCACGGAAATCACGTTCGACGCATACCGTCGCTTGCTCACGGAGACGAGGTACCTCGTTTGGCTCCGTAACAGTCTCATCGTCGCTGGCGGTGACGTGTTCTTCGCTACCACGCTCTCGACGCTGGCAGGCTACGCGTTCACCAGATACAACATTCCGGTCAAGCGATGGCTGGCCCGTATATTCATCTTCGGATACATGTTCCCGAAGCTTCTGCTCGGTGTCCCATACTACATGATGTTCCGCCAAGTCGGGTTGCTAGACACTCTTCCTGGTCTGATCATCGCTCACCTGGCAGTCATCCTGCCGTTCACGACGTGGATCATGTGGCAGTTCTTCCAGACCGTTCCGATATCGCTAGAGGAGGCGGCTTGGGCGTACGGGGCGTCCCGATGGCGGGGAATGTTCGAGGTCGCGCTCCCCTCGGCACTCCCTGGGATCGTCGCCGTCGCCATCTTCGCGTTCGCAATCGGGTGGACCGACTACACGTTCGCGCTGCTCCTCATCTCGTCGCCCGAGCAGACGGTGCTGACCCTGGGAATTCAGGACTTTACACAGTCGCTCCAGATATTCTGGGGTAATTTGATGGCCGCCAGCGTCGGGCTTGTGCTACCACCGCTTCTGCTCGTGATGTTCCTGAATCGGTACATCTTGGCAGGCTTCTCTATCCAATCCGAGTAGCTCCGTACTCTCGGAGCTATCCGTTCTCTGTCAGACTGGCTCTCTCTTGAGCACTTTCTACCGCGATTTGACTACTGGAAACACGGGTTATACTCGATTCAGCACGACTACGACAACGTCAGAAGAGCACCTACGCGAGTATCATCGCGACTGCTCTCGGATTTCGTCTTCGGTGAGTACCACGTGCTGTATGGACTGACGACGCTGCTCGTAGAGAACGTGTAGCGCGCCGTCTGCGGCTTGGATGATGTTCGAGTAGGTGAACGTCGGTTGCCCCTGATCGACTATTCCGGGTTGTAGATCCGCTTCTTCGTGACGGAGTGTCATCTTGTATGGCCACGTGTCACCTTCGTCCTCCGAAAGCCATAGCTCTAAATTGTTTCGGCCCTCCGGTGGCACCTCCCCACGCTGGGGATTGTTTGCGAGGACGAGGTTCCCGGACGTCGTACGGACCATGTCGAACCCGGCGTTCGGATTGGGGATATCGGTCTGTTCGGCCTTGCTCCACGTCTCCCCACGGTCATGCGACCGGGTCTCGTATATGTATCCCCCTGTCCGGGGTCGGAGATACGCGAGGAGACTGCCGTCTGACAGTTCGACGACGGTCGGATGGCTCAACCCTTGTGTGTGATTAACCCCGGAGAGGTTCGGATCCTGTGGTGGGATTTGATCTGCGCCGACGAGTCGTGGGAATTCGCGGGGGCGCTCATCGAAGTCACCTTCGATGAGGAAGAAACACGGATCCGAGAAGTCCTCGTAGTATGCCGGGAGAATCCAGCGGTTCTCATCTTCGAGGTGCAACGGCTTGTTCTTCAGATACACGCCTCGTATGTCAGAGAGGATTTCCAGGTCTTTCCACGTCCGTCCGTAGTCTGGCGAGCGTTTGAAGAACAGGCGTGAGCCACCTTTGACCCACGCACCATAGTTTACGGGTGCGGTCAACCAGAGGTTGTCATCTGGCCCGATGAACAGCACTGGACAGCCGACTGCCTTGTTCGGCACGTCCACCCAGCACTCGGGCGTCTCCCACTGGTCACCGTCCGCCGGGCGATGGCTTCCGTATATCGCCTGGTCGGGATAGCCCTCACCCTCGTGTCCTGCGAACCAGGCCGCGACGAGTGATCCGTCCGGCAGTTCACAGATCGTCGAATTCTTGTGGAACGGGAAGTCGTTCGGACACACCGCTGTCCCGCATATGGTATGCTCACGCATAGTATGAAAACTAACTGAATACGATACTATAAATCATATGTATTCGTGTCATGAACCTCTCATCGTCTGCCGGGACGCGCTTTTGAACCCGGCGAGCTACCACAGAAACACGCATCTATTTCACCAGTGAGAGCACACGACAACTGAAGATGCGAGTAACTGAGTACGAACTGTACGAGGTACCACCCCGTTGGCAGATACTCCGAGTCGAAACGAGTGACGGAACGGTCGGTTGGGGTGAACTCTCTTTACAGGCGTCAGATATGCGTGCAGGACAGGCGTCGGCGGGAGCGGTCCGGAACTTCATGGACGAGTTCATTCTGGGTGCGGATCCGCTGGAAATCGAACGCCGCTGGCAGGAGATGTACCGACGCCACTATCGCGGTGGACCGGTCTTCATGACGGCTATCTCGGCCATCGACATCGCCCTCTGGGACATCAAGGGGAAACACTACGACCTACCGGTGTATGAGTTATACGGCGGGAAGGCCAGAGACCGCATTCGTCTCTACCAGCACATCGTCGGAGACACGCCAGAGGAAATGGCCGACTGGTCCCAGAAGCAGGTAGACGAGCGTAGGTTTACGGCGCTGAAACTCTCCATTAGAGAGAACTACCGGAGCGTCGACACCGTACGGAAAGTGAGTCAGACGGCGGATGCTGTCGCTGCAATCCGTGACGCCGTCGGTTCCGACGTCGATATCGCCGTGGACTTTCACGGCCGGGCATCGAAGCCCATGGCCAAGCGAATCATCGAAGCACTGGAGCCGTACGATCCGATGTGGATCGAAGAGCCGGTGCTTCCGGAGTATATCGACGAGATGGCCCACATCGCGGACTCTACGAAGATACCTATCGCGACCGGAGAACGGATGTGGAACCGGTGGGATTTCAGAGAAGCGTTCGAGAAGAACGCTCTCCAGGTTGCGCAACCGGACGTCGTTCACGCTGGTGGCATCACCGAACTCAAGAAGATTGGTGCCATGGCCGAGGCGTATGATAACGCGTTCGCGCCGCACATGCCGTACGGACCAGTGGCACTCGCAGCGTCGTTGCAGGTCGACGGCTGTACTCCGAACGCGCTCATTCAGGAGCAACTCATCCACCGGCAGGAACCCAGCGTCATCGAGAACCTTGTCGAGAATCCGGAACTGTTCGAGTTGGATGATGAGGGGTTCGTCGAGATTCCAAATGGACCTGGACTTGGGATCGAGTTGAACGAGTCGTATCTGGAAGCGGCGGAGGCGAATTGGGAACCCGAGTACTGGTATTACGACGACGGCAGTGTCGCGGACAAATAGCCCGTCGTGTGAGTCACGCACACGGAGTATTTGACCTCTTCTTGGGCTTGGAGACGCCCGCGATGCGTTCGTTGGTCTGGGTTAGTCTGCGACCGCATCATCGACCACCTACCTACCGAAGACCCGAAAGATCGTTCTTAGCGAGAGACACTCATCGAATTTCTGTGACGACACAGCAGCACGACGATCATATCGGACTCTCTTCGATCGCCAGATTGGGGGAGCATCCGATAGGGCCAGGGGACGACCTCTCTCACCAGTTCGTCCGAAGCCACTCTGACAATCCGTTTTTATGCAGAGAAAGCACCCAAATCACGGGACTGAGACGATGGCTATCGTAATCCCTGATGTTGAGAAATTGCCCCGAAACAAATACTTAACGCCCTCCGTGCGACCGTTCTTGATGTAGATATGAGTACTGACAGATACTACGAGCGCGAGTTCGTGCGGACGTTCTTCACGTCGCCGACGGCCGTGAAGGGTGAAGATGATTCTGCAAAGATGCTGCGGAGCGCTGCCCAGCTCCGGGGGATGCAGGCCCCCGACACCTGGATCCCGGACAACGAGGACGCGACGGCACCCTCGATGCGCGACGAAGGAGTCAAGAACATCATCGATGTCGTCTCCGAACACGGTGCAGACTTCCCTGGTGAGGTCCATCCACGCGTCGTCTGGCACCGCGATGACCCCTCGACACGCTATCAGGGGTTCCAGCAGATGCTTGAAATCGTTGACCCCGAGAACGGTGCTGTTGAGCACATTGATGGGTTCGTCATTCCGGAAGTCGGTGACATCGACGACTGGAAGAAGGCCGACGAGTTTTTCACCATCATTGAGTCCGAACACGGACTTGAGGAGGGCAGTCTCTCGATGTCTGTTATCATTGAGAGCGGTGAGGCGGAACTCGCGATGGGCGACCTCCGCAAGGAGATGGGTCGTCCCTCGAACAACCTCGAGCGGCTTTTCATGCTCGTCGACGGCGAGGTCGACTACACCAAAGACATGCGGGCGATGACGCCCACTGGCGAGCTCCCGCCGTGGCCCGAACTGCGACACAACACCTCTCGCGGCGCCAGTGCGGCGGGCCTCATTGCAGTCGACGGTCCGTACGACGATATTCGCGACGTCGAGGGATATCACGAGCGGATGGTCGACAACCGGGCGAAGGGGATGATCGGCATCTGGTCGCTGACTCCCGGCCAGGTCGTGGAAGCGAACAAGTCGCCACTGCCACCGAAGACCGGAAGCTGGCTCATTGAGGTCGATGGTGAGGACTTCGAACTTGAGGCGATAGACGGCAAGCAAGTCTACGGCGGCGACGGAATCGGACTCGAGGAGACGGATGACGACCAGTACGTCTTGCGTGTCGACGGCGACGAACACGAACTGGACGGCGACGAACTGCACAGTGAACTGCTGGACCTCACCTCCTACGTCCCCAGCATGGACGACATCGTTGACTCGATGGAGGAGTTTGAGACCGCCAAGGAGGCCGGAAAGGGAGCTATCGCCATGACACAGGCCGCGACGCTGGATATCGATGGCGTTGAAGTCGACGTCAGCAAGGACCGCATGTGGGACGAGGCAACCTACCAGGCCGCGATGACACCCATTGCGCTGTTCCAGGACATCTACGAACACCGGCCGGACCAGCATGAGGAACTCGAAGAGATGTACGGCGCGGAGGTCGTCGAGCGCGCGGTTGCTGTTGGTGCCTGATGCTGATGTGTGGATAGTCTCCGCCTTTGCACCCGGTTTTAATAACGAATCCTGGATTGCTGTATTATCAATTTTTTATAAAATTGGATGGTCTCTGACATCGAATTAGGTTCTGAACGAGGTCTACGCTAATCACAAGTTAGGAACGATTCGGTCGATGTTCGAACGGCCTCTGCCGAAAATCGACCGCTTCAGCGAATCCATTGAATGGATTACTGGCTTCGGGAGATCTGGTTTGAGGGAGATAAACGGTTCCTTGGCTCGATTGCTATCTACCACGGTGTTCAAACCGCGCCGCTGAAGAGTTTCATCGAATCAGGGATGACGTCCGGATAGTTCAAGTTATCATACACTACCATCCGTGTTCGGTTAAGACGTTGAATCGGGTGACTGCGCTCCACTGACGAAGCTATCGATGTAGACCGCGTGGGGAGAGAATGTGTTCAAGACGCTCTCCCCGAACCTCATACGACGGCGGCTC
>JBEPYA010000005.1:0-41445 GCA_041641615.1 Salinigranum sp. | reverse complement strand
GACCGGGCCGCGACGGTCGTCATCTGGCTCGCGGGCATCATGATGACCATCCCGAGCATCGCCCTGTTCGGACTGCTCATCCCCATCTTCGGCATCGGGAACCCGCCGGTCATCGTCGCGCTGGTGCTGTACTCGCAGCTCCCGATCATCCGGAACACGTACATCGGTCTCCAGCAGGTCGACCCCGCGGCGGTCGAAGCGGGCACGGGGCTCGGGATGAGCCGGCTCGAACGGCTGCGCCGCGTCCAGTTGCCCATCGCCCTGCCGGTCATCATGGCCGGCGTCCGCAACGCCGTGGTCATCCTCATCGGCATCGCGGCCATCGGGGCGTTCATCGGCGCGGGCGGGCTCGGCAACCCGATCTTCTCCGGCATCGACCAGGCGCAGACGACACAGATCGTGGTGGCGACGGTGCTGCTCTCTGGGCTGGCACTGTTCATCGACTACGTGTTGGGTATCGGCGAACAACTACTGCGGTTGCGGAACGGTGAGACCGTCGACGAGAGCGTCGGAACCCGCGCGATCAGGGGGGTCATCCCATGAGTACTACGAGCACGAGCGAGCACGAGACGGAGAGCGAGCGCACCGAGGCGAAGAGCACCATCGAGTTCGACGACGTCACCAAAGTCTACGGCGACGGGACGGTCGCCGTCGAAGATATCAGCTTCAGCGTCGAGGAGGGAACCACGACGGTCCTCGTCGGTCCCTCCGGCTGTGGCAAGACCACGACGATGAAGCTCGTGAACCGCCTCGAAGACCCCACCGAGGGGACCGTCTACTTCGAAGGACAGGACGTCCAGGAGGTCGACCCGATCGAACTGCGCCGCAGCGTCGGCTACGTCATCCAAGAGATCGGCCTGTTCGACCACATGACCGTCCGCGAGAACGTCGCGACCGTCCCGGAGCTGAAAGGGTGGGACGACGACCGGATCGACGAGCGGGTCGACGAGTTGCTGTCGCTGATGGACCTCCCACCCGAGCAGTACCGCGACCAGTACCCGCCGGAACTCTCCGGGGGACAGCGCCAGCGCGTCGGGGTCGCACGGGCGCTGGCGGCCGATCCGGACGTCCTCCTGATGGACGAGCCGTTCGGCGCGCTCGACCCCATCACCCGCGAGAACCTCCAGGACGAATTCCTCGACATCCAAGAGCGCATCGACACGACCATCCTGTTCGTCACCCACTCCATCGACGAGGCGCTGAAGATGGGCGACAAGATCGCCATCTTCGACGTCGGCGAACTCGTCCGCTACGACACGCCCGCGAACATCCTCGAAGAGCCTGGAAGCGAGTTCGTCGCCGACTTCATCGGCTCGGACCGGACGCTCAAGCAGTTGCAAGTGACGCAGGTCCGAGACGTCATGCGCGAGTCGGTCCCCCCGCGGTACGAGGACCTGGTCGCCGAGGTCGACGAGGGCGACACGACCGATCCCGAGGGGGGACTCATCCCCGTCGAGCCCCACGAGAGCACACAGACCGCCCTCTCGCGCATCATCCAGGCGGGAACGGACGCCATCCCGGTGGTGGACGGGTCGACCGTGATCGGCGTCGTCACGGAGGAGGACATCCGCGAACGGACCGTCGACCGCAACAAGGGCAGGGAGGTCGTCTGAGATGTCCTTCCTGACGAACCTCGTCGACGCGTGGCGGTTCCTGCTCGCGAACAGCGACCGCTTCCTCGAACTCCTCGGCCAGCACCTCGCGCTCGTCCTCATCTCGGAGGTGCTGGCCATCCTGGTCGCGATTCCCCTCGGCGTGCTCGCCATCCGGAACGAACGGGCGAAAGGCTACATCCTCGGGGCCGGCAACGTCGCTCAGACGGTTCCCACGCTCGCCATCATCGCCCTCGTGTTCCCCCTCCTCGGCATCGGGTTCCTGCCGGCGCTCGTCGGGCTGTTCGCGTACGCCATCCTCCCGATCCTCACGAACACCATCACCGGGCTCGAAGACGTCAGCGACGACACCATCGAGGCCGCACGGGGGATGGGGATGACGGAGAACGAGATCCTCCGGAAGATCCAGCTCCCGCTCTCGCTGCCGGTCATCTTCGCGGGGATTCGGACGAGCGCCGTCATCAACGTCGGCACGGCGTATCTCGCCTTCTTCATCGGCGGGGGTGGCCTCGGCGTGTGGGTCATCTCCGGCATCAACCTCTTCCAGATGGAGAAGGTGCTCGCGGGTGCGATCCCCGGGGCCTTGCTCGCTATCTCGATGGACACCCTCTTCGCGCTCATCGAGCGAAAACTCGGTGGCGAGGCCGGCGTCACCCAGCAGGCAGCCACCGGGTGACCGCCGAGCCCGGAGAGACGGGCGAGAAGCCCGCAACCGGCCGGAACGGTTATCTTCGGAGGGTCCTACGGGACATGAAATGCGAACGACACTCACGGTACTCGTGGTCGCAGTGGTTCTCCTGAGCGGTTGCTCGGGGATGGGCGGACAGACCACCGACGCGCCGTCGACCACGGCAGCCCCGACGGACGCGCCGGCGTCGACGGCCACTGCGACGCCGATGCCTGAGACGGAGGCGGAGGCAGCAGTCACACAGACACCGCACATGGGCTGTCAGCCCGGAGAGATAAACAAGAACGGCACCTGTACGGTCGCCGTCTCGGGACAGAACGCCGAGATCTTCAGCGCGGAGAACCTCTCGGCCATCACTGCGGAGGAGACGACCATCGGCGGCACGCCGGGCTACCTCGCGCGACCGGCCGACAACGGCACCTACCCCGCCGTGGTGATGATCCACGAGTGGTGGGGCCTCAACGAGAACATCGAGCACATGGCCGACATCCTCGCCGGCCACGGTTACGTCGTGTTCGCGGTCGACCTCTACGGCGGCGAGGTGGCGACGAACTCCTCGGAGGCAGCTCGACTCTCGGGACAGGTCAGAGAGAACCCCGACGAAGCCGTCGCGAAGATGAGCGCGGCCGTTTCGGCCCTGCGCGACCGGTCGGACACGACGAATCAGGTCGCCAGCCTCGGGTGGTGCTTCGGCGGGGGACAGAGCCTCCAGCTGAGCCTCAGCGAGGCCGACCTGAACGCGACCGTCATCTACTACGGGACGCTCGCCACCGACGAGGAGACGCTCCAGCGCATCGACGGGCCCGTCCTCGGCATCTTCGGCTCCGAGGACCAAGTCGTCCCCGTGGAGGACGTGCGCGCGTTCGACGAGACGCTCGACGAACTCGGCGTCGAACACGAGGTGTACGTCTACGAGGGCGCGAACCACGCCTTCGCGAACCCGAGCGGCCAGAGCTTCGAACCCGAGGCGACGAGAGACGCGTGGTCGAAGACGCTGGACTTCCTCGACGAGACACTTCGGGAGTGAGCGCCGAAGCGGTGACTCTCACACGAGGTATCGAACCGCAGCGGTCGAGTCCGCGACGGTCGTGGGCGACTCCCCGGTCGGGTCGTCCGTTCTCGTCGGAGGACTCGGTGGCAGCGCGAGCGGCGCTCGTGACTGTCGACCTCGAACAGGAGCGACAGAGGAGCTGTCCGCGGCCGTCCGAGATAGTTATAGTTGAATATCTCTAACACTGCCGCATCGACCTGTCACGACGACCGACCACGCGAGACGATGGTTTCCTAAGCTCGACAACGAATACAACCAAATATGATGGGTTCTTTTCGCGTATCCAAAACGAACGTAGCCTGTATGGTGAATGTAATCGGAGACAGAGGATAGCAGTCATCTAAGTACTTCAGTTACCCGATATCCACTTTAATTACATTGGTATGCCTGTAATTACAGGTCGAGTCGAGGGCGGCTCCCGAGTAGTGAAAGAGCAACCGGGCGTCGATCTGCTGCCGACGTGCCGGGCCCCCACGGTCGCTGATGCCTCGATCGAATTCAGGTCCGCGCCGACGTCGTCGTCCGCGAGGCCGGCGAGGCGGCACTCGTCCAGTTCGACCAGCATCTCCAGGTGGAACGCGTTGTACACGTCGGATTCGTCAGGAGGCTCGAAGCTGCGCGAGTTCTTCGGGGGTGTAGCCGGCGACCTCCGCGAGCACCTCCTCGGTGTGTTCGCCCAGCAGGGGTGCCTGCGCCACCTCGGGGTCATCGACGCCCGCGAACTTGATCGGCATCCCCGGAACGGGGACCGTCTCGCGGCCCTCGCCCTGGTTCGGGAGGTCGTTCACCATCCCCCGCTCGCGGAGGTGTGCGTCCTCGATGACTTCCTCGACCGTCTGCACCGGCGCGCAGGGAACGCCCGCGTCGAGCAGGACGTCCACGGCGTCGTCCTTGCGCTGGCCGTCGAGCCACCCCTCGACGAGCGCGTCGATCTCGTCGAGTCGGGCCGCGCGAGCGGCCTTCGAGTCGTAGCCCTCGACGCCGACCAGGTCCGTGCGGTCCATGAGCGTCGCCAGCGCCTCCCAGTGGCGTTC
Source organism: Salinigranum sp. (assembly GCA_041641615.1). Lineage (GTDB taxonomy): Archaea > Halobacteriota > Halobacteria > Halobacteriales > Haloferacaceae > Salinigranum. Next base: position 37,059 of record JBEPYA010000005.1, on the reverse strand, counting down.
GGAGACGCACATGATGGCGACGTAGCCGTCGTCGGCGTCGTAGACGTTGTACGGCGCGATGGAGAGCCCCGAGTGTTTGTTTCCGGTTCGCGGCGGGGTGTCCTTGCGGGCGACCCACGAGGAGACGGGCGAGGCGAGCGTCGGGTACATGCAGTCGTACATCCCGACCTCGACGTAGTCGCCCTCCCCGCTCCGCTCGCGTCGGAAGAGGGCGCTCACGATACCGAGAGCGAGGTGGACCGCGCCGATGAAGTCACAGATGGCCGGCCCGGCCTTGACGGGCGTCTGGTCCGGGTAGCCGGTCGTGTGGATCACCCCGCTCATCGCCTGTATCGTCAGGTCCATCGCGGGATACTCGGCGTAGGGGCCGCTGTCCCCGTACCCCGACCCGTGGGCGTAGACCAGTTCCGGATTTACCTCCCGAAGCGTCTCGTACCCGAGACCGAGTGCCGCCATCTTGCCGGTCGCGAAGTTCTCCAGGAGTACGTCACACTCGGCGACGAGGTCCTTCAGCGCTTTTTTGCCTGGTTCGGATTTGAGGTCGAGCGTGATGCCGCGCTTGTTCGCGTTGAGGTACTGCACCTGAGGGGGCTTGCCGTCCTCGCTTCGACTCCGGACGTTCTCACCCCACGGCGGTTCGACCTTGACGACGTCGGCGCCGAGATACGAGAGCAAGAGCCCGCTGTACCCGCCCTGGTAGATCTGTCCGAGGTCGAGGACGTTGATACCCGACAGCGGCTGTGACATGTTCGATAGGTACAGACGGGCCGATAAGTAGCTGCCGCCGTCTCCCTGCTCAGTCCAGTCCGCGCTAGTCCAGTCCGTGCTTCTTCAGGTCGCGCGCGATCATGTTCCGCTGGACCTCGACCGTGCCGCCGGCGATGCGCCAGCCGCGAACCCACCGGTAGAGGTACTCCAGCGGGCTCGACTTCGAGTAGCCGGTCGCGCCGTGGATCTGCAGCGCCTCGTCGACGGCGAACCCTCCGGCCTCGTTGCCCATCACCTTCGCCATCGATGTCTCCAGTCGGGAGGGCGCGCTGTCGACGGCGTTGGCGGCGGCCCGGTAGATGAGCAATCGGGCCGCGTCGAGCTTCATCGCCATGTCCGCGAACTTCCACTCGATGCCCTGGAAGTCGGCGATGGGCTGGTCGAACTGTGTTCGGTCGCGGGCGTGGTCCAACGCCTTGTCGAATGCGTTCAGCCCACAGCCGACCGACATCATCGCGTTGTGACAACGCTCGACGTTGAACTCGACGAGCAGCTGTTTGAACGACTCGCCCCCGCCGTAGACGAGGACGTTCTCCTCGGGGACCTCACAGCCCTCCATGCGGAGTTCGTGCTGGGTGTGTCCGGCCATGTTCTCGTCGCCACGGCCCAGCGAGAACCCCGGAGCGTCCTTGTCGACGAGGACCGCGCCGACGTTCCCATCGTCGAACCGCGCGTAGACGAGGAACGCGTCGGCGACGTCGGCCTTGGTGATCCACAGCTTCGAGCCGTCGATGACGACGGTGTCCCCCTCGACGGCGGCTCGCGTCTCCATCGCCCCGGCGTCAGACCCGGCTTCGGCCTCGGAGATGGCCACGGACATGACGAGGTCGCCGCTGCAGACCCGCGGAAGGTACCGCTCCTTCAGGTAGTCGCTCCCGAGCGCCGCGATGACCCGCGGCGGGCCCATCGACGACCGCGAGAGGACGTGTGCTGTGTCGGGGCAGACCCGGCAGACGGCCTCCTGCGCGAGGATGACCTCGACCACGGAGTAGCCGCCGCCCCCGTACTCCTCGGGGAGCGCGATGCCGAGCAGCCCCTGTTCGGCGAGCGTCTTCACGTTCGCTGCCGGGAACTCGTGCTCCCAGGTGAACGCCTCGTCGGCGAACTCCTCGTCGGCCAGCCGCGCGGCCAGTTGCTGTATCATCCGCTGTTCGTCCGTGAGCTGAAACTGCATACCCTGCCCACGGCGGGCAACCGATATAACTCCCACTCCTCGTCTCGCGCCGTGGACTGGAGGCCCTGCCAGCCTCGCGGACTCGTCAGACGACGAGCGCGTCGAGCACCGGGTCGACCGTATCGAGTTCGGGGAGGTCCGCGGAGAGCGCCATCACTCGTTCCATCCGTTCGTCGGCGAAGAGGCCACCACAGAGCGCCCGGAACTTCCCTTCGAGTTGCTCGTCGGTCGTCGGGCGCTCCGCGTGACCGAGCGGCGCGTCGACTCGCGACCGGTACTCGGTGCCGTCGACGGTGATGGTCGTCACCGAAGGGATGTGTCGGGGGGAGTCCCGACGGTACTCGGTGAGGTCCGGGTCCTCGGCGACGGTGGTCTTCCCCATGACTGCGTGGACGTCGGAGCCGCGTGAGAGCGTCGGGGGACGCGACCGCCAGTCCCGTCGTGTCAACCGGTATCACTATCGTCTCGGGGGCGGTACAGTACTGCTGACATGCCTGTCGAAATCGTAGACGACGTGTACGACATCACCTGCTTGGACGAACCGGAGGGAAAACGATTCCGCGCCTTCTTGTTCACGGCGGGGACGCCGACGCTGTTCGACACGGGCCTCGAACGGACCACCGAGGCGCTCGTCGAGGGGATCGCCGAGGTCGGAGTGGAACCGGAACGGGTCGTGATCACACACGGCGACGGCGACCACATCGGCGGGTTCGACCACGTCGTCGACACGTTCGACGTGGAAACGTGGGTCCCCGAGGGGCTCGACGTCGAGACCGCCCACGAACCGGACAACCGGTACGGCGACGGGGACCGGATCGGTCGGTTCACCGCCATCCACCTGCCCGGACACGAACCCGAGAATCACGGGCTAATCGACGAGGACGCGGGAATCGTGGTGCTCGGGGACGCCCTCTCGGGGGCGGACCAGCGGGGACTCCCCGCCGGCTACTTCCACCTCCCGCCGGCCGTCTACTCGAAGGACCTGAACCTCGCCGAGGAGAGCCTCGAACGGCTCCTGGCGTACGACTTCGAGGTCGGACTCGTCTACCACGGGTCGTCGGTCACCGAGGACGCACGGGCGAAGATCGGTCGGTACGTCGAGTTCCCTGGGAAGTAGCGGTCGCGTGGGAGAAGTCGTCTCGCGACACGCTAGTCGAACTCGGGCCGTGGGTCGAGCGACGCTGACAGCGGTCGCTGCGCCGCGACGACCGAACTCGCCGAGTTCGGACCGATCGAGAGTGTGTGATATCCTCTTCTCGATTGAACTAGTTGTATATATTTGCTTTCTCGGAGGATCGGTAACCGACTCGTCGGATTCGCCTACCTGTGGAGATGACGACAGCCGTACTCCTGCTGAGAGCGACGAGAACGAGTGAAAGGCTGAAAGGGACACTAACGCATTATTATTCGATTTTTGAACCCTCGAATGAACCGTCATCAGAGAAAACCAGCGTTTACAACGACCGTTCGTCGAACGTCTGTCCGCAACAGGCGTGTGTTCGAATAATTATATCTCTTGCGGGGAAAATCGGTCGATAGAATCGAAGTCGACCGGGAGCGATCCGGCACGTCCGAACGGACGGTGGGGTGACGGAGCCGACCGGTCGTCTCGGAACCGGTACGTCACATCGCAACACCGATGTAGTACGGGACCACGGTAACGACTCACGATGGGGCCACGACGATGACCGAGCGGAGCCGACACGCAGAGATCGACGAGGAGTGGTGGAAGGAGGCCGTCGTCTACCAGATCTACCCACGGAGTTTCAACGACTCGAACGGGGATGGCGTGGGCGACCTCCCGGGCATCGTCGAGAAGGTCGACTACCTCGATTCGCTGGGGGTCGACGTGGTCTGGCTCTGCCCGGTGTACGACTCGCCCAACGCCGACAACGGCTACGACATCGCCGACTACCGCTCTATCGCCGAGGAGTTCGGCACGATGGCCGACTGGGAACGGTTGCTCGAGGAACTGCACGACCGTGACATCAGACTCGTGATGGACCTCGTCGTCAACCACACCTCCGACGAGCACGAGTGGTTCGAGAAGTCGCGGCGACGAGAAGGAGAGTACGAGGACTACTACATCTGGCGGGAGGGCGAGAGAGAGGAGCCGCCGAACAACTGGGGGTCGTTCATGGGCGGATCGGCGTGGACCTTCGACGAGGTACGCGAGGAGTGGTACCTCCACCTGTTCGACGAGAAACAGCCGGACCTGAACTGGCGGAATCCTGCGGTTCGAACCGAGGTGAAGGAACTGATGCGGTGGTGGCTGGAGAGGGGAATCGACGGCTTCCGGATGGACGCCGTCAACTTCCTCTCGAAGGCCGAGGGGTTTCCGGACGGAGCCCCCGACGACTGGCCCGTCGGGAACGAGCACACGTACCACGGCCCTCGTCTCCACGAGTACCTCCGCGAGCTGTACGACGACGTGCTCTCGGAGTACGACGTCATGACCGTCGCCGAGATGGACTCGACGCCCGTCGACCTCGCCGCGGAGTACCTCGGCGAGGACGGGGCGGGGCTCGATATGATCTACCACTTCGAGCACATGCACCTCGACGCGGGACCGCGCGGGCGGTGGGACCCCGAAGGGTGGGGCGAGTGGAGCCTCGTCGAGTTCAAGCAGATCATGAGCCGGTGGCAGACCGAACTTCGGGGACGGGGGTGGAACGCGGTCTATCTGGGGAACCACGACCAGCCGCGGATCGTCTCGCGGTTCGGGAGCGACGAGTACAGAGAGGAGAGCGCGAAACTCCTCGCGACGTTCCTGCTGACGATGGGCGGAACGCCCTACCTCTATCAGGGCGACGAGATCGGGATGACGAACCGCGAGTTCGACTCGCTGGACGAACTGGACGACCCGATGACAATCGGTGCCGTGGAGGACCTCCTCGCCGACGGTGAGATCGACTCGTTCGACGAGGGACGCGGCATGGTCAACTACACGAGCCGCGACCACGCGCGGACGCCGATGCAGTGGGATTCGAGCCCCAACGCCGGGTTCACCGACGGCGACCCGTGGTTCGCGGTGAACAATAACTATCCGGAAATCAACGTGGCGGCCGCACGAGAGAACGAGGAGTCGATCTGGCACCACTACCGACGACTTATCGACCTCCGCCAGAACGAGGAGACGCTCGTCTACGGCGAGTACGACCTCCTGCTCCCCGACGATGAGCAGGTGTACGCCTACACGCGGACGCTGGACGGGGAGAGGGTGCTCGTGGTGCTCAACTGGTCCGACGAGCCCGCCACGTTCTCCGAAGACGCGGTCGACGAGACGAACGCGACGGTCCTGATCGGTAACTATCCCGACTCTCCGTCGGCGCCAACCGAACGCGCGTTCCGACCGTACGAGGCGGTCGTGTATCGGTTGTAACCGTCGAAAAAACGATCAGCTGCGGCTGGTTGGCGTTAGAACGTGTCCGGCCACGGTCGCGGGAAGTCCTCCGGAAGTTCTTCGTTCCCCGGTGCATCGGCCACTCGCTCGGGGACGACCGGGCAGTGGACGACGACGCCGGGTTTTGTGATCGTGACCAGACCGGCGTCCTCCGCGTTCCGGATGTCGGCGACGTCGTCGAAGAGCGCCTCCGGGTAGTGGTCCGAGACGTACGGAGAAGCGACGATGTCGGCCACTGTGACGCCTGCTGCCGTGTTGACCACGTTGACGTTCCAGTGTGGCGAGTAGCCGGCCTCGCCGGGGATGAATTCGACGACCTGTGCCTGCCACACCCGATCCCCGCCGATGAGGTAGATGTCGTTCTGGCCGCGTTCTGTCACGCCCTCCTCGACGCCGTTCGCGACGTAGTAGATCTCTTCTTCTTCGTACCAGCCGTTCGCGATCATCTTGCCGGCTGCTGCGGTTCCGGTCGCGGTCACACCGAGCACGGCTGCTCCGGTGACGAGCCCCGCGGTCCGCAGGAATCGGCGACGATTCAGTTCCGTTCGTTGGTTCGGGTCGGTCATTGTCGTTCTCCTGGTCGATCAACGAGTCGAACAGAGATTCCCCCTGCCCCCTCGGTGATCGAATTGGTGTCGGCCGAAGGAGACATTATAAATTTGCCAATATTGTGCACTACTCGGTGTGAAATTCCCTCCAAATTCTTGCCGAGAGCGTATCGAATCAGTGGGTCCTGGCAGAGCTCCCAACCGCACGCCGAACCGTCCTCACGCACGAGTAGCGGCCAAAACCGGATAACCCGAACACGACGACCGGTCCGAGCGCTCCGGAGCCGGCAGGCGGCGACCATTCCGAGCGTGATGAGAAGGGGGTCGTGAGTAAGCTACCCACGACTGAAGTCGTGGGCTTTCTCCCGCGAGGGGGTTTCGGCCCACACTTCGTCCGCCGTCGAAGGCCCGGCTTCCTATTACCGTCCACGCTTCGGGCGGGGGCTTTCAGGCCCACCTTCGACCGTCTGCGTGGATTGTCCCGCCGATTTAATTGCCGGTGGTCGCCCGAAACTACGGGGTCGCCCGACTACGGGGCCGGCCTACTCTCGGCCCGTACAGGTGACGACTTGTGCGTCTCCTGCACTACCACGACAGGTATTCCCATGACACGTAAACCCATCGAAACCCGGCCATGCAACCGTGCATCGGCTGTCGAGTACCATGTCGGCTTCCTCCCACGACTAAAGTCGTGGGGTTCCGCCTCGAACTATGTCTGAAGTCCCGGCGCCTCCGCGGGCGTCACGCGGTCCGGAGCATCACCGTGTCGGTCTCGTAGTCCTCGATGAACGCGCCCGGCCCGCCGAAACTCACCTCGCCCTCGTCGGTGTCGAGGACGATGCTCGTTTCCAGCGTGTAGGCGTTCGTCGACCCGGCGACGAACGCCTGCTCGACACGACTCACCGTGCCGGAGACCGCGTCGCCACCCTTCGTCGTGACGTCCGCCCAGAGGTTCGTTCCCTGCCGCTGGTGCAGGAAGGCGTGGAGAACGGCCTGACGGAACAGTCGAACGACGTCGGGAGCGGGTCGGGAGGGCCACGTACGCCTCGACCGGGGCCAGGCCAGTAGGGCTGAGATACATCCCGTGGGCGAATTCGGTGAGGTGACGCTGTGAGACGGACGGCGACGAGGCACGAGGGAGATCGGGGACGCGAGGACAGCGGCTCGAAGGGGCCTGCGTCACTCGTCACCGACACGGACCACGTTGATGAGCGAGTAGACCGGGACACGGTCGATCTCATCGACGCCCTGTTTATCGACGAGCACCGCGCAGGCGACCGGGTTCCCACCCTCGGCGCGGATGGCCTCGACGGTTTCCGTCATCGTCGTCCCGGAGGTGATGGTGTCGTCGACGACGTAGCAGTCGGCGCCGTCGACAGGGGCGAAGTTCTGCGAGAACGACCCCTCCAGGTCGGCGATGTCGCCCGCCTCCCACTGGTGTTTCGCGGGCGCGTACGACCCGAGGCCGGTGTCGAGGACGCGCGAGACGACCGTCGCGAGGGACACACCGGCCTTCTCGATACCGACGGTGAGGTCGGTCTCCCGCCCGACGGTCGAGAGGAGATCGGCCAGCGCCGCACCGACGTGGTCGAGCCGCGCGCTCTTGCGACCGATGGCGCTCCAGTCGACGTGGACGTCCTGTGGGCGGTAGCCGACACTCCGCGGCCCGGTCGTCGGCCGGTCGGTCGGCGAACGGGTCTCCGGTTCGCTCTTCCTGACGACCACGATGCCGTGTCACGGGAGACGTTCAGTTCGTCGGAGATCTCGCCGTGAGAGGCGCCGCTCGCGGCGAGTGACCCCGCGGCATCGATGAGTTCGTTGACGTTCATCATGGGTACCACCACCCTCGTGACCGCGACGCGGCCGCCGGCACGTCGGCGGTCGACATGGGTTATCACAATCGTTCGCACTCGGTTGACTAAATATTACCGAATATGATTGTTTCTGATTTTATTGAGAAATATAATCGTCGCGGGCAACGAGACCGTGTGACATAGGTCCGAGGCGGAGCGCCGCGGGCGCCCGAGCGTGCACGGGTCGGCGGGAATACACAGACTCAAACCCCCGCCCATCCGAAGCGGGCGTGTGGACAGTCGAACCCGGGAGTCACAGCGGACGGAGAGCCTGACCAGCGGGCGGTCCGGTCGCCTGCTCGTCACGCTCTCGGTGGGATGGGCGATTATTCAGGGGGGACGGTTCGTCCTCTCGCCGCTCCTCCCGACCATCATCGCCGACCTCGGGATCACGGAGGCGACGGCGGGCCTCGCGTTCACCGCGCTCGGCGGCGTCTACGCCGTCGCACAGTATCCGAGCGGGCGACTCTCCGATCAGTGGACGCGCACGACGCTCATCCTCCCGGGCCTCGTGGTCCTCGTCGCCGGCTTCCTGCTGTTCGGGACGGCCACGTCGTACCTGCCGTTCGTCGCCGCGGCGGTCGTCGTCGGCCTCGGGAAGGGGCTCTTCGCCATCCCCTCGCGAGCGCTGGTGTCGGATCGGTACGTCGAGCGCCGCGGGCGGGCACTCGGGGTCTACGCGGCAGGAACCGACGCCGGCGGCCTCGTCGCGTCGGGCGTCGCGGTGGTCGTCCTCTCGTCGGCGACGTGGCGGGCACCCTTCCTGCCGATCGCCGTCGCGCTCGCCCTGCTCACGCTCCTCTTCGTACGGTGGTCGGACGAGCCCTATCAGGCGGAGCGCGTCGACCTCGAACTGGGGACGACGATCCGGCGGCTGGTCGCCTCGAGCGGCCAGCGCCGGACACTCACCGCGTACGCCCTGTTTTACTTCATGGTCGGCGGCTTCATCACGTTCTTCCCCACCTATCTCGCCGGGTCGAAGGGGTTCACCGAGAGCCTCGCCTCCGCGGCGTTCGCCGTCGTGTTCGTCGTCGGTTTCGGCATCAAACCGCTGGCGGGCGATCTCTCGGACCGGTTCCGCCGACAGGACGTCGCCGCCGCCGGTATGGGCGTGGCCGCGCTCGCGCTGGTCGTGCTCGTAGTCGTCGACTCCTCCCTCCTGGTCTGGGCGAGCACGCTCGTCCTCGCCGTCGGCTACAAGACGCAGTTCCCCCTCGCCGACGCCATCGTGATGGACGCGGCGCCCGACGGGGGGATGGGCGCGGACCTCGGCGCGGCGCGGGCGCTCTTCCTCGGCGCGAGCGCCGTCGGCCCCGCGTACGTCGGCATCGTCGCCACCGCCGTCGGGTACGCCGTGGCCTTCGGGAGCCTCGCGGCCTGTCTCCTCGTGGCGGCGCTCCTCGTGTGGCACTGAGAAAGACGACCGGTCACCGGGTCAGCGGATGCCACTCCGTCTCGCCCTGTTCGCGTTCGAGCCGGCAGCCGTCGCCGCACTGGGGACAGGTGAAGAGCCGGTACTCGACGTGCGGGCTGAACAGCCCGCCCGTTCGCCGCGTTCCGGAGATGAACGGCTCCATCTCGGCCCCGCAGTCACACAGGGGCGCACCGCTCGCACCCAGTTCGACGTCCCCCGAAGTGTGTATCTGGGCCATACGTGCCTAGACAACACATACCATATATAACTCCCACGCCGAGCCCTCCACGAGCGCAGCGGTGCCGAAGCGGCCCGCGTCGTCCCCTCAGACCTCGTCGCCGACGAGCCACCGCAACGCCTCGCGACGGCAGTCGAGGAGGGCTCCGAGGTGGTCCGCGTCGAGCGTCCGCAGCGTTCCGTCCACGTCGCGGACGAGTCCCTCGACGGAGTCGAGAGGAGCGTTCTCGTCCCGTGACCCGTGCCACGCGCGGAGCGGAACGTCTCTCGGTAGTGGTACCTGACTGGTGGCGAACAGACGGTTCTCGCGGGCGGGTGCACGCGCTCCCTGGTCGAGGGCTTCGGTGAAGTCGTCGCCGACCGCCTCGGCGACGGCGTCGTCGACGTCGCGGTCGGTGTACTGTCCGACGACGACGCTCGGGCCGACGAGAGACGCGAGTAGCTTCGAGAAGCCGAAGAGCGCCCGGAGCCCGAACGGCACCCGTGCGAGCGTCGCGAAGCCGCCCTCGAACGGGGGCACGACCGCACCGACGAGGCCGACCCGCGTCACCCGGTCACTCCGGGCGCAGGCGAGCGCGAACGGGCCGCCGCCCGAAAAGCCCAGCGTCGCGACGTCGTCGAGCGATTCGGCCGCGAGGAGGTCCGCGCAGTCGGCTCGCCAGTCCGACCAGTCCCAGCCGGTCGGCGGCGGCGACGACCCGCCGTATCCGGGGCGGTCCGGGACGACGAGCCGCGCTCCGGTGTCGCGGGCAGCGTCGTCCAAGAGCGCCGCGAACAGGCGCGAGCCGGGCGTGCCGTGGTGAACGAGTACCGGTGCGCCGTCGGGGTCACCACAGCGCGTGTACGCCACTGTTCGACCGTCCGGGAGTCGATGTGTGTCCGTCCTCAGCGAGTCGTGAACGGTGGTGGAGGGCACGACGTGTCGACCGCCGCCCACCACGACAATAGCTCCTGTGCTTCGCGGCCAGGACGGAGAAAGGACACTCTATACGAGACAGGAAATACGCGTCTAGGATACTTTCTTCTAATTCTATCAATACGATGATATCACGTCTGATACGGGGCACCGCGCCCTTATGTGAGGTCCGTGGATTCGGTCGGCTATGCGTTCCAGCAACGACTGGCCCTCCATCGTCGTCGCGGTGGCGCTCGCGTTCGTGCTGGTCGCGGTCGCGGTCACGCCGGTGGCCGGGGAGTCCGTGACAGCACAGTCCGAGTCCAGCCCAGACGGAACAGAGGCCGATACAACGGCCGGCCCGCAATCGAACGAATCGCAGTCGAACGAATCGCAGTCGAACGAGACGGAGACGACCGACCGCGCGACGCAGATCCCGACCACGACGCCGGGCGAGTCGGCGTTCGTCGTCTCGAACCTGTCCGCGCCGCCGCGCGTCCGCGTGGGCGACAACGTGACTGTCACCGCCGCGGTCACGAACCGCGGGTCGGCGCGGGGTACCGAGACGCTCCGGTACTCGTTCGACGGCGAGACGGTCGCGACGCGAACCGCGACGCTCGATGCAGGAGCGACGACGCTCCTCACCATCACCGTCACCGCCGACGAGATCCGCGCGGTTCACGACTCGATCGAACCGGGAACTCACGTCCACGGCGTCCGGAACGAGTCGGGTGCCGGCATCGCGTCTCGGCTCCGGGTGACGCCCGACGTCGACTTCACCGTCGAGCGCGTCGAGGCACCGACCGAAGTCTCACACGGCGAACCGTACCTCGTCCTCGCGACGGTCGAGAACCCCGGCAGCGTCGCCGTCACGCGACAGGTGGCCTACGCGTTCGCCGGGCGGTCCATCGCCGAGAAGGCGGTCACCGTCTCGGGGAACGACACCCGACAGGTCGCCTTCCAGGTCTCCCTCGCGGACGTCGAAGCGGTGGTCGGACCAGTGGACAACGAGACGACGTACGACCACGCCGTCGTCACCGGCGGCGACCGCGCGGGCGGTGCCGTCCGCGTCGTCGAGCGACCGCACGCCGACGCGTCGTCGCTGGCGGTCGAGTCGTTCGACGCGGTCGACGACGTGCGACCCGGCGACTCGCACAGCGTGAATCTGACGGTTCGAAACGTCGACACGGCCCACTTCGAGGGACAGGTGGCCTACTGGGTCGACGGCTCGGTCGTCGAAACCGAGTGGGTCCGCGTCCCCATCGGCGAGCAGCGGACGGTCCGCTTCCGCGTGCCGTACGACGACGTCGAGCGCGCGGCCGTCCCGCTGTCGTCACAGCAGACGACCCACAGCGTCCGCGTCGGCGACGAGGCGCTCGTGACGCGACCCGTGACCGTTCACGCCTCGACGCGGACGCAGACGCCGACCACGCCCCCGCCGACGTTCGCCGTGACGTCGACGGCCACGCAATCGCCGTCGCCTCCGGCCCCCACGCCGACACCGACGACGGCCGACGGGAGCGAGAGCGACGCGACCTGCCAGCGGGGCTTCTTCAGCGAATGCGGCGGCAGTCCCTTCGGCGAGGTGTCTCTCACGCTCCTCGGGGTGCTCCTCTCGGGCTTCGGTATCGTCTACGAGATGTACCGGGGGCGGCGATGACGCGCGGTCTCCCCGCGGTGTGGAGTTCGCTCTTCGGCCTTCCGCTGGTCGCCGTCGGCGCGTATCTCGTCGCGCTCCAGACGCAGTACCCGCTGACGGCGAACCAGCCGACGGTTCCGCCCACCGCCGGCGTCGCGCTGGCCGTCTTCGGCCTGTTCGTCGCCGGGTTCGGCGCGTACGTCCAGTTCGTCGCGATGCCCGACCAGCCGACGATGCGAGACGACGAGTGGGTCGTCGACGACCGCAACCCCGCCCAGCGGAGCGCGCTCACGAAGGCGCTCGCCGGGGTGCCGTTCCTCGGCGCGGGGCTGTCCCTGCTGTACGCCACCGAGCACCCGCTCGTCTACCCGACCGTCGCGCTCGCGGTCGGGCTGTACCTGCTGTCGACGGGCCTCCACCAGTACTGGCGGAACACGCTCACGACCTACCTCGTCACGAACAGGCGGATACTGGAGGAGTACCGGTTCCTGTCGCTGGTTCGGACCGAGGTCCCGCTCGACAAGGTGCGCGCCGTCGAGGAGCGGCAGTCGGCGTGGGACGCCCTGTTCGGACTCGGTAGCGTCTCCGTCCGGGCGGGCGCGAGCGGCGACCTCTCGGTCACGGTCCGCTCGGTGTACGAGCCGGCCGACTTCGCCGACGTGATCCGTGACCGACTCGGGCGCGTCGACGAGAACGCCGCGGTCGAGTCCGTCGACCCCGCCCCGGCCCACGCGGCCGGCCGACGGCAGCGGACCGAGACCGACCCCGAAGACGGGGTGGTCGTCGACGTCGGCGGCGGCGGTGGCGAACTGCCCTCGGAGCCCCCCACCGCGCTGACCGGTCTCCCGGGAACCGAATCCGAAGAACCGGCGGAGCCGAACGAGCACTCGTCCGACTGACACCGCCGGCTGTCGGTCTGTGGTGCGTTTTCGACCCGCCGGAGTGCCCTCACACAGGGATGGCCGACGGCAGGAGACGACTCAGCCGAATCGCTCCGCGATGGCCGTGTACAGCGCCTCGGTGTTCTCGCCGGTGAGCCCCGAGACGGGGACGACGTCGTGGTGGGGGAAGGCCTCGACCATCGCGTCGACGTCGGCGGCGGCGTGGTCTATCTTGTTGGCGACCAGAACGAGCGGAAGCCCCTGGTTCTCGACGATACCGAGGAGCATGTCGTTGACCTGTGCGCGGGGGTCCTGCGTCGAGTCGAGGGCGTAGATGACGCCCCCGACCTCCTCGCGGAGGACGCGCATCGACTCGCCGATACCGCGGGTCGCCCCGCGAGCGCGTGCCTGTGCGTCGGCCTCGTCGAGGCCGTGTTCGAAGAAGTCGGCGTGGTCGACCTCCGTCGCGACGCCGGGCGTGTCGACGACGCTGACGGTGACGCTCCCCTCCTCGTGGTCGATTTCGATGCCGTCGGCGCGCTGGGCGCGCTGGGTCTCGTGGGGGACCTCGCTCGCCTCGCCGACGGAGACGTCGGCCCAGTCGGCGGCGATACAGTTCGCGAGCGTCGTCTTGCCGGCGTTCGGCGGGCCGTAGAGGCCGATGACCGCCGGTGCCGAGTCCGGAAACAGGAAGGATCTGAGTCGTGTGAGGATGCCCATCGTCTGTCGTGTCTCTCCCGGGACGCGTGCTGGGAGCTACCGCCCACCGGTACTTGAACTTCCGTCAGACACGCGGCCGACGCGGGGTCACTCCACCGGTCGTGTCATTCGGACTCAACCAACGTTTATTCTCACGTGCGGACAACACGGCGCATGACCCAGGAGAACTCCGCCGGACGCGTCCTCACGCTCTGTGACGCCCTCGAACGCGTCACCGACGGCGTCGCCGCGGTGGACGCAGACCTTCGGTACACCGTCGTCAACGACGCGGCCGCGGAGTTGCTCGGTCGGAACCCGGACGCACTGGAAGGAACGAGCGTGTCGGAGTCGTTCGACGGCGACGACGCGGTCATAGAACGGCTCGAAACGGCGATCGAGACGGGAAGCCGGACCACGTTCGAGCACTACGACGCCGGGCGGGACCGCTGGCTCGAAATCCGGGCCCACCCCGCCGAGGGCGGCCTGTCGCTCTCACTCGTCGACGTCACCGACCGCAAGGAGCGCGAGCGAGAACCCGAACGGCAGGAGTACCTCTTCGACAGCGTCCAGGATCTGGTCGACGTCGGCATGTGGGAGTACGACCCGGCGGCTGACCGCCTGTTCTGGTCCGACGGCGTCCGCGCCATCCACGGCGTAGGCGACTCGTATGAACCGACGGTGTCGGAGGCGATCGACTTCTACCACCCCGACGACCGCGACGTGATCGCCACGGCCGTCGAGGACGCACTCGAACAGGGCGAGGGGTTCGACCTCGACCTCCGTATCGTGCGCACGGACGGCGAGATCCGCGACGTTCGGAGCCACGGGGAGGTCGTCTGGAACGACGGGCAGCACGGGAGGGTCCTCCGGGGTGCCTTCCAGGACATCACCGAGCGCAAGGAGCGCGAGCGCGAACTCGAACGGTTCCGCGCGTTCGTCGAGAACAGCTCCGACGTCATCAGCGTCGTCGACGACCACGGTGTCATCCAGTACAGTAGCATGGCGGCATATCACGAAGGGGGCCTCGCCCCGGAGTCGCTCGTCGGCAGAAGCGCGTTCGATCGAATCCACCCCGACGACAGGGCCGAAGCCGAGCGGACGTTCGAGCGGGCGCTCGCGAACCCCGGGGAGAAGCACGTCTACCAGTACCGCGGCCAACAGGCCGACGGCTCGTGGGTGTGGCTGGAGTCGACCTGCGTGCGTCCCACTGACGGCGACGTCGAGGGGGTCGTCGTCGTCACCCGAGACATCACCGAGCGCAAGCGACGCGAGCAAGAACGGCGCGCACTGACCGAGGAGTACGAGGCCGTGTTCGAGAACGCCGACGACGGCATCTTCCTCGTCGACGTCGAGTGGGACGAGGACGACGACCCGGTGTTCCGCTACAGCCGACTCAACCCGTCACACGAGGAACGGATGGGACTCACGACCGCGTCAGTCAAGGGACGGACCCCACGCGAGGTGCTCGGCGAGGAGACGGGGGAGGTGGCCGAGGTGCACTACCGACGCTGCGTCGAGACGCGCTCGTCCGTCACGTACGACGAGTCGGTGACGCCCCGCGGCGTCGACGGCGTCTGGCAGACCCGGCTCGCGCCCGTCGTCGTCGACGGCGAGGTCACCCGAGTTGTCGGCATCGCGCGCGACGTGACCGAACGGGTCGAGTACGAGCAGGAACTCCGCCGGAAGAACGCGCGACTCGACGAGTTCGCGAGCGTCATCTCCCACGACATCCGCAACCCGCTCGGCGTCGCGCTCGGTCGGGTTCAGCTGCTCGAAGCGGGGTCCGAGAGCGAACACCTCCCGCCCGTCCTGCGGTCGCTGTTGCGCATCGAGGCCATCGTCGACGACACGCTGACGCTCGCCAGACACGGCGAGACCGTCGCGGAGACCGAGCCGATCGCCATCTCCGGGCTGACCGGCCAGTCCTGGGGAACGGTAGACGTGGCGGATGCAGCCCTCGAAGTCGTCGACGAGTTCACCCTCCACGGCGACCGGGACCGGCTCAGACACGTCTTCGAGAACCTCTTCAGCAACAGTATCGCCCACGGCGGGCCGAGCGTGACCGTCCGCGTCGGGCGCCTCGGGGACGACGGCATCTACGTCGAGGACGACGGGCCCGGCATCCCCGAACCGGAACGCGAGACGGTCTTCGAGCCGGGACACAAGTCCTCGGCCGGCGGGACGGGGTTCGGTCTGACCATCGTTCGGCGCATCGTCGAGGCGCACGGGTGGACGGTCACGGCGACCGAGAGCGAGACCGGGGGTGCCCGGTTCGAGTTCCGTGGTGTCGACATCGAGGGTGACGCCGAAGACGCAACGGGAAGAGACTAGTCGGCCATCGTCACGCCGGTGAACTCGAACCGTGCCCCGCCCTCGACGCTCTCGGCGAGTGTCACCTCCCAGCCGTGGACGTCTGCGACGCGCCGGACGATGTCGAGCCCGAACCCGGTCCCCTCGCGCTGCGAGGAGTACCCGCTCTGGAAGACGCGGTCGCGCTCGTCCGGCGGGATTCCCTGGCCGTCGTCTTCGACGAAGAAGCCGCCGTCGAGGTCGCCGACGGTAACGGTGACGCGGTCGTCATCGCGACCGCCCTCGTCCTCGCCGTGGGCCTCGGTGTCCCCCACCGAACCGTGCTCGACCGAATCGTCGGCTTGCGGTCGACTGTTCGTGGAGCCGTGTTCGACCGAGTTCCGAAAGAGGTTCTCGAGGAGCTGTCGGAGCCGCGTCTCGTCGGCGCGAACGACGACATCGGTCTCGACCCGTATCGTCGCGCGCGACGTGGGAACCGTCTGCCAGCACTGGCTGGCGAGCGTGCCGAGGTCGACGTCGGTCATCTCGCGGAGTTCCATTCCGGCACGGGCGAGCGAGAGCAGGTCGCCGACGAGGGCGTCCATGCGCTCTACGGCCTGGCGGCACCGATCGAAGTGCTCGGGGTCGCCCGTCCGCTCGGCCAGATCGAGCGAGCCGGACACGACGTTCAGCGGGCTGCGCAGGTCGTGAGAGACCATCGATGTGAACCGTTCGAGCGTCTCGTTCTGCCGCTTCAGTCGCTCGCGGGTCGACCGCCGCTGCAGTTCGTAGCTGACCCACCGGCTCATCAGTTCGACGAGCGTCACCTCCCACTCGGAGAACTCCTCGGTCCGTGGACTCTTCCCGTACAGGCAGAACGTGCCGTACACCGCGTCGTCGACGAAGACGGGTGCGCCCAGGTAACACTCGATCCCCCACTCGGTGTAGCCCGCTCGCTCGTCCGCGTCGGCGACGTCGCGACCGACGTCACTCGCGACGAGTCGCCGCTCGGTCGTGGCGACGATCTCACAGTTCGTCGCGGAGACCGGGATGACGTCGCCGACTTCGATGGAGTCGTCGGCGGCGCTCACCACCTCGAAGATGTAGTCGTCGCCGTGGATGTGTGAGAGCGTCCCGTACTCGACGCCGATCTCCTCCCGGCAGAGATCGAGCAGCGCCTCCACCTGCTCCTCGAAGGGACTGTCGCGGTCGGCGACTATCTGGTGCATCGTCCGCAGCGTCCGCTCGCGTCGGTGGAGCCGCTCGCGCTCTTGCAGCGTCTCGGTGAAGTCGCGACCGATCCCCGCGAAGCCGACCGGGTCGCCGTCGTCGTCGATCACTCTCGATACGCTGAACTCGTACGGGACACGCTCGCCGTCGGCGGTGACGAGGTCCGCCTGAACCGTCGCGTCACCCGTTTCGAGCACCTCTCGGATCGCCTGCTCGACCGCCTCGACGTCGCTTCCGTCGAAGAAGTCGACCGGCGACATCGAGCGAAGCTCCTCGTCGGAGTAGCCCGTCACCTCGGCCGCGGCCTCGTTCCACTCGACCAGCCGGCCGTCCTCGTCGAAGACGAAGAACAGGTCCGAGAGTACGTCGAGAAGCGAACGAGTCGTCGCAGAACTCATCGTGACCCTCCGCTCACCTGCCGTCTGTGTCCGTCGACGCGGAGGGGGTGACTGCGACCGAGACGGAGTGTCGCTGCGTCGCTCGGCCGTGGCGGTCCGTACCGGGTGCCGGTCCCGTCTCGAAACGAATGGGAGCTGGTTTCCCGTACACGACGTCTGTCGGTTATGGGAGCCAGACCTAAATACTATCTCGTGAGAATACCCCACTCGACCGCGGCCCAGAGACGAACCGAGGAAACGGGACCGAACCCCTCTCGTCTCCGACGCGCGCCGAACGATTTATGTTCCGGTATAGAATAATCAATCGTCATAGAGGACTGTTCACATGGCTCAATCAATGTTCCTTCTCAGCGTCCTGACTGGAGTGGTGCTCGTCGCGACGGTCGTCTTCCTGAGCGGTCGCGGGTGGCGACAGTACACGCCCGCGGCGGTTGGGGGTGCTACGAGGGACGGCCGCTCCGGACTGGTCGAACTGGCGGAGAACCCGACGGTGTGGGTGCTCGCGTTCGTCGCGGCGATCGCCGTCTTCGGCGGGGCGACCATCGCGTTCGTCGGCGGGGGCGTCTCCGAGTCCGCCGTCCAGCTGGGGGGTATCGTTCTCCTGGTCGCAGGTGGACTGGTGGCCGTCGGCTACCTCTTCTTCGGGACGTTCATCGCCGCGCGGGGCCGCGGCCTCGGGAACGCCGCCGCCGCCGCGCTCGGGTCGTGGGCTCTCGGGCTGGCGTTCATCCTGGTCGTCGTGGCGAAGCTCATGGGGATGATCTGAGCCGCCGCCGATGCGACACCAGACGCGCGTCGCTCTCGGGGGACGGTGGCTCCAGCGGCCAGAACTGTGGTGGCTCACGCTACTGGTCACCGTCGAGGCGGCTGGCCTCGTCGGCTACCTGCTGCTCTCGAACACCCGCGTGGAGTCGCTTCGATACCTGCTCTACCCGTTCGTCTGGATCAACGTCGGCGTCGTGGGCGTCGTCCACGTCACTCCACGGCCCGCGAGCCGCCGGACGCAAGCCGTCGCAGCCGGCCTCGTCGGCGGAGCGAGCGTCGTCGCCGCGCTCTCGACGCTCTCGGTCGACCTCTCGACCGCCGTCTTCGTGGGGAGCGTCCTCCTGCTCGCGTTCCGTCCGAGTCTCGGTGGGGCGTCGTGACCGCCGACCGACCGAGGAGCCTCGGTGGACCGCGCCGACGGCGTCTCGTCGGCATACGCGCGACCGGTGCGGTCGCCGGCAGCCTCCTCGTTCTCTGTGGGCTCTCTCGACCAGCGCTCGCCCACGCCGGCTCGCTCAGCGGATCGCTCCAGTCCGCGCAGGCGCCGTTCTGGCTCGTCCTCGTCACCGGCGGGGGCGTCGTCGCCGCCTCGTTTCTCTTCGCCACGTTCGTCACCGACCACGACGTCATCAG
Organism: Salinigranum sp.; assembly: GCA_041641615.1. Classification (GTDB taxonomy): domain Archaea; phylum Halobacteriota; class Halobacteria; order Halobacteriales; family Haloferacaceae; genus Salinigranum. The sequence goes on along the minus strand of JBEPYA010000005.1, from coordinate 18,233 downwards.
GGAGGTCAACGACCGCCGACTCCGCCTCCCCGTGGGGGGACTCCGTCGCATTCTCCCTCTCGTTCGGGCACTCGGCGTCCTCGGCCTCCTCACGGTCCTCGTCGTCGGTGTCGTGGGGCCGCGCGACCCGCTGTTGAACCTCGCCGTGCTGACCGTGTGGGTCGGCTGGTGGGCCGGCTACACCATGTCGACGTACCTCCTCGCCGACAGCTGGCCGCTTCTGAACCCGTGGCTGACGCTCTCGTCGCTCGGCGACCGCGTGCGCGGACGGGTCGACGCGGACCGACGAACGCTCCCGGACTCGCTCGGCGCGTGGCCGAGCGTCGCCGGCCTCCTCGGACTGGTGTGGCTCGAAGTCGTCAGCCCCGTCGGCGAACGGCCGTCGACGCTCGTCGCCGTCGTCGTCGGCTACACCCTCGTCACGCTCGTCGGGGCGGCCATCTACGGCCGCGTGTGGTTCGACCGCGTCGACCCCGTCGCGCGCGTGTTCCGGCTCTACGGACTCGTGGCCCCGATTCGACGGGATGACCCGACCACCCGGCCGGAAACCGCCCGGAACCGCCCGCGGGCGGCTCGCGACGGCGGCGTCGCCCTCCCCGAGAGTCGACACGACGACGGGACGGAAGGGGGCGAGACAGAGGAACCTGCACTCGCCCGGCGGACGACAGCGACCGCCGAAGAATCCGCGGAGGGAGCGACGCTGACGCTCCCGGGGACGGCGCTCGTTCGCTACCCGCACGCGATGGGACGCGACGACGTCGCGTTCGTCGTCGCGCTCCTCTGGGTGACGACGTACGACGGCCTCGTCTCGACGCCCACGTGGAACGGCGTCGTCCGCAGCCTACCGACGCCCCCGCCTCTCACCCACCTCGTCACCGCCGTCGTCGGCTTCGGTCTCTTCCTCTTCGTCTACCGCGTCTCGACGCGGTTCGTGGGAGAGACGGCCGAGACGTACGTCACCACCCGGTTCGTCGCAGGCTGGTTCGCTCCCGCGCTCGTTCCCATCGCCGCGGGCTATCACGTCGCACACTTCCTCGGCTACTTCCTCTCGCTCGCGCCCGCGCTCGGGACACTCGCGCTCGCGCCGCTCTCGGCTCCGACGAGCGTCCCCCTCCTCTCGTTGCCGGCGTGGTTCGGGAGCCTCCAGCTGGGGTTCGTCGTCCTCGGCCACCTCCTCGCCGTGTGGGTCGCCCACGCCCGCGCGTTCGAACTGTTCTCCGGGCGGCTCCAGCCCATCCGGAGCCAGTACCCGTTCGTCGTCGTGATGGTCGCCTACACGATGACGAGCCTTTGGATCGTCGCCCAGCCGTTCGCCGCGCCCGTCACCTGAGTCACGAGATGAAACCCCACCCCGACCCCGAAACCGCCGTTCCCGAGGGAGAGCCCCCCGAAGCGACCTGCCCGTACTGTCAGCGCCCGTTCCGTCGCGAACGGTTCCGGGTGCTACACGTCGTGGAGGTGCATCCGGATCGCGCGACGACAGGGGAGCGCGAGACCTACGAGGCGGTGCTCGACGAGGAGTCCGACGACCTGTTCGTCTACCACCTGAAGGTGCTGTTCGCCCTCGGTGCGCTGTACGCGGCGTTCGTCATCTCCTCGATCGTCGCGTTCAGCATCGCCGGCTGAACCGACCGACGCGTCCGTCATCCGGGCAGGGGGAGAGGGGACGCGCTCGGACGACAGACGAGCCCGTCAGTGACCGGTCTCCGCCTCTCCCTCGGGGTGCGGGACGATGGCGACGATGCCGGTGAGGAGGGCGACGCCGACGAGCGCGACGACGCCGCCCACGTAGACGAGCGCGCCGGCACCGTGGGCGGCCTCGCCGACCAGGAGCACGGCCACCCCGGCGGTGATGGTGAGCAGGGAGACGCCGGTGCCGAGCGGACCCTGCATCGCGGCGGGACGGTTCCGGCTGTACAGCGCGAAGAGTACGGTCACCAGCCCGACGGCACCTACCGTGGCACCGACGAACGGGACCCAGACGGTCTCGGCCATGTGTGAGATGGTACCACTACACAGTATTAAGCGTTGGTTGCCTCCGCCGCCCGTACTGTCGACTGACCGTCGGTGCACGGGTTCGGCACTGGGGAGTGGCGAACGTCTTCATGCGGCCACGGCCGGCCGTATCACTGATCGGATCCGAGCTCGTTCATGCCGACGAACAGCGTGTCCTCGACGAGCGCGTCTATCGCCCGGCGGAGGCGTTCGGAGACCGCCTGGTGGGAGACGTCGAACTCCTCGGCGAGCTCCTGAAGTGTCACGGCGCGCGGGACCTCGAAGTAGCCCTTCGACGCCGCCGTGGCGAGGACCTCGTACTGATCCTTCGTGAGTCCGTACCGGCCGGCGGGTTCGGCGTCGAGTTCGCGGATCGACCGGACGTCGAAATTGAGACCGTGCTCCTCGCAGAAGTCGTGGGTCTCGGAGAAGAGCGACCGACGCGGGTAGAGCACCCGGAGACGCCACTGGCTCTCGTGGCCGACCGCGTCGAGGACGGTCGCCTCGCTGTTGACGAGCATCTGGATCATGAGGTCGATGTGTCTCACCCACTCCATCCGGAACAGCCACTCGTCGCCGAAATCACCGAGGATCCTGACGTCGTCGGTCGTGGGGTCGTCCTCGAGTGTCTGCTCGACACGGTCTCTGTCGGCGCCGCGTACCCACAGCAGCGGCATCAGCGCGTCGGTGCCGCTGGAGACGACCCGCTCTATCTCGAACATCAACTCCGGGAGGGTTTCCAGCGAGTAGCTGAGCGCGAACTCGTCCGCAGGGACGGTGCCGGAGACGATGGTTGGCATGGTTGTACCACCACGTGCCGAGATACGAGAAGTTTTCGTTTGCTTGCCACTGTCACTTCCCTAGAAGACAGCGACACGAGCGCGAACGGCCGACTCGACCGGCGGACGCAGGTGCAAGCAGCAGGCGCAATTGCGCCACCGCGGAAGGAGAAGACGCAATGCAATCAGTCCAATTCACGGACGAAGACGTCGGGAAGAGCGTTATCAACGGCGACGGCGACGAAGTCGGTATCGTCAGCGCGGTCGAACACGGGACGGCGTACGTCGACCCCGACCCCGGGATCACGACGAAGCTCACCACGGCTCTCGGGTGGGAGAACATCGACGACGAGGACGGCTACCCGCTCCAGGAGGAGGCCGTCGCGACAGTGACCGACGACGAAGTCCGACTCGCGTCGGACCTGTAACGGCGCTCTCGACGCGACGCCGCGGTGTTTCACGCCGGAGCGTCCGCGCTGCGGTCGCGGTCGGAGAGGAGTGAGAGCGACCGTGGAGAGTGACGTTGCGAGACGGTGTCGAGCGTTCGACGTCTCCCCGGTGCGGAACCGGCGGGGCGACGAACGTGACGATCGTCCGTTTCTCTGACGTGAGAGAACGGGAGGGAGCCGGCAGCTTCGCCCTTCGTCACGCCTCTTCGTCGAAACGTCCGACGGTTCGCGTCGAGATCCTCACGGCGTTGCGAGCGGTCGCTCGCTCGGCGGACGAGCGAACCGACCGAACGGGCTCTCCCGGGACGAGGACGCGACTTGCAAAGACCAGCAGACAACCTTTCGAGGCGGGTCGTGTGTCTCCATGCACGTGTGAATCCGAGCGATGACTCTCCAGACACACATCGACGGAGCTGCAGGAACCGCCGCCTCGACGGAGCCGGTCGGTCCACCCGACGACGGAACGGATTCGGGTGTCGGCTATCGGTGAACCGACGGTGAGCGACTACTCGCCGACAGTCCCCGACCACGACGACCGGGGGTGGCTCTTCGTCACCTGGCGGTTCGTCTTCGTCACCGGGAGCCGACTCCTCATCGCGGCGGGACTGCTGGGAATCGTGTACGGACTGCTCGTGGGGGTCGACGTGTTCATCGGCGGCGTCAACCAGGAACAGGTCGCACCGCTTCTCTACCTGTTCAGCGCGCTCGTCGGGGGCAACTTCACGCTGATAACGATCATCCTCTCGATCTCCCAGCTCGTCATCTCGCGCCAGCTCGGAAGCCCGGGCGAACTCCGCGAGCAGATCGAAGGGACGAACGCGTACCGGGAGGCTATCGAGGAGACGATGAATCTGGAGGTCGCCCCCGTGACGCCGACGGAGTTCCTCCACATGCTCCACGACTCGAGTTCGGACATCATCGATCGGGCCCAGGAGCACTTCGACGCGGTCGACGAGGGGCGACGAGAGGAGTTGCTCGCACACACGGAGCGGCTCGACGAACAGATCGACGCGGTCATCGAGTCGGTGGCGAACCCGGACGTGTCGGTGTTCGGCGCGCTGGCGGTCACGCTCTCGACGAACCACGGAGAGTCGATCTATCGGCTTCGTCAGCTCCGTGCGAAACACGGCGACGCCTACCCGGAGGAGGTCAACGAGGCGCTCGACGACCTCGTGGTTCGGCTCAAGCAGATCGACGTCGCACGCCAGTACCTCAAGACCGTGTACGTCCAGCAGGAACTGGCGGCGCTCTCCCGGAACCTCCTCTACGTCGGGGTGCCGGCGGTGATCGTCTCCGTGTTCATGCTCCGGACCTTCGCCGTCGGATTCGACGTCTTCTCCCCCGAGATGCTGTTCGCGTTCGTCCCGGCCGCGGTCACGGTCGCCGTCGCACCGCTGGCTGTGCTGTTCGCGTACGTGCTCCGACTCGCCAGCGTCGCCGAGCGAACCATCGCGATCACGCCGTTCACGCTGGCTGCTCCGGAGGACGACGTGACACCGGCCGACAACTGACTCGGCCTCGTCGACGGCCTCAGCGTCCGGCCGGCAACGACTCGACGGCGAGGGGTCCGTGCTCGACGGCGAGGGGTCCGTGCTCGACGCGAGGGCCGAGCAGGTCGTGAACGGTTCCGACTTCCGGCGACCGGTCGGAGGGCGGAACTACCGCCCTCACCGCGTGTCGTACCCGCCGCGGGCGGCGAGGACGACGAGCGCGAAGACGCCGCCACCGACGACGAGCCCGGGGGCGACGACGAGCGCGAGCGGGCGTCCCCCCGTCACCTTCAGCATCATCACCGTGACGCCGATCCAGACGGGGACCGAAAACAGCAGGGCGTACCCGAGTGCGGTCCGGTCCAGTCCGCCTGCTCCCCGCGCGTCGGGCGCCGGTTTCCCCGTCTCGTCCATACTCCCGCGTCGCGCGCGGACGATTTTAATCCCCCGCTCGTGTGGGAAACGACACGAGTCCCCTTATTTTATCGATACGTCTTGGACCAAAATCTACAGCGAGCTGAGAAAATACTACTGTGAAAGGTCATGATTTAATAGGGTCGCGACACAGTACCACACATGGAAATCGAACGACCCACGGAGATCTCGCCCGAGTACTGCCCGTCGTGTGATACGGAGATGCTGTTCAGCGGGACGCAACCGGCCGGCCTCGCGCAGTTCTTCTGCGAGGTGTGTGACTACCGCCACGACCGACTCATCGACTCGTAAGCGGGGGACGCGGTAGAGGCCCTGCTTTTGTCAAGATGTCGAGGTGAATGCCCCGAGTCGATTCACCGTACCGATAGCCGGTATCGCCACGAACAGCGGAGCAGACGTGAGCGTCGTGGCTGTCGCGACAGGCTGTCCGTCGGTGCGTCTCCCGAAGGCGGTCCGCGCCGCGGAACCGAGATCCCCCACCCCGCGATGCACCAGCCGCGAGTGGGGGCGCGGCCGGCGAATAGAGTGAGATTTGGAAGAGAGTTTGAAAAACGGCTATTCGGTCCGTCCGCGTCCGTCAGGTTATGTCGACGACACCCGCGACGACGGATCGGTCGAGACGAGCCGTGCTCAGAGGCGGTGTCGGAGCAGTCCTCACCGCCCTCGCCGGCTGTACGGCGGGAACCGACGGCGACCGCGCGAGCGCGGCCACCACCCCGACGACGGTCGGTGAGACCGCCGACGCGCCGACGACCACGACGGGGACGGCACCAGCCGTCGGCGACTGGCGTGCGGTCGAGCTGACGGACGTCACTACCGACGAGACCTTCACCATCGAGGGATTCGCCGGGCGACCGGTCCTCGTCGAGTTCTTCGCCGTCTGGTGTCCCGTCTGTACGCGCCAGCAAGAGGAGATGGGCGCGCTCGTCGACCGGATGGACGACGTCGCGGCCGTCAGCCTCAACGTCGACCCGAACGAGGACGCCGAGCAGGTCCGCGAGCACGCGAGCGAGCACGGGTTCGACTGGCACTACGCCGTCGCCCCGTCGTCGATGACGCGCGCACTCGTCGAGGAATTCGGCAGCGTCGTCACCAACGCGCCGGCTGCGCCCGTCGTCACGGTCTGTCCCGATGGCGGTGCCTCGCTCGCGGAAGGACGGGGCGTGAAGTCGGCCGGCGACCTCGCGACGGCGTTCGAGCGGTGTTAGAATGGCGACGGCCACGCAACTGGGCAGTTCGTTCGCGCTCGGCCTCGCGACGCCGCTGACGGCCGTCTGCGTCCTCCCGCTGTACCCGGGGTTCCTCGCGTACCTCTCGCATCAGTCGGCCGAGCGGCGACTCCCCAGCTCCCTCCTGGGCGGGCTCGTCGCCGCGGGCGTCCTCGCGTTCATGCTGGGGCTGGGACTCCTCTTTTCGACGCTCCTCGAGACGTCGCTGACGCGGGTCGTCGGCATCGTCTCGCCGGTCGCGTTCGGACTGCTGGCCGTCGGGAGTCTGTTGTTGCTCGCCGACGTCGAGTTCGCCCACCTCTTCCCCGCGGTCGAACCGCCACAGACGACCCACCCCGTCGCGTCGGCGTTCGGGTACGGCTTCTTCTTCGGTGCCATCGTCGTCCCGTGCAACCCCGGCTTCATCGCGGTCTTCTTCGCCCGCGCGTTCCTCTTTACCGAGCCCGTGGGAAGCCTCCTGCACTTCCTCGCCTTCGGGTGTGGAATCGCCGCCCCGCTGGTCGCGCTGGCGACCGTCTCCGACCGGTGGCAGTCGCGGGTCGTACGGAGCCTCACCGCCCACCAATCGCTGGTCAACCGCGTCACCGGGGCCGTGATGCTCGGCGTTTCCGTCTACTACCTCGTGGTCGTCTTCGGCGTCGTCCCGGTGTGACTCGACTGTCCCCGGGACACACGTTCGATTCGATACTCCTGCTCTCGACCGAAAGACGGGCACGAGCCAGGTACTGAGGACGATGGCGAAAGATGAGTCGGTCGGGGGTCGTTCACAGTCGACTCGGCCGCGCCAGCACTCGCCCGGGTCGAGTCCGCGGCGGAACGAGGAGGAAAAGAAGTGACGGTGAAGACGCCGGTCAGAGGATAGAGTACGACGCCGCGAGCGTGAGCGCCAGCGCCGCCGCGAGGCCGATGCCGACGAGGTACGTCAGCGAGCGCGGCTCCCACCGGAGGTGCTGGAAGTACGCCGCGACGATCACCGCTTTCACGGCCGACAGCACCATGATGAGGCCGAACGCGAGCCAGTACGACAGCCCGGCGAACTCGACCAGCACCTGCACCGTCGCCGAGACGAACAGGAACGCGAAGATTATCGTGTACAGTTTAGCTGATGTCATATCTTTGTCACCTCACAGGATGTAGAAGAGCGGGAATAAGAACAGCCAGACGATGTCGACGAAGTGCCAGTAGAGGCCGAAGTACTCCAGCGAGCGGTTGTCCTCCAGATACGCCCCCCGCCAGGCGCGCGCGATGAGGAAGGCGGTGATGAACAGGCCGACGATGACGTGTGCCGCGTGCAGCCCCGTGGTGAGGAAGAACGTCGACGTCCGCACGTTGGTCGACAGCCACATCCCCTCGTGGAGCAGGTGGTTCCACTCGATGGCCTTGTTGCCGAGGAAGCCCACGCCGAGTAAGAACGTCGCCGTGAGCGTCGCCACCACGCCCCATTTGTGTTTCTTCTCGGCCGCCACCAGGGCGAGGACGACGGTGAAACTGCTCGTCAGGAGGAGGTAGGTGTTCATCAACCCGGGAATCGGGTTGTTGGGGACGGGCTCCCAGGCGGTCCAGCCGAACGCCACGCGCGTGAAGACGTACGCGCCGATGAAGCCGCCGAAGAGGACGACGTCGCTGGCGAGGAAGATCCACATTCCGACCTTGCCGTTCTCGACGCCAGCGAAGGGCCACGCCTCCCCCTCGCCGCCGGGGAAGGCCGTGAACGGTTCGAGCCCCCACGAGAGCAGCGAACCGACGGTGACAGCGCCGCCGACGGCCGCCGAGGCCATGTAGACGTTCGCCATCATTCCCTCGCCGAACGAGGCCTCTTGGACCCCGGACAGCCCGAGGAAGAGGAAGAACAGCCCCACGCTGAGCGCGAGCGGCCAGATGCTGGCGTGGTCCGCGTGGAAGTCGTCTTCGACGACGTCGACCTCGCGGACGGGAACGAGCGCCCCGGCACCCGTCGTCACCCCGCCGTCGGTGTGGGTGCCGCCGTCCGTGTGCGCGCTCGCACCGCTCGACGAAGACGAGGACGGCTTCAGGAACTCCAGCTTCCCGTTCTCGTAGGTCGGCGTCCCGGGGAAGTTTTCGAGCGAGGGCGGCGAGTCGACGGCCCACTCGGCGGTCGTGCCGTACTCCCAGGGGTTGGCGTCGGCCGGCTCGCCCGCGAAGGCACTCTTGGTCAGGTTGTAGAACATGATGAGGAACGACGCCCCGAGGATAAACGCGCCGATCGTCGCGATCTTGTGCCACGGTTCGAGCCCGGGCGCGTAGTCGAACACTCGTCTGGGAGTCTCCCACGCGACGAACAGCGGGAAGTACAGGAGGTTGAAGCCGACGAAGTAGATGCCGAAGTGGAGTTTTCCCAAGAACTCGTCGTACATCCGGCCGGTCATCTTCGGGAACCAGTAGTAGAGCCCACCCACCAAAGCGGTGATCCCGCCGACCATCACGTAGTGGAAGTGCGCGACCACCCAGTAGGTGCCTCTGAACTCGTAGTCGAGCACGACCGCGCCGAGGAAGACGCCGGTGATGCCGCCGATGATGAACAACAGCAGGGCACCGAACGAGAAGAGGAACGGGGTGGTGAAGCGGATCCGTCCCTTGAGCATGGTGTAGATGAGCGCGAACACCATCAGGTCGAAGGGCAACGAGATGCCGATGGTGGTGATCATGAAGAGCGTCTTGATCTGGAGGTTGATGGTCGTCAAGAACATGTGGTGCATCCAGACGACGAACGACTGCAGCGCCACGAGCACCATCGCGGCGATGAACCACTTGCGGCCGACGATTCTTCGACCGGTAAAGGTCTGGAAGCACTCGGCCATCACGCCCAGCGCCGGGAAGAAGACGATGTACACCTCGGGGTGGCCGAAGAACCAGAACAGGTGCGTCCAGAGGATCGACCCCGCCGGCGACTCCATCGCGAAGTAGGTCGTTCCCAGCAACCGGTCCGACGAGAGGATGATGAGCGCCGCGAGCAGGGCGGCGAAGGCGAACAGCATCATCCACACCGTCAGGAGGATGGACCACGTAAAGAGCGGCAGATTACGAAGTGTCAACCCCTTCGCGCGCATCCGATGCATGGTCGTCAGGAAGTTCACCGACGAGACGGTGACAGAGGCGACGAAGAGCGTGAGCGCCAGGACGGCGGTGGACGCGCCCACGTCGGGGGTGAAGGTGGGAACGTTCAGCGGGGCGTACATCGTCCAGCCGCCCGCGAACGTCCCGCCCTGGAAGAACGAGACCATGAACAGGAGCCCCGACGCCAGGTAGAGCCAGTAGCTGAGGGCGTTCAGTCGGGGGAACGCGAGGTCTTTCGCCCCGATCTGCAGTGGGACGACGTAGTTCGCGAAGCCGAACGCGAAGGGTGAGAGGAACCAGAAGACCATCAGCAGGCCGTGCGCGGAGACGGCCTGGTTGTACGCGCCCGCGCTGATGACGGTCTCGCCGGCCGCTCTGGGGGCCCACAGCTGAATGCGCATCAGCCACGCGAGCACCCCGCCGAGGACGAGGAAGAACAGCGACGTCACCACGTAGAGGATGCCGATGTCCTTGTGGTTGGTCGTGATGAGCCACCGCTTGATCGAGTTCGTTCCGGGGAACTCGTGGTCGGCGTGGTCGTCGTGGCTCGACTCGGAGCCGGGAACCGGGAGTTCGCCGCTCACGGTGCCGCCGTCGGGCTGTCCGCCGTCCGTCGCGTGCGCGTTCGTGGAGTCGGTGCTCGTGCTGTCGGCGTTCCTGTTACTGTCGATACCCGTCTCGTCTGTCGTAGGTTCGTCGTCGCTCATGATGCGCTCTCGTTGAGATTATTGTACCACGCGCGGTACTCGTCCGGTTCCATCACGATGACCGGGGCCGTCATGTATGAGTGGCCGGCCCCACAGAGCTCGTAGCAGTTCGCCGTGTACCGCCCAGTCTCGCTCGCCTCGAACCAGGTCTCGGAGGTCTGTCCCGGGATGGCGTCGGTCTTCACCTTCATCGCGGGGATGCCGAAGTTGTGGAAGACGTCGGTGGAGGTCACGCGTAACCGGATCGCCTCGTCCACCGGTACGCGTAACGCACCGTCGGCGGTCGAATCTTCGACGTGACCGTTCGGGTAGACGAAGCGCCAGCCGAACTGGTAGCCTTCCACGTCGATCTCTATCGATTCGGCCTGTGAGGGTCCTTCCTCGACGTACAGGAGCGTTCCGTACGTCCACGCGACGAGCGAGATGACGACGACGGCGCTCAGCGCGAACGAGGTGAACAGTTTCTTCCCCTTTCCCCCACCGGACGGGAGTTCGCCCAGCACCATGCGGTCCGCGTCGCCGATCTCCTGCCCCGTGTCGCGGTACTTGTACGCGTTGTACAGCATGTAGCCGATGACCACCACCCCGACGAGCGTGCCGAGGACGAGGAACACGACGAAGATGCGCTGGAAGACGAAGACCCGCGTCCCCCTGGGGATGAGCCCCGACTGTGCGAGGAGTCCAAACAATCCGTGTGATACGAGCATGGACATTGGTAACACACAACCTTCAGCAATAATAATTAGGGCGATACTTAGCGGTTTCGGGCCGGGAGGCGGCGCTGGAGGTGAAGAGAACGGCTAGACGGGTGGAGAAGCGCGCTAGACGTCGTGCTGGGGGATGCCGGTCGTCCGGTGGAGGACGTACCCCAGGGTCGCGCCGTACACCCAGTGGGCGAGGAGCGAGACGACGAGGAAGACGGCGACCGCCAGCGCGCCGGTGCCGGGCCAGAAGGCCGGGGCGAACCCGGTCCAGAAGAACGTCGCGAACGTCATTCCGCGGAGGTATCGCGGTTCGCGCGGCGGGAGGAACGACCCCACGACGAGGAAGATGAGGGGGAGGACGAACGTCCCGCCGAGGCCGAAGACGACCATGCCGAGCGTGGCCGTCGGTTCGATCCCGAAGAAGGCCGCGAAGCCGGCGAACTGGGTGATGGGTTCGGTACGGAACAGCCCCAGCGCCTGCGGAACCCCGACCAGCACGGGCAGCATCAACACGGTCCCGAGCAAACCGCCCGCCATGGCCACGAGGACGACTCTCGCCGAAATGGGCAGGCCAAGTTCGACGATTCCGGGTTGTTCGAGCGCGACCGCGTCGGTCTCGGAAGTCTCACTGCTCATACTCACCCCTATTCTCGCTCATTCATGATAAATGGTGACATCTTTCACGGGGCGTGCACACAGTGTCCACGGCTCGTGTGCGTTCGAGAGTCGGGGAAGCCGAGCGGGGACGACTCGATCACTCGCGTTCGAGCACCTCGCGCCGCCGTTCGTACTCGTCGTCGTCGAGGTCGCCGCGAGCGTACGCCAGCCGTAATTCGGCGAGCGCGTCGTCCTCCGTCTCGCGGGTCGACGCCCGGTAGACGAGGTACGCCCCGCCGACGACGACGGCGAGGAACGCCAGTTGCATCACCGCGCTGACGACGAACACCCAGCCGGGCGTGGCGTCGCCCCACATGCCCCCCTGGACGCCCATCATCGGTCCGCCCATGTAGCCCATCATGCCGCCGCCCATGAACAGGAGCGGGAGCAAGACGAGCGCCGCGAGCGCGGCGAGAACGACCGTCACGATGCGAGTGTCGGATGAAGTCGCTGTCATGTGTATCCCCCTGCATTGTGTATTCGACACAACATCAATGAGAGTTACGCGTTCATCGTTCAATGCGGTTGCTGTTCAGAAACGAAGGCGCACGGCGCGTGGAACGATCGAATCCAAACGCTGCCGAGTTCGCGAACCGACGGACCGTGGACGGGCGGAGTCGCGATCGGTCACGACAGAGGAGGGCTCATCAACCGTCAGACCCAGAATCCAGGCATCGCCGGACGGTTCGTACGAGAGACAGTGTGCGGAGTCGTCCCGCGCGTTCTACTACGTGTGACCGGGCGGGAAATCTGTGATCACCTTCATGTTACACACCGCATCGCCAGTGTGTATACGAGAGGGGCTACCGATCACGGCGAAGAGAGCGAGAGAATATACGACTATAATTTCGCGGGTTGAATATATCATGACTATTTGCCAAAAAGTAGTGAAAATTTAAGACGATTGGATGCGTGAGGTGGGTGACCAGTCACTGAACGTCCGAAGAGGCGTGCCGCCGCCCGGTGCCGGTGCAGACCAGCAGAGGGACAGAGTAGTGCAGATCAGTGGAGGGCAGAATGAGTCAACCGAGAGAGAAACAGCCGGGAGGTGTGAAGCGAGACGAGCAGCGAAAGACCACTCCGCGCCAGGAGATCAACGTCCTCCACGTGGACGACGACGAGTCGTACGGACGGCTGTTGCAGAGGTGGTTCGAACGAGCGTACGAGGGCGTGTCCGTGACCGTCGAGACGGATCCGACCCGCGCGCTCGGGCGGCTAGAGCACGGAACCGCGACCGACATCGTGGTCTCCGACTACCGGATGCCGGAGATGACCGGGATCGAGTTCCTCGAACGGATCCGTCAGCACCACCCGACGCTCCCGTTCGTGATGTTGACCGGCGAGGGGAGCGAATCGATCGCCAGCGAAGCGATCCATGCCGGTGTGACCGACTACTTCAGGAAGACGGAGACGGGCGAGGGGTTCAAGCTCCTGATCGAACGGGTCCGTTCCCTCGTTCTCGAACAGCGAGCCGTCGTCGAGTCCCGGCGGTTCGGGACGCTGCTGGAGATGCTCGACGTTCCCGTCGCGGCTCTCAAGGAAGACGGCAGGATCGTCTCCGCAAACCGTCTATGGAACGAAATCGTCGACACGTGGCCCGAAAGAAACGAACCCAGTCGGATTCAGGACCTCGTGAGCGACACCGAACGGAGCCTCGTCGAGGACTACCTGCAGACGCTCCGTGACGACGAGGGGCCGGAGGTCATTGCGGCCGATCTCGCGATCCAGACCGACGGTGGCGTCGAGACGTACCGGACACAGATGGCTGTCGTCCCCGGCGTCGATGGGAACCCGGACGGGATCCTCGGCATCTTCGAGCCCACCACGGAGGAGAAACGGTTCAAGGCCACTCTCGGTGATCTCGTCGAGTGGGCCACCGGACCGTACGTCACGGTCGATGAGGACTGGGGGATGACGCTCGTCAATCCCGCGGCCGAGCAACTCTTCGGCCGCGAGGAACGATCGCTGGTCGGGCACGATCTCTGGGAAGTGTTCCCGGCGTTCGAGGACGCGACGTTCCACGATCAGCTACGCTCGGTCATGGAGCAGGGTGTCCCTCTCGACGTGGAGACGTACTACGCTCCCAGTGGGATGCACTTCCACGTTCGGGCCTACCGGACGAGCAAGGGCGCTGCGATCTACCTGCAGGACGTCACGGAGCGCGTCGAACGCGAGCGGGAACTCGAACACCGGACGGACCGTCTCCGTGAGTTCGTCAGCATCGTCACGCACGATCTGCGGAACCCACTGACGGTGGCGAAAGGGTACACCGAATTCCTCGCAGAGGAGGGGGCCGGCGACGCCGAGGCGGTCGAGACGCTTGAGCGGGCGCTCGAGCGGGCCGAGACAGTCATCGAGCAGACGCTCGACTTCGCCGAGGAGGGAGAGGTCGGCGACCTGGTGGCAGTCGATCTCGACCGGACCGCCATGGAGGCGTGGGAAGGCGTCGTGACCGAGAACGCGACGATCGATATCGAGTCGAGCCTGCGTATCCGCGCCGACCCCGACGCTCTCAGGCGGATATTCGAGAACCTGATACACAACGCGATCCAGCACGGTTCGAGCGCTCGATCGGACGGGACTGGACAGCACACGGCGAACGACGGGGCCAGTGCGCGGTCCGACGACGAAGAGAGAACCGACACGGGGGATCCGACCGAGGGCTCCGACGATCCGGACCAGGAACCGCTGGGCGTCTCCGTCGCCGTCGGGGTCCTCCCCACCGTGGAGACCGCGGTCGGCTTCTACTTCGAGGACGACGGCCCGGGCATTCCCCCGGAAGACAGGGAAATCGTCTTCCAGACGGGGTACTCGACGAGCGATGACGGCATCGGATTTGGACTCGCCATCGTCGAGCAGGTCGCCGCCGCGCACGGCTGGTCGGTGAGAGTCGTCGAGGGGACGAGAGGCGGTGCTCGGTTCGAGTTCATCGGGATCGACCCGGTCGTCAACAGGGGACTGACGCCAGGAGGCGAACCGACCGCGATCGAAGAGAGGGAGGAGAGAGGGAGGTGACTGACGCGAGACGGCACGACACGGACGCCATCCACACTGACGGAGAACTGGCGAAGCTCGTTGAGACAGAAGACCCGACTGAGGGCGACCCGACAGAGCCGGGCGACAACCAGCGCTTCGAACTCCTCGCGCTGTTCGTGAACCGGGACCGACGTCGGTTGTTGCTGTACCTCGTCGACGGGAACCCCGAGGACGTAGACGATATCCCCGAACACATCCGTGTCGCTGACCACATCGACGACGACGAACGCCGAGTGCTCGTCGAGATGCTCCGGACGGAACACCTCCCCCTGCTCGAGTCGAACGGTCTCATCGAGTGGGACCGCGAGAAGGACGTCATCGTCAGAGGGGAGCGGTTCGACGAGATTCGACCGATCCTCGGGCTCATCTCCGACCACGAGGACGAACTCCCGGACGGCTGGCTCTGACGGCCCCCCTCGGCCACGGAACTGGCGTCTCGTCTCCCCATACCGCGCGGCTCGGAGGAACCTCTTTGTATGCAGGTCGTGTCGCGCCCGACATGGAGCGTGACGATCAGCCGACAGGAGAGGGGACGAACATCGAGGGTGAAGCACCGGTTATCGAGCTGACAGTCGAGACGGACGAGGCTTCCGTCACCGAGGATGCCGAACTGGAGCGGACGCTCGACCTCTCCGGCGGGCTGGCGATCGGCATCGGGACGATGATCGGGGCGGGTATCTTCGTCTTTCCGGGGCTGGCGGCAGGGCGCGCTGGCCCCGCCGCGGCCGCCTCCTTCGCCATCGGTGCCGTCGTCGCGCTGCTCGTCGCGCTGCCTGCGTCGGAGCTCGCGACCGCGATGCCCAAGAGTGGCGGGGGGTATTACTACGTCTCCCGTGGTCTCGGAGCACTGGCCGGCGCCGTCGTCGGTCTCTCCCTGTGGTTCGGGCTGGTGTTCGCGACCGCCTTCTACCTCGTCGGCTTCGGCTTCTACGCCGTCGACACCCTCGCGGAACTCGGCATCGCCGTCGGGGAGGAACTCGTCGTCCCGCTCGCGCTGATCGTCGGCGCCGGGTTCACGGTCCTGAACATGACCGGGACCGAGAACGCTGCGAAGCTCCAGAACGGCATCGTCGCGCTCCTCCTCTCGATCCTCGTGGTGTTCCTCTGTTACGGGGGACTGGACGCGGTCGGCTTGATCGGCGAACCGAGTGCGCCCGAGACGTTCGCACCGTTCGGCGCCGTCCCGGTGCTGACGACCGCGGCACTGGTCTTCACCTCTTACCTCGGCTTCGCCCAGGTCGCGACTGTCGCCGGCGAGATGAAGCGTCCGGGGCGGAACCTCCCGCTGGCGATGGTCGGGTCGGTGCTCGTCGTCGGCGTCCTCTACGTGGGGACAATCTTCGTCGCCACGAGCGCGTTCGGGAGCGCCCGACTGGGGGCGTTCGGCGAGACCGCCATGGTGGAAGTGGGCCGGCACTACCTCGGTGCTGCCGGAGCGTTCGCCATCGTCTTCGGCGGCCTGCTCGCGACGATGTCGAGCGCCAACGCTTCCGTGCTCAGCACTTCACGGGCGATCTACGCCGTCTCGAAGGATGCACTCATCCCGCGGTGGGCGAGCCGGATCAACCTCCGATACGGGACGCCACACGTCGCGCTCGGGATGGCCGGCGGCCCCGTGCTCGTGCTAGTCGCCACTGGCCAGGTCGAGGTGCTCGCCGAAGTGGCCTCGTTCCTCCACCTCGTTCTCTACGGCCTCATCTGTGTCGCGCTCGTCGCCCTCCGCCGGGACGAGCCGGAGTGGTACGACCCGGACTTCCGCGTCCCTGGCTATCCGGTTATCCCGGCGCTGGGCGCGATCGCAAGTTTCGCACTCATCGCGTTCATGCAGCCGATATCGCAGATCATCGGCGCCGCCGTCATGCTCGCGACCGCGGGGTGGTACTGGTACTACGCCCGGGACGTGCGATTACGGGGGGCCCTGTGATGACCCGCGCGCGCGTCCTCGTTCCGATTCGCGTGCTCGAGGGCGAGTCGGTGTCGCTCGGCCTGATGGAGCTGCTCGGCACGGTCGACGTCACCGTCCTCGGCTACCACGTTCTCCCCGAACAGACGCCCCCCGACCAGGCGCGGCTCCAGTACGAGGAGCGGGCGACCGAGGCACTGGAAGACGTCGCCCAGGAGTTCCGTCGGGCCGGCGGCGACGCCGACCACCGCCTCGTCTTCACCGCCGACCGCACCCAGACCGTCGCGCGGGTGGCGGAGGAGCTGGACGTCCAGGCGACGGTCGTCACGGGGGCGACGGGGGAGGTCGACCGCCTGCTCGTGTCGCTGACCGGTGACGTCGCCGTCGACCGGATCCTCTCGTTCGTCACCGACCTCGTCGGAGAGCGCGACATCGACGTCACGCTGTTCGCCGCGACCGGCGAGGGGGCGGACGCCACGACGACCGAGGAGCTGACCGACCGCCTCGACGCGGCCGCCGACCGCCTCGGCGCGGCGGATCTCGACGTCGAGACCCGGGTCGTCACCGACACCTCGCCGTTCGAGGCGCTGGTCGGTGCCGCCGCGGACCACGACGCCATCGTCATGGGCGAACGGGCCCCGTCGCTGCGGTCGTTCCTCTTCGGTGACGAGGCCCAACGGGTGGCGACGGAGTCGGTCGGGCCGGTCGTCGTCGTTCGCCGGGACCGTCCGGACGAGACGAACGAGACGGACGAGGTGGACGAGACGAACGAGACGGACGAGGCGGACGAGGTAGACGAGACGAACGAGACGGACGAGGTGGACGAGACGAACGAGACGGACGAACTGGACGAGACGAACGAGGCTAGGTGAACTCCTCGATGGTCGACGTGATGCGGCGAGCGATCATCTCGGGGTTTGCGTACGCGACCGTGACGGAGAGTTCCTGTTCGTTGAAGTCCTGTCCGACGGCGTCGGCGACGTCGTCGTGCGTCTGGACCTCGATGTAGAGCCGGAGGTCGTCCTCTCGCGGGATGGTCGTGAGGACGAGCCGCTGGACGTCGCGCTCGAACCGCTCGCCGGGGGCGAACGCGAGCGCCTGCGCGAACGGGCGATCGTCGAGCCACGGAGTCTCCTCGATAGTCGAGCCGACGAAGTCGAACCCTAGATCGTTCGCTGCCTCGAACAGCGCCGCCACGTAGGGCCCTGGTTCGACCGTGACGTCGTCAGAGTCCGTCGGGTCGACGGCCCAGTCGATGTCGACACCCGTCTCCAGCCAGACGCGCGGCCCGCCCCTCGTGACGGGCGTCCACAGCGGCACCCTGACGGCGATCTGCTCGGTCCGTTCCTCGTTGGGTTCGATGGTGAACACGCCGTCGATGTCGAAGTCGAAGCGATCGACGGCCCACTCGTCGCCGTCGACCCCGGCCTTGAGCGTGAAGTAGAGGCCGTCGATGCGCTGGGGGGCGTCGCCCCCGAGCAGTTCGACGTCGAGGTCGACTCGATCGCCGGGGCGGACGTCCGCCCGCGGGAGGATCGTATCGACGGTCGCCGCGCCGATGCCGATACTGGAGAGGAGCCGCTTCATATCCTCTAGAGGGAGTGTCGAGCGTAAAAGGGTTCGACTCGGGAGGGGTCGAGGGGGGCTCACGACAACCCCTATACCCGTTCGGTCCCTAGCGCGGCTGATGCAGACGCTGCCGGCGGACGCGCCCGCCCCGGAGGCGTTCACCGACTACTTCCACGTCTACGAGGTGAACGTCACGGACGACGAG
>JBEPYA010000004.1:13818-42765 GCA_041641615.1 Salinigranum sp. | reverse complement strand
AACCGCGCGACCGCCGTCGGCGTCTTCACAGCGAGCGCCCCGCTCGGGTTCGCCCTCGGGCAGTTCGGCGGGCCGCAGATCGCCGCGCGCGCGGGCTGGCCGGCCGTCCTGCCCGCGTTCGCCGGACTCGCCATCGTCGGCGTGGGCGTCTTCCTCGTCGCTACGCGGGGACAGGAGCTCTCGGTGACGGCCGAGACGCCCGACCGGGCTGCGCTCGTCTCGCTCTTCACCGATCGAGGGATGTGGACGCTCTGTCTCCTCTGTTTCGTCGCGTTCGACCTCTACCTCCTCCTGAACAGCTGGCTGCCGAGCTACCTGTCGGAGGGACTCGGCGTCGACCTGGCGCTGAGCGGGCTCCTGGCGGCGCTGTTTCCGGCGGTCGGAATCGTCGCGCGGACTGGCGGCGGCGTGCTCTCGGACCGGCTGTTCGACGGGCGCCGCCGACCGGTCGCCGTCCTCGCGTTCGCCGTCGCGACGCCGGGAGTCCTCGGCCTCGTGGCGACGACGCACGTCGGGAGCGTCGTGGCACTCGTCGTCGTCGCGGGTCTCGGGGTTCAGCTCGCCATCGGCCTGCTGTTCTCGTACGTGACGGAGGTCGTCGCGAGCGAGGTCCGGACGACGGCCGTCTCGCTTCTCACCGCAGCCGGCCTGGCCGGCGCGGGCATCGCCCCCGTGGTGGCCGGCGCGCTCATCGAGCGCGTGGGCTACCGGCCGACGTTCCTGCTCGCAGGCCTCGTCGCAGCGGTCGGCGTCGCGGTCGCGTGGCGGGCCCCGGAACCATCGGACACGGGGTCCTCTGGAGCGTGACAGTCAAGGGACCGGTTAGAATGGTATTTGGTATCATGCGACGATGAATATTCGCTATGTCGACAGCAGAACTCGACGGCAAGACGGCGGTGGTGACCGGTGCGGGTGGACAGATCGGCGGCGGCATCGCCCGCGAGCTGGCGACGGCGGGCTGTGACGTCGTTCTCGCGGACGTAGACGTCCTCGACACCGCGTACAATCAGCAGGGGAGCGAGGAGGTACACGGGGCCGAGACGGCCCACCGCCTCGCCGACGACATCGAGTCGATGGGCCGGCGCGCCGTCGTCGTCGAGTGCGACGTGACGAAGGCCGCACAGGTCGACGCGATGATCGACCGGACGGTCGAGGAGTTCGGCGGGCTCGACGTCATGTGTAACAACGCCGGGATCATCACGCTCTCGACGGTCGAGGAGCTGGCGGAAGAAGAGTGGGACTCGGTCATGGACGTCAACGCCAAAGGGGTGTTCCTCTGTGCGAAGGCGGCCATCCCCGAACTCAAGCGGAGCAAGGGGACGATGATAAACACGGCCTCTATCGCGGGGGAGATCGGCGCGGCCGGCCTGGGACACTACGTCGCCTCGAAGCACGCCGTCATGGGACTGACGAAGTGTCTGGCGCTGGAACTCGCGCCCGACGACGTGACGGTCAACGCCATCTGCCCGGGCATCGTGAACACGCCGATGTGGTCGAAGGTGCTCACGCCCGCGATGGGGGGCGACTACGAGGAGATCATCGAGGACGTGATGCCGCTCGGGCGCGACCAGACCCCCGAGGACATGGGCCGGCTGGCCGTCTTCTTCGCGACGAATCGGAACGTCACCGGCGAGGCGGTCAAGGTCGACGGCGGCATCACCCAGAACGTCATCTGAGTCGAGGGTCGAGCCGACCGCCCCACACAACGTTTTTCTCCCGGGGCTCGGAGTTGTCAACGATGTCAGCACATCCCGTGTACGCGCCGCTCGTTACGCCGTTCGCTCTCGATGACACCGTCGACGGGGACGCGCTCGCGTCGCTCGTCGACAGCATCGAATCCCGCGGCGTCGACGGCGTCGTCCCCTGCGGCACCACGGGAGAATTCGCCAGTCTCACGGACGAAGAGTACGGGACCGTCGTCGAGTCGACGACCGACGCCGCCTCCGGAACGGTCGTCGCCGGCGTCTCCGATACGAGCGTCGGCGGCGTCCGCTCGAAGGTCGCGCTGGCGGCCGACGCGGGCTGCGACGCCGTGTTGCTGACGGGGCCGTACTTCCACACGGAGAACGCGACCGGCGGGACCGAGGCGTTCCTCCGGGAGGCCGTCGACGACGCCCCCCTGCCGGTGTATCTGTACAACCTCCCGGCGTACGTCGGCGTCAATCTCGAACCGGCCACCGTGCGCTCGCTCGCCGAGGACAGGGTGATCGAGGGGATCAAAGACTCCAGCGGCGACGTCGAGTACCTCCTCGCCCTCGTTCGCGCCACCCCGCCGGGGTTCGAGGTGTTCTGCGGCTACGACAGCGTCCTCGTTCCGGCACTCACGGGCGGGATAACCGGCGGCATCAACGCGCTCGCGAACGTCGTCCCCGAGGTGTTCGACGCGGCGACGGCGGCGCTCGCCGACGGGGACGTCGAGCGGGCCGTCAGCCTCTCGCAGACGGCTATCGCACCGCTGTTCGAGCAGTGCTCGACGCACGGGTTCGCGCCGGCGACGAAGGCCGGGGCAGCCGCCCGCGGCTTTCTGGACTCGACGGTGGTTCGCCCGCCACTCGTCGGGCTCGACGAGGAGGCGCAGGCGGAGGTCGCCGACGCCGTCGAAGACGCGCTGGCGGTCGTGAACAGCCGCTGAGGGGGACCGTCCGGGGTGTATCGAGTCGCGGCGACGGTGACGAGGCGTGAGCTGAGGGTGTGTGGACAGGCCAGTCCGGGAGGCGCGAGGCAGCCGCTCGGCCTCTCCGCACACTCCACGGCCGGACGGCGTCACCGGCTCGGCATCGGACACGACCCGCCGACCTCCCGTCCCTCTACCATCCGCGCCCGCCGTGCCCGCCGTGTCCGTCGTGTTTTCGTCCCGCCACCGAGCCCAGCCACCGACACCGACGAAAGGTAGTTGACGCCCCCGGGTCACTCGACGGTATGGACGTCGTCGTCAACGCCGCGATGAGCGTCGACGGGAAGCTCTCCACCCGGCGGCGCGAACAGCTGAAGATCAGTGGCGAGGCGGACTTCGATCGCGTCGACCGCCTCCGCGCCGCGGCCGACGCCGTCATGGTCGGCGTCGGGACCGTCCTCGCGGACGACCCCCACCTCACGCTCAACGACGACGACCGCCGCGTCCACCGGCTCCGGAACGGGCGGCCCGGCAACCCCGCCCGCGTCGTGGCCGACTCCCGCGCTCGGACGCCCACCGACGCCCGCATTCTCGACGACGCGGCCGAGACACACCTGCTCGTGACGGACGCTGCCGCCGAGGCTCGCTGCGAGGCGCTCGCGGACGTGGGCGACCACGTGCGCGTCCACGTCGTCGACGCCGACGACTCGGCCCACGTCGACCTCGTGGCCGGCCTCAGGGCGCTCGAATCAGCCGGCATCGACCGACTCATGATCGAAGGCGGGGGAGAGCTCATCGCGTCGCTCTTTCGGGCCGGGCTGGTCGACGAACTCTCCGTCTACGTCGGGTCGCTCGTGGTCGGCGGTCGGGACGCGCCGACGCTCGTCGACGGCGACGGCTTCGTCGAGGGGTTCCCGCGGCTCGGCCTCCGCGACGTCGAACGGCTCGACGACGGGGTAGTGCTGTGGTACGACGTGGTGTGAGTAGGGGGTGTGAGTAGAGGGCGACAGCGACTGGAGCGTCGGTACGACGCCCCGCGCGGCGGCTGTGCGGTCGGTCGGCACGGTGTCTCAATCCTTAAGAAGGTCGCGACGCAAATGGGTTCATGAGCACCGTACAGCCCAGCGAGCCGATCTACGTGGAGAGCCAGACACACCTCGACGACCTCGTCGCCGAACACGACGTCGTCCTCGCCGACTTCTACGCCGACTGGTGCGGTCCGTGCAAGATGCTCGAACCCACGGTAAAGGAGATCGCCGCCGAGTCCGAAGCCGCCGTAGTGAAGATCGACATCGACGAACTGCAGGACCTCGCCCGAGACGCCGGGGTGCGGAGCGTCCCGACGCTCCAGTTCTACGCGAACGGGGAGGAGGCGAAGCGACTCATCGGCGTGCAGGACAAGGACGACCTCCTCGACGTCATCGCGGAACTGTCGTAGACGGTCCGTTTTCGGTGCAGTTCCTCCATCGACCTGGCGACCGGGTTCACTGGATCCGTGCGTATCTGGTCTGGTGATCCCGTTCCGCGCGGTGGCCGTCGGCCAACTGGCTGGCCTCCGTTTCCGAGTCGGTGAGCGACTCGAACGAGCAGTCGTGACAGATGACGTGGTACGTCTGATGGTCCTGTGTGAGCATACTCGAGACGAGACACGGCCCCAAATTAAGTACGCGGAGCGTGTGCCCGTCTAAACCACCACTTTCGTCGACTTAATTGCCCACTAAGCGAGTCAGAACGGCACATCAGAGAGGTCCGGTCGCCCTTCGTCGTCGAAGCCGTAGCCGGTCGACGCGTGGACCTCGCTCACCTCGTCGAACTCCACGACCATCCGCGACTGCAGCGCCTGGATCGTCATCGGCGAGATGCCACACCCCGAGCAGGCCCCGGCGAGTGTGAGCCATACCTCGCCCGTCTCCTCGTCGATGGCGTCTATGCCGGCGGTGCCGCCGTGCATCGCGATCTGCGGGAAGTTCCGGTGCATGAACCGTTCGAGCCGTCGTTCGAGGGGCTCCGCGTCGACAGAGGTGTCCATGAGACCTACGGGCGGGCAGCGAATATAGCGCTTGCTCGCCGTGAATGGGACGTGGAGTAGGAGAGCCGCTGACGTCGGTGTTCTGTACGAGGGTGTATCGCGCGATGACGGCGTGGCTCTGCGGCTGTCGAGCGACCGACCGAGAAGAACGAGACAGCGATCGCGCAGTATACGGACGCGATGAAGCCACGTCCCCCCAGCCGATTAGTTCGTTCGCTCCGCTCGGTCACTCACTCATCCCTCGCGCGTGACGTCGCGCGGAGGGACCGCACCACGTCACGCGCCACCGCCTCGCGGGGACGGCTGGCGCGTGGGAGTGGAGCGACACGGCGGAGCCGTCTCGCAGACCATGCGGGACGGGCTTGGCCGTCCCGCAGATGAGCGGGTTGAAACGAAGCGGACGGCGCGCGAGGGACCGCTCTGCGCCTTCGTGCGCGAGCCACCGGGTGGGGAGGCGTGAGGCTGCGGTCCACCGCGTCCGTGTTCCGTGCGGTCTTCGCGCGCTCGATTACTCTCACAGGAACGTCTGTGTCACACTCATACCTCACCGGAACCTCCGAGTCACACTCACACTGCACCTGAAGAACGCCCGAGTCACACTCACACTGCACCTGAAGAACGCCCGAGTCACGTTCACACCGCGCGTTCGTTCCCACACCTCACGTCCGTCCTGTACTCACCACGCTCTCCTCGCGGGGCTGCGAGGGCTTTTAAATTCGGAGGTGGTAGCCTGCGGTATGATTTCACTCGACGAAGCGGTCACGGCCCGTCTGGAGTCTCACGGCGCGCGTTTCGAGGTGCTCATCGACCCCGACGCCGCCCTCGCCATCAAGCGCGGGGAGTTCGACGGGGAACTGGAGGACGTCATCGCCGCCGAGGACGTCTTCGAGGACGCCTCCCGGGGGGACCGTCCCGCGGAATCGGACCTGGAGACGGTGTTCGAGACGACGGACCCGATGACGATCATCCCCGAGGTGGTCAAACGCGGGGAGATCCAGATCACGGCGGACCAGCGACGCGAGATGCAAGAGCAGAAGCGACGACAGCTCATCGACCGCATCGCGCGCAACGCGGTCAACCCCCAGATGGACGACGCCCCGCATCCGCCGGACAGGATCGAGCGCGCGCTGGAGGAGGCCGGCTTCCGCGTCGATCCGATGGAACCCGTCGAGACGCAGGTCGACGACGCCCTGGAGGCGCTCAGACCCGTAATCCCCATCCGCTTTTCGGAGGTGACCATCGCCGTCCAGGTCCCGGCGGACAAGGCCGGCAGCGCGCAGGCGCGCATCCGTCAGTTCGGCGACCTCGAACGCGAGGAGTGGCAGAACGACGGGTCGTGGGTCGGCGTCCTCACCTTCCCGGCGGGGATGCAGAACGACTTCTACGACCTCGTGAACGACGTCACGAGCGGCGAGGCCGACACGCGCATCATCAAGGACAAGGACGACCTGAACGTCCGATAGCGGCTCGATTCGAGCGGACGAAAGAGCACCCATGGAGCTCGTCGAAGCCACCGAAGACGGCCTGGACGCGCTCGCCGACTTGTGGTTCGCGCTCGCGAAAGAGATGGAGCAGTACTCGGCGCTGAACCGGCTGTCGTACTCGACTGTCGACGACGTGCCCGAGAGCTCGTTCAGCGAGCAGATCGAACGCGAGGACGTCACGGTGTTCTTGCTGAGAGAGGCGGATACGACGCTCGGATTCTGCACGCTCCGACGGGGAACGCATCCCTCGCGGCCACACTCGAACTACCTCCACGTCGTCGACCTGTTCGTCGACGAAGCGTACCGAAATCGCGGGTACGGTTCCGAGGTGGTCGAGCGAGTGACGGAGATGGCTCGGGAGCGTGGGTGCGACTACCTCGAGGTCTCGTGCGAGTGGAACAACGTCGGGGCGAGACGGTTCTACGAAGAGTGTGAGTTCGAGGAGAAACAGGTCCAGTACACGCGCCGACTGGCGGGAGATTCGCAGTCGTGAGCCGCCGCGCGGCGTGAGTCGTCCCCACGTAGTGGAGCGCACCGTTTGCGGTGCGAGGCCCGGAACCGGCCACGACTCGTGCTATCCTTTCTTGAAGCCGAGCAGGAACCCGCCCGTAAAGCCTGCCGACACCGACAGCGTCGAGAGGATGGTCATCGCCCAATCCGGGGGCGCTCCCGACGCCGCGGCCTCTCCCGTCTCGATCAGCCCCGCGGTCAGCCGCTCCCAGTCGACGATGAGGATCTGCCGCGACTCGAGGAACTTGAACAGGGCGAGTTCCAGCCCGATGATGATGGCGATGATCTTCGCGACCTTCTTGGCCGCGAAACCGATGATCCCGCCGACGACCGCCCCGCTCCCGAGTTCGAGCCCGAGTTGCTGGAGGTTGATGTCGACCATAGCGCCACATCGCGCGGGTCTACATAAGTCGTTTGTGGAGATCACGTCGGCGAGACGACATCTCTCGGCCGTCTCGCGGGTACGAGGTCGTGCCACGAGGTAACATACAATACCCGGGAGGGTCTACACGGGGGCATGGAGGTGTGAGATCACCATCACGAACGCCCGCCCGTTTAAGCCGCTCGACGGCCAACGCCCGATAACAGTGCTGGAACACACCGCGGAGGGGACGCGATGAGTCGGGACGCCATCGTCGCCAAACGCGTCGACAGCGGGTCGGCCGACCTCACGGAGATCCGTGACCTCGCCCGGGCGGCCGGGTACGACGTCGTCGGCGAACTCACTCAGTCGCGCGAGGAGGACGCGGCGTTCATGTTTGGCGAGGGAAAGGTCGAGGAACTGGCCGCGCTCGTCGTCGAGACGGGGGCGGAGGTGGTCATCGTCGACAACCGCGTCGGGCCCTACCAGCTGTTCAACATCGGCTCGAAGCTCCCCGACGAGGTCGAGGTGGTCGACCGCTTTACGCTCATCCTCGACATCTTCGGGCAGCGCGCCCACACGAAGAAGGCGCAGCTACAGGTCGAACTCGCCGAACTCCGGTACGAGTTGCCGAGAGCGGAGGCGAAAGCCTCCCTCGCCAAACGGGACGAGCGCCCCGGGTTCATGGGGCTCGGCGAGTACGACGAGAGCCGCGAACAGGACATCAAGGCCCAGATCGCCCGAATCAAGCGGGAGCTCGACGCTATCGCCGAGAAGGAGGAGACCCGACGGGAGGAACGCCGCGAGTCGGGGTTCGACCTCGTCGCGCTCGCGGGCTACACCAACGCCGGGAAGTCGACGCTCATGCGTCAGCTCGCCGCGGACCTCTCCGTCGACGAGAACGACGACCTCCACCCCGACTTAGACCCCACGGCCGAATCGGAAGACCGCCTGTTCACCACGCTCGGGACGACCACCCGCCGGGCCGACACGGGGACCAGGGACGTCCTCCTGACCGACACGGTCGGGTTCATCTCGGACCTCCCGCACTGGCTGGTGGAGTCGTTCAAGTCCACGCTCGACTCGGTCTACCGCGCCGACCTCGTCCTCCTCGTCGTCGACGCCTCCGAGTCGACAGAGGAGATGCGCGAGAAGCTCGTCACCTGCCACGACACGCTGTACGAGCGCAACGAAGCTCCCATCGTCACCGTGTTGAACAAGGTCGACAAGGTCGACGAGAGCGAACTGGAGGAGAAGAAGCGTGCCCTATCGGCGCTCGCGCCGAATCCCGTCGTCGTTTCGGGACTCACAGGCGAGAACGTCGAGGGGCTGACCGCGCGCATCGAAGCCGAACTCCCCGACTGGCAGCACGAGCGCCTGCTCTTGCCGATGACCGACGACACGATGAGCCTCGTCTCGTGGGTCCACGACCACGGCAACGTCGAACGCGAGGAGTACGGCGAGGACTCCGTCACCCTGGAGTTCGAGGCCCGACCAGCCGTCGTCGAGAAGGCACGGTCGAAGGCCGCGGACCTCGCCGCCGTCGAGTCGGCCTGATTCGGCCCTCTCTCGTTTTCCTCCACGTCACTCCGCCAGTCCGAGGACCCTCCCGCTACCCGTCACCGCCCACACCCAGCCACCGCCGAAGGCGACGTCGACGACGCTCGTCTCCGTCTCGAAGACCCACGCCGACGTGCCGTCGGTCGCGAACTGCCGGACGCCCGGCCGTTCGCCCTCGATACCGACGACGAATCGGTCGTTCACGACGGGCGTCAGTGCTACCGCACCGCCCGCGACCTGGTGTCGCCACAGCCGTTCGCCGTCGGACGTCAGCGCCAGGACGTAGCCGCCCTCACCCGTGCGGGTCCCCGCGAGGACCCACCGCGCGCTCGCCGTCGACGTCGACGATGTAGCTCCCGTCGATGTCGACGATTCGGCTCCCCTCGACGTGATTCCGGTCGTCCAGTTGTTCTCGGTGTCGTGATGCCACTCGACCTCTACTCCGCCGTCGCCGTCGCGGACGCTGTGGACCCGACGACGGCCGAGGAGAACCGACGAACCGGTCGAGGACAGAGCGCTCACGACGTGGTCGGTCCGCCACCGCTCCTCCCCGGTTCGGGCGTCGAAGGCGGCAGCGACCCCATCGCGTGACCCGGCGTAGACGACGCCGTTGCTGCCCCCGAGCGCGTCGACGCGTGCCGGTCCTGCCCCTGTCAGGCGCGCCTCCCAGAGACGGTCGCCGTCGTCGGCGTCGACGAGACGACTGTCGTCGCCGGTGACGGCCGTGACGTGTCCGTCTTCGGTGCCCGCCACGACGACGTCGTCCTCGACCGTGAGCGCGCTGGCGACGCCCGGGAGCGCCGTTCGCCAGCGCTCGATGGCACCGTTGACGCTGACGAGGTCGTCGCCGGCGACGTACAGTTCGCCGTCGTGACCGACCGGCGGAGCCCGGAGTACGTCGACGGCGTCGGTCTCCCACTGGACCTCGCCGTCACCGTGGTCCATGCCGACCACCTGGCCGTCCCTCCCGGCGGCGACGAGCCAGACGCCCGCCGTGGTGAGACCGACCGGCGGCGACTCGACGGCCAGCGTCCGGAAGCAGACGTCGACCTCCGAGAGGATGTTCCGCGTGCTACAGCCGGCGACGGCGGTGGTGAGTCCGGTTCCGACGGTCGCGGCGGCGGTGCGGAGGTACCGACGGCGCGACCAGCGGGAGGGCGGGAAGGGCATGTCGGATCGACCGCCGGTCGCCGGCCCACCGTGATGAACGTTCCCCTCTTCTCAACTGTGGTCCTCGCGGACCCGCTTTTCCTTCTGCACCACGTGGACGTCCGCGATGCGCGTCTCGGGGTACTGCCCCGCCTCGTCCTTCTCGGCGGCTTTCACCATGTCCCAGACGACGTTCAGTCCCGTCGTCACCCCTTCCAGCGCCTCCATCTCACACCCGGTCTTCCCGGTCGTCTCGACGGCGACGGTGAGGACGATACGGTCGTCGTCGAGTTCGAAATCGGTGTCGACGTTCGTGATCGGGATCTGGTGACACATCGGGATGGTCTCCCAGGTGTGTTTCACCGCCTGCACCGCGCCCACCCGGGCCGTCGCGAGCACGTCTCCCTTCCCGATGTCGTCGGCGCGGACGGCGTCGACGGTCGACGGCTGGAGGTGGATGGTCCCCCGCGCGACCGCCCGCCGGTCCGAGTCGGGTTTCGCGCCGACGTCGACCATCTGGACGTTCCCCTCCTCGTCGGTGTGGGTGAGCTCCCTTCCGGAGTCGGTCTCGCGGGGGTCCTCGCCGGTCGGCGCGTCGTCAGTCATCGCGTTCACCCCACAGCGCCTCGGGGACTCGTTCGAGGAGGTCGGTCGCCACCAGTCCGAAGCCGTTCTCGTCGACGGCGAGGTCGCCCGCACGGCCGTTCGCGTAGGCACCGATGGCCGCAGCGTCGAGCGGTTCCTGCGTGCTGAGCAGCGCGCCCGTGACGCCCGCGAGGACGTCGCCCGTCCCGCCGACGGTCATGCCCGGATTGCCCGTCCGGTTGACTCTGGTCTCGGAACCGTCGCTCACGACGTCGTATGCGCCCTTCACGAGCAGCGTGTGGCCGAGGTCGCCCGCGAACTCCGAGACCCGGGTCTTTCGCTCGCGCCACTCCTCGGCGGTGGGGCCGCCCATCTTCTCCAACTCGCCCTGGTGCGGCGTGCAGACGAGCGTCGCCTCGGTCTCCACCTCGGGGACGACCTGGAGGGCGTCGGCATCGACGACCGCTCTCCCGTCGTACCGCGCGAGGAAGTCCTCGACGGCGTCGAGCGTCTCGTCGGCGGAGCCGAGTCCGGGTCCGAAGACGACGACGTCGTGGTCGTTCGCGCGCCCGAGCAGGTCGTCGACGTGGGCCGGTTCTAACCCGTCCCCCTCGAACGGGACGACGATGAAGTTCTCGCTGTACCCTTGAATCTCGCGGGCGACTGGGGAAGGACAGGCGACACGGACGAGGTCCGCCCCCGTGCGCAGGGCCGACCCCGCAGCGAGGGCCGGCGCGCCGGTGTACGGTCCGCCGCCCACGACGAACACCTCGCCGTGGTCGCCCTTGTGCGACTGGGGGTCGCGGGTGAGCGAGCGGAGGTCGCCGGGGCCGGTGAACGTCTCGGCAGCGGCAGGGATACCGATGTCCGCGACGTGTATCGTCGAGTCGAGGTTCGACAGCCCCGGCTTCTCGTCGTGGAACGTGACGACGTGGTCCGCCTCGACCGCGATCCCCTCGGACTCGCCGGTGTCCGCGTCCACTCCCGAGGGAACGTCGACGGCGACGACCGTCGCGTCGAGCGCGTTTATCCGCTCTGTGACCGAGGCCTCGGGTTCCCGCAGCGCGCCGGTCACGCCCGTCCCGAGCATGGCGTCGACGACCACGTCCGGGTCGCCGAGGGCGAACTCGCGGGAGTCTGTCACGGTCTCGACGTCGTACTCGGCCTCGACGAGCGCGTCGTGGTTCTCGCGGGCGATGTCCGTCGAGATGCTCTCGGGGCGGCCCAGCAAGTAGATACGAGTGTCGAACCCGTCGAGGAAGCGCGCGGCGACGAACGCGTCACCGCCGTTGTTGCCGCGCCCGGCGACGACGGCTATCTCCGCCCCCTCGCCCTCCGCGACGTCGCGGACGACGCGAGCGACCGCGTTCCCGCTCGACTCCATCAGTTGCTTGCGCGGGACGCCGAGGGCGGCCGCGTTAGCGTCGACGGCGGCCATCCGCCTTGCGGTTATCATGGCTCGGGCTTCGGTCGGGTGGCACCTAAATTGCGTGTCCGCTCGTGGTCGCGCACGGCCACCGTACGCGCAGAGACCGGAGCGCAACGCTTTACCGCGAACCGGGGCCACTGCCCGTGTGACCCGCCGTCTCTTCGGCTCACTGCTCGGGCTGGTCTTCCTCGTCAACTTCGGACGGACCGCCTTCGCGCCCCTCCTCCCCGAACTCCAGACGGCGTTCGGCGTCGGCCCCGCGGCCGTAGGCGTCGTCGCCTCGCTGGTCTGGGTGGGGACCGGAGTCGTCCGGTTCCCCGTCGGCTACCTCCTCACGCGGACGCCGAGACAGCGCGTCGTCGTCGCCGCGGGTCTCGTCCTCGCCGTCGCCGCCGCCTTCACCGCGACGGCACCCACCATCGCCGTCCTCCAGTTCGGCTCGCTCCTGGTGGGGCTGGCTTCCGGCGCGTACTTCGCCGCCGCCGTCCCCCTCATCAGCGACCTCTTTCCCGAGGGCGTCGGGCGAGCCGTCGGCATCCACGGCACCGCCGCACAACTGGCCGCCGTCGTCGCGCCGACGGCCGTCGTCGTCGTGCTCGGAGTGGCCTCCTGGCGTGCGGTCTTCTGGGGGCTCGCCGCGGGCAGCCTCCTCGTGACTGGCGCGCTCGTCGTCGCCACCCGGAACGAGTCCGCCCCGAGCGCCTCCACGGACCGCTCGTTCCGCGCGGCGCTCGGGAACTGGCGCGTCATGGGGACCGGCATCCTGATGATCGCCACGGCGGGCTTCGTCTGGCAGGGACTGTTCAACTTCTACGTGGCCTACCTCACGACCGCCCGGAGCCTCGACGCGGCCACCGCGAGCACGCTTCTGACGCTCACCTTCGCCGCGGGCGTGCCCGCGTTCTGGCTCAGCGGTCGACTCGCCGACCGCCTCCCGCACCTCCCGTACATCGTCGGCCTGCTCTGTGCGTTCACGGCGGGCGTCTTCGTGTTCACCCTCGCCCACGGCTTCGGCAGTCTCCTCGCGGTCTCTGTCCTCCTCGGCTACGCCGTTCACAGCCTCTTCCCGGCGCTCGACGCGTACGTCCTCGGCGCGCTCCCGACGGGGACGCGCGGGAGCACGTACGCCGTCTTCAGCGGCCTCTCGCTCCTCGTCGAGGCCACCGGGAGCGGCGTCGTCGGCGTGCTCCTCGAAGCCGGCTACGCGTTCGACACCGTGTTTCGCGTCTTCGCCGGGGGGATGGTCGTCGTCGTCGCCCTGCTCGTTTCGCTTTCGCTCGCGGGACGGCTTCCGAGACGAGACCGTGCCGACGCGCGCGGCGAGTGACCTCATCGCTTCGACCGCGCCGACCACTTCGACCACTGCGACCACTTCGACCGCTACGTCCCCCTCGTATAAATTCACCGTACAATAGCGTATTTTGATAAGTGATGCGTTCGAACCCGAGGCCGATGAACAGCCTCCGCGTTCACTCCCCGACCCGTCACGAGGAGTACTGGGACTGGCTCGCCGTCGCGCTCTTCCTCCTCGTCACCGTCGACCTCCTGACGACGCTCGGGGCCGCCGCCCGGTTCGGTGTCGGTGCCGAGGCGAATCCGCTCGTCGCCACCCTCTTGCGCGCGCCGCTGTGGGCGCTCGTCGCCGCGAACCTCGTCGCCGTCGTCGCCGCCGCGGGCGGGTTCGCCGCGGTCCTCCGACTGCTCCGGGCGACGTCACCGCGGCTCCGAGCGGGCTTCGCGCTGACCGTCGAACTGTGGCTCGGTCTGCTCGTCGCCGGCGGCCTCCTCGTCTTCGCGAACAACCTCGCCGTCGTAGTTCATGGCGCGAGCCTGTTGTAACGACGGCCGGCCCGTCGGCTCGACGGCTCAGTCGCGACGACGAGTGCGCGCCCTTATTGGGTCCCTGGGCCGCATCGTGAGGCCGGCCCCGAACCGAATCGACGGCGACGAGATCAGTTCGAGGTGGTATCGCCGGAGGATGGTCGACGTGAGGAGGAGCGCTTCTGTCCGGGCGAACCCGCTCCCGAGACAGCTCCGCGGTCCGCCGCCGAAGGGGAAGTACGCGAACGGGGGGAGCCGTGACACGAACGCTGGCGTCCAGCGGTCGGGGGAGAACACCATCGGGTCCGGGTAGAACCGCGGGTCTCGGTGTAAGAGCCACGGGTACATCAACACAGTCGTCCCGGCCGGCACGTGGTACCCGCCGAGTTCGTCGTCACGGTCTGCCTCACGGACGATACCGTACACGGGCGGATACAGCCGTAACGACTCGGTGAAAACTCGGTCGGCGTACGAGAGCTTCCGGACGTCCGTGGGCGACAGGGGTCGTTCGCCGAGCGTCCGATCCAGTTCGGCGAGTAACCGCTCTTCGACGGGGGGGTGCTGCGCGATGGAAAAGAGGGAGTAGGTGATCGCGAGCGCGGTCGTCTCGTGACCAGCCAGTAACAGCGTCATCACCTGGTCTCGGACTTCGCGGTCGGTCGGTCCGCCTCGGTCCGTGTCGACAGCGAGGAGCGACGAAATCACGTCGGTACCTGGGTCGTGACGACGTTCTGCGATGCTGTCGGAGACGAACTCGTCGAGGACACGAGTGGCGCGTTCCGCTCGTCGGTTCACCGGGAGCGGCGCCCACAGCGGGAGGTAGCTCGCCGTCGTGTGCTCGGACCGTGCGACGATGCGGTCGAGTGCGCGCCCGATCGCATCGAGCCTGTCCCGAACGTCGAGACCGAGGAGGGTCAGTGCGACGATTTCGAGCGTCAGCCGTCGCATCTCGGCGTAGAGGTCGTGTGTCTCGTCCTCGTGCCATCCGGCCAGCAACTGCTCGGTTCGCTCGATCATGACCTCGCCGTACTCCGCGATTCGGTCGGGGGCGAACGCGGGCTGGACCAGCCGTCGCTGGCGGCGCCACACCTCCCCGTCAGCGTTCAGGAGTCCCTCTCCCGTCACCGCCAGCGAGCGCTGAAAGACGGCCCCTTTCGCGTAGTTCTGATTGTTGTGTACCAGGACGTGTTCGACGTCTGCTGGTTCGTTCACCTGATAGACGACTCGACCCAGGAATTCCCAGCGGACCACCGGTCCGTACTCCGAGGCGATCTCGGGGAGGAACCGGAACGGATCCCGGCGCACGTAGCGAACGGTGTTCCCGAGAAACGGGACCGACCGTGGACCCGGCGGGAGCGGTGAGGGGCCGGCGGTCTCGTGGGCCTCACCCCCGTCCGACGTGAGCGCGCGGTGAAGCCGTTCCACGATCGCGTTCACGGGATTGCCCTCGTCGGGCATCAGTCGCGACGCGTGCATGACGAGAGTACAACGTGCGA
Source organism: Salinigranum sp. (assembly GCA_041641615.1). Lineage (GTDB taxonomy): Archaea > Halobacteriota > Halobacteria > Halobacteriales > Haloferacaceae > Salinigranum. Next base: position 27,727 of record JBEPYA010000004.1, on the reverse strand, counting down.
GATGATAACACAGTCGTCCGGAGAGCACCACACCGGCCGTTCGACGCCGTCGTCTGTCGTACCGGGACGACATCGGTCCGAAGTTTTAGATACGAATCCGGGCCCACCCACTCGCGAGACCGTGACGACCGAGGGCGACACCGCTTTGTGTGCCGGGGAGCGAGAGGCGGGCGTGCAGTGGGAGGAGGTGTTCGGCCACGACTCGCCGTACCCCGAACAGGTCGACGGCATTGAGACGGCCATCGAGGTCGGCCTGAACGGGGGGTTCACTATCGTCGAGGGCGCCTGTGGCACGGGCAAGACGATGCTGGCGCTCACCGCCGGTATCGACCTCGTGCGCGACCCAGACACCGAGTACGAGCGCGTCCTGGTGCTGACGAGCGTCAAGCAGCAACTCCGACAGTTCGAAGCCGACATCGAGACGATCAACGCCACCCTCCCCGAGGAGTGGCGACCCGTCTCGGCGCTCACGCTCGTCGGCAAGGTCGACGTCTGTCCCTACGCCCGCGAACGGCGGGGACGAATCGACACGACGAACGTGTACGAGCGCTGTGAGGGGCTCCGCGAGCGGACGCGGAACCTCTCGGCCGAGGACGGCCCGACGACCGCCGGCGCGCTCGCACGGGAGGCCCGGCAGGCACAGACGGGCCTCGCCGATTCGGGGTCCGGGGGCGTCCGCTACCTCGAAACAGCCGGCGAACCGACGCCGTACCTCCCCGAAACGCCCGAGTACGACGGGACGGAGTTCTGCCCGTTCTACGCGACGTACCTCGACGACCTCCCCGACAACGGCGAACCCGCCGAAGCGATACCCTTCGCGTTCGACGACCGCGGCCTCATCGACACCGAGACGCTCGTGGGACTCGCCGCCTCCCACGGGAGTTGTCCGCACTCGGTGATGGGCGCACTCCTCCCCGAGGTGGAGGTCGTCGTCGGTAACTACTACCACGCGTTCGACCCGACGACGGCGGCGACATTTACCGGTACCTTGCTGGACGAGTCGACGTTCGTCGTCTGCGACGAGGCACACATGCTCGAACCGCGGGTGCGTGACCTCGTGAGCGACGGGGTCGCCGACGTGACGCTCAGAGACGCCCTGGGTGAACTGAACCGCATCGTCACGCCGCTGGAGTTCGATGACGCGGGTCTCGAAAGCAGCAGAGGGGACCGCGAGCCCGACGACGCGCGGCTCGTCCGCGAGGAGTTCGACGACGCCGACGTGACGCTCGACGAGGTCCGGTCCGTCCGGGACGCCCTCAGTGCGCTGCGGGAGGAACTCGACCGCCGCGTCGAGGCGTATCTCGACCGCGAGCGCCCCGACTGGCGCGCCTCTCTCGACGACGTGCCCAGGACGTTCGACGACCACGAACTCCCGCTGCGAGAGCCGGCGTCAACCGACGAGGACGAACTCACGCGGTGGGCCCGCGAGGAGGGTCATCTCGACGCGTGGACGCGTGCCGAGGCCGTCGGGAGCGTCGTCGCCCGCGTCCTGAACGAACTCGACGACGAGGACCGCACCCGGGCGGTGACCGCCGCCGGACGGGCGCTTACGGCGTGGCGCTCGCTCGACCACGGGGACTACTTCCGCGAGATCGAACTCGAACGGACCCACGACGAGACGGCCACCGGCTGGCGTCGCGGCTACACCGCCCGGCTCGCGCTCCACAACTGCCTCCCCGGGGAGGCCATCGCAGACCGACTCTCGGCGTTCGGCGGTGGTGTGCTGATGAGCGCGACGCTCGAACCGATGGCCGTCTTCCGACAGGTCACCGGCCTCGACGACCTCTCCGAGCGGGGCCGCCCGATCGTCGAACGGACCTACGGGCTCGGTTTTCCCGAAGAGAATCGCGAGAGCTTCGCCGTCGACGCGCCCAAGTACACCTACGAGAACCGCGGCCCCGTCGGGTCGGAAACGCAGACGCGGGAGGTGTACGTCGACGCGGTTACCGAGGTGGCCCGCTCGCCCGGCAACGTCCTCGTCGGAATGCCGAGCTACGCGGAGGCACGGTGGATGGCCGACCGGCTCGGGAGCCTCGAAAAGGACGTCCTCGTCGACGAGTCCTCGGGCGACGCCGAGACGGAGTCGCTGAAGAGCGAGTTCTTCGCCGGCCCCGGGAAGGTACTGGTGACGAGCCTCCGCGGGACGTTGACGGAAGGAGTCGACTACCGTGGCGACCGCCTCTCGGCGGCCGTCGTCTGCGGCGTCCCTATCGTGGATACGTCGAGCCCGCGCACCGAGGCTCTCCGTGCCGCGTACGCCCGTGCGTTCGGCGACGGCTTTCGAACCGCGCTACTGGTCCCCGCAGTGAGGAAGGCCCGCCAGGCGCTCGGCCGCGTCATCCGTGGGACCGACGAGCGTGGTGTCCGTGTCCTCGTCGACGAACGCTACGCCCGCGACTCGTGGGACAGCGTTCGCGGCTTCCTCCCCGAGACCGAACGCGAGGAGTTCCGACCCGTCAGCGCCGACATGCTCTCGTACGGGCTCGACCGCTTCTGGTCGGCGCACGAGTGAGACAGAACGGAGACGGGAGAGCGAGAAGAGGCCGTCAGGGGCGTTCGCCGTCGTCCCACGCGTCTCGGCATTCGGAGCCACAGAAGTGCCGGACCGTTATCTGCCCGTCGTCGATCCAGGTGACGACGTGGTGGTCCGGGTCGCGGACGAGCTTCGTTCCACAGACGGCACAGGCCGGCGCGTTGCTCTCGTCGACGTCCTCGTCGAGGTCGGAGGTCGGGTCAACCATCTCACGAAAGGAGGCCCGTCCGGGTACTTGAAACTGCCACTTTCGTCGCGCACGACGACGAGAACGTCGATCCGCCCGGACGCTTCGGCCGGCGGTCACTCGCCGTCCGAACGCTGTCCCTCGATACCACGACTCACAATACCGGTCACGTCTTCTACATACTCGACTTAGCAGCGTTCATACTGGACGACGATGAGGCGTCGAGTGATGGCCGTCCACTCCGACACGACCGACGTGGCGAGGGACCGTTCGTTCGACCTCCACAGCGTCGTCGTCAGCTACGAACACCGCGCGGATCGCTGTACGATCTATCCACGGAACCGTTCGCACTACGAGCGGCTCGAAACGTGGCTCTCCGCTGACGTGGATTCGTTCGTTCCCCTGTGCGAGATGCGGTGAGTCGGACGGACCATCTCGCGGACGTCGAGTGGGTCGACCGGGAGACGGTGTTTCTCCCACATGTGGGCAGTCATCGTCTCGACGAGTGTTCCTTCGTCCCGCGCTTCGGCCTCGTAGTCGCAGTCGGGAACGCAGCTCACGTAGAACGGAGGGCTTGATTGCACAATATCTCTCAATAGACCCATGTACTAAAGACTTCGTAAAATAAAGAGGAAAATCGAGTCTAGATGTGCTATGATAGTTAATAAACCTAATATATATTGGAAATGCACGAACATTAGCGAACCCATGCGCGGAATAATCGTCACTTCGACCAGCGCGCATCGGACAGCGTCTGCTGGACAGCTTCCTCGCCAACTGCGGCCGCCAGCGCCTCGAACCCCTGGCGTTCGGTACGGTCGCGCGCGTTCGCCACCAGGCGCGAGACGATGAACTCCGGCGTGGAGGTCCCGATCTCGCCGAAGCGGGGCTGGTAGTCGACTTCGAGTTCGAGATCGGGCGTGAGCCCCTCCGCGAAGATGCCGTCTATCCGCGCCTCGCCGGGGAGAGGGGAGAGGTCGTCCGCGAGGTGGGTGACGTACACACCGAGCGCGTCGCGGTCGACGGTGAGCGAGACGAGGCCGTTGAGGAGGTCCGCCGCCCGGCCGGGCTCGGTGATGGCCTCGAACTCGTCGACGAGCATCAGCGTCCGTCCCTCCCGGGAGAGCGGCGGGACGATGGTCTTCAGCGTCGACTCCAGGACGCCGGCGTTGAACGAGGCGTGCCGCCGGTGGAAGACGACCGCGTCGAATCGCCCCACGTCAGCACGCTCGGCCGGCACGGGAAGTCCCATCGAGGCCAGGAGCGCGACCTGACAGAGCGTCTCCAGGAGAGTCGTCTTCCCCCCGCTGTTAGCGCCGGTGAGTACCGCGACCCGATCGGACGACGGTGCCGACAACGAGTGACTCCCGACGCCGTAGGTGACGGGCTGTGGGTCCGAGAGCGCGAGGTTCCGCGCCCGGTCGACCGCGAGACCGTCCTCGACGAGCGTGGGCCTGGTGAGGTCGTGGGCGTCGGCGAACCTCCCGAGCGAGAGCGCGACAGCGATATCGTCGACCGCCGACACCGCCCGTTCGACGTCGTCTCGGACCGCGTCGACGGTCCCTTCCAACTCCGCTCTGACCGTCCCTTCCCGCTCGTCGACCTGCTCGCGCAGGTCGGCGACCAGTGCCCGAAGAGACGTAGAGACGAAGTCCGCAGCGTCGACCGCGTCGTCGGCCGTCGTCGCCGTCACGGCCCCCCGAGTCAGGTCGGTCTCCCCCGCGACGTGTTCGACGAACGCGTTCTGGAAGTCCGAGAGGTCACGGACACCCCGCTCGCGGATGCGGTCGATGAGGTCGAAGGCGCTCCCCTCTAGTTCCTGGACGGCCTCCAGTTGCGTCCGAAGCCGGTCGAGTTCGGCGTCGGCACCGGCCGCGACTCCCCCTCCCGCTTCGAGCGCCTCCAGTGCGTCGGCCGCGTCGGCGAGCCGGTCCTCGTCGACGTCGTCGAGCGCCGCGAACGTTTCGCCGCCGAGTCCGGCCTCGCGGAGGGCGAGCGCGGCCCGGACGGCGGCGGGTTTCGTCGCCGTCGCGTCGTCGTAGGCTTCGAACGCGTCGAGGACGCGCTCCCGACCCGCATCGTCGAGAGCACGCCACGCATCGCGGGCGGCGAGAACCTCGTCCAACCGGGTCTCCTGTTGTTCCCGGTCGGTCAGCGGGGTGAGGACACGGATCCGGTCGGCCGCGTGGGCCGTGACCGCGTGGCTTGCCGCCCGCGTGACCAAGTCGTCGTAGACCTTCCGAACGTCACGCGTCGCCAGCAGGTCCATTCCGGCCGCTCCCTGCGCTCGCCTGAGGATGCGAGTCGCTCGGCCACGCGTCACACCCGCCTCGACGAGCCGTCGAACGTCCGCCGATTCGATGGCGTCGAGCGCTTCGGATTCGCCGAGCGAGCCGCGCAGTCGCTCGGCGGTCTTCGGTCCGACGCCCCAGAAGTCCTCCAGTCGCATACCCGTGGCTACGCCGGGTGGCACTTATAAGGACTGCTGTGGCGTGGTCCGGTCGTCGCCACGACCGAGGCGGCGACGGTCGGAACCGACTCACAGCGGTGCATCCGGGTTCGTCGCATCGATATCGGTCAGCGCGCCGTGGCGTCTTCGAGCGTCCGTTCGGTGTCCGGCGGGTCCGACAGCTCGGCGAGCGTCCGTGCGAGGACGAGTGTCGCGGCCTCGTGATCAGCACGCGACCGCCGAAGCGACATCGGCGTCGTTCCGAGGGCGTGATACGCCGAGAAGTCGCCGCGGGTTGCGACGTTCCACTCGACGTACTCCTCGGCCACCCGGACCAGGAGGGCGTGGAGGTGGACGAGTTCGTTCTTGTTCACAACGTAGCACGTAGGTGCCCAGAACGGGTAAGTGGACCGGTGAGATAGGTGACAACGAGTGTCTCGGGCCGCGAGATCAGTCGGCGGTAGCCGGTTCCAACTCGTCGTCGTACTTGTCGCGGAACTCCTGGATGAGCTGTCCCATCTTCGCGTACCAGTCGTTGAGCATCCGCTGCATGTCGTCGGTGACCTCTTCGGCGCTCACCGGCCGGTAGACGTGGTAGTAGCCCCCCTGTTCGTAGTTGACCTGTTCCTTCTGGACGAGCCCTGCCTGGAGCAGTCGCTGGACGCTCCGGTAGGCGGTCGAGCGCTCACGGTCGACGCGCTCGGCGATCTCGTCGACGGTCAACCGTTCGTCGACGTCGACGAGCGACTGGAAGACCTCCCGGTCGAGCTCTTTGAGCCCGTGGAAACACTCGAGGAGACCCTCACACTCCATGTCCGCCCGCAGGTACTCGGCCATCGAACTCGGCATCAGTACGGTGGTACGGGTTCTGCGCCTAAAAGAATTTGTTCTCTTTGTGCACGACTGACCGAACCGGAGGCAGTCAGCGGTTCCAGCCGCCGGTGAACGACTGGAACCGCTCCAGGTCATGCCCGTAGAGGACGTCTACCGGTCGGTCGCTCCGTCGGACCTCTTCTTTCAGCAACTGGAGGCTGTCGTGCCAGTCGCGCTCGCTCCAGAGGAGCCCCGGTCCCAGCGGGACCTCCTCGGTGAAGTTGGCGTCGACGTAGCACTCGTCGCCGGCGATCAGGATCGTCTCCTCGGGGAGGTCGATGCGGGCTCCGAGGACGCCCGGTGTGTGCCCCGGGAGGTGGATGAGTTCGAAGTCCGAAGCCAGGGTGTGGCAGTCGCGGTGGACGACCTCCCAGGCGAGGTCGTGGTCGAAGTCGGACGCGAGGTACGCGATGGAGCCCTCGGTCGTCTTCGCCGAGTAGTACGCGAACTTGAGTTCCTCTTCGTGCACGTAGACGGGCGTGTCCGTCCCCGCGAAGGCAGCGAGGCCGCCGGCGTGATCGAGGTGGAGGTGGCTCATCACGACGGCGTCGATGTCGGCGAGGTCGAAGCCGGCGCGGTCGAGGTCCGACTCAAGGTCGTGTTCGTGGGCGTCGACGTGCTGGAACGCGGCGTACAGCGGCTCGGGCCAGTAGCCGTCGCCCGCCTCGGGGTGTGAGCCGGTGTCCCACAGCACGGTGCAATCGGGGTGGTCGACGACGGCGCTCCACACGACGAACTCCGCGATGTCGTGGTCGGGGTTCGGCTCGTCCGCCGTGCCCATGGTGTAGCCGTCGACGACGAACCCACGGTCGGCGTGGACGCGACCACGGTCGAGGAGGTGGACGGATGCGTCTACCATAGCCGGAAGTCGGTTCGAGCGCGGATAAGCGTTCAGCCCGACGGCAGGAGCGTCGCGGCGCTCGGATACAGTAGGAGGGAAAGCGAACAGGCGACACCGGCGACGATACGGAGCGGTGTGCCGCACACCCGCGGAACGCCCCGTGGCTCTCCTCAGCGCATACGACGGGTGGCCGCGGCATCGGACATGAACGTTCGGACGCGACCGTCGCTGTTCGTCGACAGATTAAACGAGCGGCGAGAGCGCGCGGGGTGGCCGTCGAGTCGGCGAGACACGGGAGAGGTGGGACAGTGGTCGCGCGCACCGTGCGGTCGCTGTCGCTCCGGATGCTCTCTCGACGCCGTCTCCACGCGCCCCTTGAGAGGAGAACTCCTCACGGACCACGACTCCGACGACCGTCATGAATTATATAGTGGCTCCCGGAAAGTTGGGGCAATCATGTCGCTCGAAGTGCTCTGGCTCGGCTGGGGGTACCCACCAAACGTGACCGGTGGCCTCGACACGTTCGTCGGTGAGATGTTCGAACGCTTCCTCGACCGAGACATCGAGATCGAACTCGTCCTCCCGGCGGAGTACGCACCCGAGGGACGCGACGACATCATCGGTGTCCCGACGGGCGACGGTGACATCATCACCCGTATCGGTCGCCTCTCCGCGGAGTTCGCGACCCGGGCGGAGGGGAAGGACATCGTCCACACCCACGACTGGTTCGGCTACGGACCGGGCTCGCGAGCAATGAACAACACCGACGCGCAGTGGGTGACGACGTTCCACTCGCTCTCCTCGGACAGAAACATCGACCCCCCACAGCGCGAGGTCGAGACTGAACGGCGCGTCGTCGAGCGCTGCGACGAACTCATCGCGGTGAGTCACATCACCGCCCGGAAGGTGAAAGACGAGTACGGCGGGGAGTCGGAGGTCATCCACAACGGCTTCTCGACCGTCGAGCCGACCGGCCGCGACATCAAAGCCGAGCTCGGAATCGACGGAAAGATGCTCTTTTACGTGGGACGACACACCGACCAGAAGGGCATCTCGTATCTCATCTACGCCCTGGAGAAGCTCCGCCGCGACGACGTGACGCTCGTGATGGGCGGGAGCGGGCACCTCACGGACCAGCTGAAGAAGTTCGCCGAACTCCTCGGCGTCGAAGACAGCATCGAGTGGGTCGGCTTCGTCGAGGAGAAGTACCTCGGCGACTACTACAGCTCGGCGGACCTGTTCGTCTCTCCTTCGCTGTCGGAGCCGTTCGGTATCACCATCACTGAGGCGCTCTCGGTCGGAACGCGCGTCGTCGCCACCGAGTGCGGGGCGGCGGAGGTCATCCCCGAGTCCTGCGTCGTCCCCGCGGAGGTCGACTCCGGGTCGCTCGCGGACGCCATCGAACACGGCCTGTCGCTCGGAGGGCCCCTCGAGTACGAACCGCGGACCTGGGACACCGTCGTCGACGAACACCTCGACTTCTACGAGCGAATCGCCTGAGGAGAGAGCGAAAAGAAGAGAGCTCGCGGAGGACGACGTTCTGCGTTACCGCAGCACCCGGACGTCCGTGACGGGCTCGGGGTGCCGGATGGCGTACCCGTCGCGCGTCGACCGCATGCCCTCCTCGGGGAACTGCTGTCGGGCGGACTGGTACGGGCTGTCAGTTCGGGCGGCGGACTGGTACGGGCTGTCGCTGCGTGCTGATTGATACGGGCTGTCGTTTCGGGCGGACTGGTACGGGCTGTCGCTGCGCGCCGATTGGTACGGACTGTCGCTCGTCTGCGGCGAGCGCTCGAAGTCCTCGGGTGGGAGGTAGATGCGCTCGCCCGCCGCCGAGCGGACGACGACGGCGGTGTCGCGGTCACCGGTCATCTCGATCAGCGTCTCATCCTCGACGATCTCCACGGTGAACTCGACGTCTTCGTCGGCCATGCGAGAGAGTGTGTCGGGGGAGTACTTAACTGTCGGGCCGGGGGCGGCCCGCCGGCCGTGTGACGGCTGCGCGAGGACCCCGGAAGTACGCCGGTCGACACCACTGATTTACGATCGGCGAACGCAGCCGTCCGAACGCATGAACAGGCGCCGATATCTCGCCCTGTGCACCGGGGTCTCCGCCCTCCTGGCTGGCTGTGCGAACCGTTCCGCCGAACCGTCCGAATCCGAATCCGGATCGCCATCGGCGACCGAGCGTCAGACGTCGACATCGAACGGTCGGGCGACCGAGCCGACGTCCCCGACGGAGCCGCCTTCGACAGCCGCCCCCGCACCGCATCTCGGTCGGTTCGTGCTCTGGAACGACGACGACGTACGACATCGAATCGGCATTACCGTCAGTCGAGAGGGGGAGGTGGCCGTCGACGAGACCCGTGAGCTCGGTCCGGGCGTCAGTGCGGACGTCGAGAACCCCATCGAGACACAGGGCGTGTACGTGGTCGTCGCCACCGTCGACGGCGAGCGACGGGCAGAACGGGAGTGGGAGGTGACTCGGTGTGACAGTATCGAGTACCTCCAGGTGTACGTCGACGACGATGGCGAGGGAGAGATACGGACGATGCGGCAGACGATCGACCCCCACCCGACCTGTTGAAACTTCGTTACCCGTCGCACGCACGCGTGGAACGCTTTTTACGACGGCCCGCCCATACCTCCTTGCGATGGAAATCGACGAACATGCCGAGGAGCTCGCCTCCGCCCTCGGCGTCGACAAAGCGGAGGTCAAAGCGGACCTGCAGAACCTGCTTCAGTACAGCGTCCCCATCGAGGAAGCGAAACAGAGCGTCCGGCGCAAGCACGGCGGCGATTCGGGGGGGTCCCGATCGACCCCGTCGGCGAAGGACATCGGCACCATCACGACCGAAGACGGGAACGTGACCGTCACCGCCCGGGTACTCACGGTCGGCACCCGCTCGATCCAGTATCAGGGCGACGAACAGGTCATCCGCGAGGGCGAACTCGCGGACGAGACGGGGACCATCTCGTACACGTCGTGGGAGGACTTCGGCTTCGAGGCGGGCGACTCGGTCACCGTCGGCAACGCGGGCGTCCGCGAGTGGGACGGCGCGCCCGAACTCAACCTCGGGAGTTCGACGACGGTCGCGATGGCCTCCGAGACGGTGGAGACGCCGTACGACGACGAGATCGGCGGCGAGGCGGCTCTCGCCGACCTCGAACCCGGCGACCGCGGCCGAACGGTCGAGGTCCGTGTCGTCGAGGTCGAAGAGCGTACTATCAACGGCCGCAGCGGCGAGACCGACATCCTCTCGGGCGTCCTCGGCGACGAGTCGGGGCGGCTGCCCTTCACCGACTGGGAACCACGTGAGGAAGTCACCGAAGGCGCGAACCTCCGGATTGAGGGCGTCTACGTCAGGGAGTTCCGGGGCGTTCCCTCGGTAAACCTCTCGGAGTTCACGACCGTCACACCGCTCTCGGAGCCGGTGTCGGTCCGCGAGTCGGCCCCGCAGCTATCGATTCGCGAGGCCGTCACGTCGGGCGGGATGTTCGACGTCGAAGTCGTCGGGAACGTCCTCGAAGTCCGCGACGGCTCGGGCCTCATCGAGCGCTGCCCCGAGTGCGGGCGCGTCGTCCAGAACGGCCAGTGTCGCACCCACGGCGACGTCGACGGCGAGGACGACATGCGCGTGAAGGCCATCCTCGACGATGGGAACGGTACCGTGACCGTGGTGCTGGACCGCGACCTCACCGAAACGGTGTACGGCGGGACGATGGCCGAGGCGCGCGAGCAGGCGCGCGAGGCGATGGACAAGGAGGTCGTCGCCGACCGCATCCGCGAGCGGGTCGTGGGACGGGAGTACCGGGTGCGAGGGAACCTCTCGGTCGACGACTACGGCGCGAACCTCGACGCCGACGAGTTCGTCGAATCGGCCGACGACCCGGCGACGAGGGCGCGCGAGGTCCTCGACGAGGTCGAAGACACGGAGGTGTCCGCATGAGTTCGAGTTCGAACGCGAGCGCGGAGTCGAACGGCACCGAGGAGACCCGACCGAGCCGGGAGGTCGCCTACCGGCTGTTCGCCGCCGAGTTCGACGACGCCTCCTTCTCGTACTCCGAATCGGACGAGGAGCGCGCGCCGAACTACGTCGTGACGCCGACCGGCGCGCGGGTCAACCGCCTGTTCGCCGTCGGCGTCCTGACCGAGGTCGAGCAGGTCAACGACGACGTTCTCAGGGGACGAATCGTCGACCCGACGGGCGCGTTCGTCAGCTACGCCGGACAGTACCAGCCCGACGAGATGGCCTTCCTCGACCGCGCCTCGCCCCCGGCGTTCGTCGCGCTCTCGGGCAAAGCGCGGACGTTCCAGCCCGAGGACTCCGACCGCGTCTTCACCTCCGTTAGACCGGAGTCGATGAGCCGCGTCGACGCCGACACCCGCGACCGATGGACGGTTTCGACCGCCGAGGCGACGCTCGAACGGGTCGGCGTGATGGCCGCCGCGCTCCGGTCGGGACTGCAGGGAGGGGCACTCAGCGAGGCCCTCCGCGACGCGGGCGTCGACGAACCGCTCGCGAAGGGGATCCCGCTCGCCATCGACCACTACGGGACCACGCCGGGTTACCTCGCCGCCCTGCACCGTCTCGCGCACGACGCGCTCGGGGTCGTCGCGAACGACCGCGACAGCGTCCGTCAACTCGACCACGAGCCCGGCGAGACGAGCGAAGGCGTCGACCTCGACTCCCTGGCGGCCGACCTCGACCTCTCCGAACCGGAGGGACGCGACGCGGCGGAGGAGAGTACGGAACCCGACGCGACCGCGCCGACGACCGGGACGGTCACCGAGGTGACCGCATCGTCGGAGCCCGCCGGCGATGCAACCGACGCGGAGCCGGTCCCGGAGTTCGACGAGACGGCGGCCGAGCCCACGTCGGAGACGTCGACGTCATCGGTCGAGTCGACGGCGGAATCGACCTCCGACCCGACTCCCGAGACGACCGAGGCCGGGGACGACGCCTCGTCGCCGGAGCCGACGTCGACCACGTCGGAACCCGACGAACCGAACGTCGGTGGCGACGCGAGCGAGGGCACGGGTGAGACTGCACCCGCCGATGCTCCCTCGTCGACGACCGAGACTTCCGACTCGACCGAGCCAGCGGCGTCGACGACAGACTCGACCGAGAGGGCGACGTCGGCGGACGACGACCTCGGCGACTTCGAAGCGGACGACGCGGCCTCGACCGCCTCTGAGGGGGAACTCGGCGACTTCGACACGGACGGCGCGGCCGACACGGCGTCGACGAGCGAGACGGTATCGACGGCGGACGAGACGGGATCGACGGCGGACGAGACGGGATCGACGGCGGACGAGACGGGATCGACGACGAGCGAAGCGACCGCCACCGAACCGGACACGGCCGACGAGCAGACGGCAGCGCCCGACACGGAGGGCGACGCAGAGGAGGGAATGTACGAACTCGACGCCGAGGAGCGCGCACAGATCGAAGAGGAGTTCGGCACGGAGTTCTCGACAGGGAGCGAGGTCGCGCCGGCGGGCGAGGCGGACATCGACGTGCCCTCGGTCGACGAACTCGACGAGGAACGCGGTGCGGAGAGCGAGACGGACGAGTCGACCGCGGCCGCAGCCGCGACGCCCGAGGAGACCACCACGGCGGCAGACGCTGCCTCCGAAACCGCGAGCGCCCCGGTGGACGAGGCCGCGAGCACCCCAGAGGCCGACGAGACAGGAGCGGCCGACGGTGCGGGGACCGACGAAGCGATCGAAGACGTCGACCTCGAAGCCGCGGCCGTCGACGCGATGGACGACCTCGACGACGGCGACGGGGCCTCCCGCGAGGCAGTCGTGGCCCGCGTCGTCGACGAGTACGGCGTCGACCCCGAGACCGTCGAGGACGCGATCCAGAGCGCGCTGATGAGCGGGCAGTGCTACGAACCGACTGAGGACTCGCTGAAGGCCATCTGAATGTCCCAGCGGGCGCGCGTCGAACCGGTTCCCGGCGAACCCGCGGCGGTCGCGCGAGCGGGGGGAGAGCGCGTCCTCGTCGTCGCCGACTACCACGCGGGCATCGAGGAGGGCCTCCGGTACGAACGCGGCGTCGAACTGGAGAGCGCGGCGGACGCCCGTCTCGCTCGACTAGAGGGCCTGCTCGACCGAACGGGGCCCGACAGACTGCTCGTCCTGGGCGACCTCGTCCACCGGATCGGTCCCCCCGACGGCGACGAGGTCGACGAACTCGTTCGGGTCGTCGACCGCGTGACCGACCGGGTGCCGATGACGCTCGTCCCTGGGAACCACGACGGCGGCGTCGCCGACGCGGTAGCCGAGCACGCGATCGACCTCGACGTCACCGATTCCGGTGGCGTGCGCCTCGATCCCGTCGGATTCGTTCACGGGCACACCTGGCCGGCGAGCGACGTTCTTCGTGCACAGGTCGTCTGCATGGGACACGAACACCCCACGGTGAAACTGGAGGACGAGGTCGGCGGAAGCCGCATCGAGCGCGCGTGGCTCCGCGGCCGACTGGACCGCTCGGCGTTCGAGGGACACGTCGAGGGGGTCGAAAGCGAGGAGACCGAGACGGAACTCGTCGTCGTCCCGGCGTTCAACGACCGCTCCGGGGGGACGTGGGTCAACGTCGACGGGCAGGCGTTCCTCTCGCCGTTCCTCCCCGACGCACTTCCGGACGGCGAACTGTACCTCCTCGACGGGACGCGGCTGGGCCACTACCGGCGGGTGTGAGTTCGTTCGGGTGACGAGAGAGGTGAGATGGCTGAACCGGTGACGGACAGCGAGTGTGCGTACTGTCTGGGCGTAGCGGGCACGTCAGTGGATGCAGTGGTGGCCGAGCAGACCACGCGAGCGCTGGGGCGGTGTGACCGCAGCCTCTCCCGCGCGCCGTTCGCTTCGCTCATCTGCGGGGCGGCCGAGCCCGTCCCGCATAGTCTGTGAGACGTCGGAGCCGTCTCGCTTTACGTCGGCACACCGACCGCAACAACGCACAGCGTAGCGGTGGCGCGTGACGGCGCGCTCCTCGTGAGCGCGCGACACGCGCGAGG
>JBEPYA010000004.1:0-13808 GCA_041641615.1 Salinigranum sp. | reverse complement strand
CGCGAGGGGCGACTGAACGAGCGAAGCGAGTGAAGGAGCCGGCTGGGGAGGGTGTGGTCCCACCGTGCCCGTGCACCGCGCGGTCTTCGCGCTGTCGGCGTCCGCTCTCCGACCAACACCGATTCACTCACGACAAGTGCACCAACTGCCGTCGGCGCATCCGTCTTGCCCGCCAGCGGGTGGCCATCAGCCTCACACCGAGGATACGTTCTGTTGTCACTGTGTACCGGTCGCCATCGTCACCAGAGCGGTGACAGCCGGAAAGGGCTGACAACAGACCTCAGACGATGGCCGCCAGCGTGAACGCAGAGTAGATCGCCGCAGCGAGGACAGCGACGACGAGAAGCGGGGTCGGTTCGGTCGGCGCGCCGGAGGCCGCCGGGTCTTTGAGGCCGCGGGCGGCCGTGCCGAGGACGACTATCCCGACGACGAGGAGGACGAGCGTCTGCAGGGTCACTCCCGAGAGTCCCACGACGACGGCCCGGAGGAGCGTGACGAGTCCCGCGACGGCGAAGGAGAGCCAGTACAACCTGGGGTAGTCGACCTCGATGTCCGCCATAGCCACACGTCGGGGTCGAGCGTCAAGAGCCCACCGTCTGAGCCGAGTCTCCGTCGAGGGGGTTCGAAACGAGTCGCTTAATCCGCTCGCGTCGTTACCCCGGCTATGACCGGTCCCCCGGCCGAGAGCGAGGGGCTCGACGCGTTCACGCACCTCCACGAACGGGTGCGGGACGCCCTCTCCGAGCGGGGGTTCTCGACGCCGACGGAACCGCAGCGGCGGGCGATTCCTCCTCTGGCGTCGGGCCGGAACGCGCTCGTCATCGCACCCACGGGGACGGGAAAGACGGAGACGGCGATGTTACCGGTGTTCTCGGACATCTGTGAGATGCGTGAGGAAGAGCGCGAGGGCATCTCGGCGCTGTACATCACCCCCCTGAGGGCGCTGAACCGCGACATGCGCGACCGGCTGGAGTGGTGGGGAGAGCAGTTGGACATCGAGGTGGACGTCCGCCACGGCGACACCACCCAGTACCAGCGGACGAAGCAGGCGAACGACCCGCCAGACGTGCTGGTGACGACGCCCGAAACGCTCCAGGCGATGCTCACCGGGGAGAAGCTCCGGCGGGCGCTCTCGGACGTTTCGCACGTCGTCGTCGACGAGGTGCACGAGCTCGCCTCGTCGAAGCGGGGTGCACAGCTCTCTGTGGGACTCGAACGGCTCCGTCTGCTCTCGCAGGCGTTCCAACGCATCGGTCTCTCGGCGACTGTCGGTTCGCCCGAGGAGGTAGGGAAGTTTCTCACCGGCGACCGCGACTTCACCATCGTCGAAGTCGACGTGGGCAGCCGGGTCGAGTTCGACGTCCACTGGCCCGAAACGAAGGAAGGAGACCGCCTCCTGTCGGGGGAACTCGCCTGCGACGAGGAGATGGCTACTCATATACGATTCATCCGCGATCTCGTCCGCGAGAACGAGTCGACGCTGATCTTTGTCAACACCCGGCAGACCGCCGAAGCGCTCGGAGCGCTCTTCACGAAACTGGACGAACCCATCGGCGTCCACCACGGGTCGCTCTCGCGGGAGGCACGCGTCGATGTCGAGGACCGGTTCAAGGCGGGCGAGATAGACGGCCTCGTCTGCACGTCGTCGATGGAACTCGGTATCGACGTGGGTCGGGTGGACCACGTCGTGCAGTACGGCAGTCCGCGCGAGGTGGCCCGACTCCTCCAGCGTGTGGGGCGAGCGGGTCACCGGCAGGACCTCGTCTCGGAGGGAACTGTCGTCGTCGGCCACCCGGACGACGCGCTGGAGGCGCTGGTCATCGCCAGGCGCGGGCGAGAGGGAACGGTCGAACCCGCGGCTATCCACCACGGGAGCCTCGACGTGGTCGCCAACCAGGTCGTCGGCCTACTGATGGACGTCGGCGAGGTCCGCGCACCGGACGCGTACGAACTCCTCACCCGCGCGTATCCGTTCCGCGACCTCGCGGAAGAACAGTTCAAATCTGTCGTGCGAGAACTGTCGAAGAACCGGCTCGTCTGGCTCGACGAGGAGGCGGATCGGCTGGAGAAGTCGGGGGGGACGTGGCAGTACTTCTACGCGAACCTCTCGATGATCCCCGACGAGGAGACGTACGAGGTGTACGATCTGTCCTCCCGAACGCAGATCGGAACTCTCGACGAGCGGTTCGTCGTCAACTTCGCCGAGCCCGGTGCGTCGTTCATCCAGCGCGGGGAGATGTGGCGAATCGACGACATCGACGACGAGGACGGGAGAGTGAACGTCAGTCCCATCGCCGACCCGACGGGGGAGATCCCCTCGTGGGTCGGCCAGGAGATTCCCGTCCCCCAGGCCGTCGCACGGGAGGTCGGCGAGCTCCGGGGCGTCGCCGGGTCCCAGTTGGAACGGGGGGCCGACCTCGACGCGGTCGCTCGCGACATCTGTTCTCGGTATCCGGCCGACACCGAGACGGTCCGGCGGGCGCTCGAACCGGTCGCCCGTCACGTCGAGGCCGACCACCCGCTGCCGACCGACTCTCGACTCGTGGTCGAAGCCAGTGCCCGCCAGGTCGTCTTGAACTCCACGAACGGCCACCAGGTGAACGAGACTCTCGGCCGGATGCTCGCGGCGCTCGTCGGCCAGCGCACCGGGTCGTCGGTGGGGATGGAGGTCGACCCCTATCGAATCGAGTTCGAGGTGCCGGCGAAGACGCGCGCCTCGGCGTTCGTCTCGACCCTGAACGAGACGGACCCCGCCCACGTCGAAGCCATCTGCGAACTCGCGCTGAAGAACTCCGACACGCTCAAGTTCACCCTGGCGCAGGTCGCAGCGAAGTTCGGGACTCTCAAGCGGTACCAGGGACGGGGACGGTTCGGCGGCGACCGCCTCCTCGCGGCGCTCTCTGACACCCCCGTGTTCGACGAGGCCGTTCGGGAAGTGTTCCACCGCGATCTGGCAGTGGAGGCGACGGCGACCCTCCTTCGGGGCCTACACGACGGCGAGACGAGGCTCGAAGTCGCCCGCGAGCGGACCCCGCTCGGGACGGGCGGACAGTCGTCGGGGCGGGAGCTGCTCGTCCCCGAAAACGCCGACGCGAGCGTCATCGACGCGGTGCGCGAGCGCATCCAGAACGACCGGGTCATCCTCTTCTGCTTACACTGTCAGGAGTGGCAGCGGAAGACCAAGGTTCGGAGAGTACGCGACCGGCCCGAATGTCCCGAGTGCGGCGCGACGCGGATCGCCGCGTTGAACCCGTGGGACGAGGAGGCGGTGAAGGCCGTCCGCGCGCCGGAGAAGGACGACGAGCAGGAACGGCTGACCGAGAGAGCGTACCGCTCGGCGAGCCTCGTGCAGGCGCACGGCAAGAAGGCGGTGGTGGCGATGGCGGCCCGCGGCGTCGGCCCCCACAACGCGGCGCGTATCATCTCCAAACTCCGAGAGGACGAGGACGACTTCTACCGCGACATCCTCGAACAGGAGCGCCAGTACGCCAGAACGCAGTCGTTCTGGGACTGAGACGGTCCGTCGCGAGCCACGGTGTACGTTCACCGGGAGAGCCGGCGAACTGCCCGCGGTACGGACGCTCGGACGCGGCGAACGCCCTGACGAAGAGGTACACCCGATCAGGACCAGCACGTACGAGTACGCGATGTGGACGTAGAACCACGGGCCGAACGCCCGTTCGAGAACGTTGACCGAGTCGACGTCGGTGACCTGTACGTCCGACCACATGAGGTGGTGGACGGGGGTCGTCGCGACCAGGAGGAACGCCAGAATCGGCTCGACGGCGAGCAGACCGACCGGCGCGGGGTGAGCTTGGACCCGTATCCGGCGTACTCCGCGGCCAAAAGGAGCCACCCGACCGCCACGAGTCCGGAGCCGGCGCACTCGACCAGTACCCACGTCAGCTTGGTCTGCACCCCCACGCTGACCAACCGGAACAGGTACGCGACCGACCACTGAGCCGCCAGAATCAACAGTACAACGTGGGTTGCCGTCGTCCAGTCCGTGAGTTCCGTCCGCGGGTGTCGGACGATGTAGAC
This sequence comes from Salinigranum sp., assembly GCA_041641615.1. Lineage (GTDB taxonomy): Archaea > Halobacteriota > Halobacteria > Halobacteriales > Haloferacaceae > Salinigranum. The sequence continues at coordinate 9,767 of JBEPYA010000004.1, read as the reverse complement.
CGCGAGAAGGAGCGAGATGGCTGCAGAGACGAGAAAGGGAACGACGTACGGGGTGAACAGTTCTGATATACTTTCGGTGTTGTCGTCAATTATCGAATAATAACTCCAGGATATATCGACGGCGAAGACCGAACGCCGTCAGTCCGGGACGCGGCCCGGTGCGTCAGTAGCTCGACCCTGGCGGTGCGCGACCGCTAGTGTACGAACGAACGACGTGTGCGAACGACGTCCGCGGCGTATTACCCAGTGGTCGCGCTCAGTCCAGGTTCCACTCGTCGAACAGATGGCCGACGGCGGTCGCCAGTTCCTCGAAGTCGCGCAGCGTGACGTTGTCGGTCGTGATGATGACGCCGTGGTTGTGGGTCGTAACCCGCACGAGGAAGCCGTTCTCGAACACGCGGATGGTGTAGCGGTAGTCACCGAGCTCCGAGCCCTGGTACGCGTTCTGGGTGATGTTGAAGTCCTGCCACTCGCTGCCGACGAACGTGTCGAGGTCGGCGTCGCGTTCGAGGTCGCCCCGGAGGTAGACCTGCTCGTAGTCGGTCCGGGAGAAGTAGACGACGGAACGGACGCTGTCGCCCGCGGCGGTCCGGCACGTCGTCGCGAGGTGCTGCTTCGCCTCTTCGGGGAGCAGATCCACGTCCGTCGGAGTGTCGTCACTCATGGCCGAGTGACCGTCCCCCGAGTACAAGAAGGTAGGGACGGCGGTGATGTACGGGCGGGAGACGGACGTATCGGTGGGCGGACGTGTGGTCGGCGCGGGGAGTCGACGCGTGGTCATCGCGGTGAGGGGCGTGGAGTCCCCGGCGCGGACACCAGGACGACGTGGCGGATTGTGCGGTCCGCGCGTTACGTGTGGCTGCAGTCGAGCACTCCCGGCGTCTCGAACCGAGGTGTCCGTTCGTCTCGTCGACCGTTCATCGTCTCCCCGACCCTCACGCCCTCACGCGTGTGGGTCGCGGTCCGGGAAGAACGGCATGACGAACGCCACGAGGGCGACGAGCGCGAGAAAGCCCGCGAACGCGGGGGTGGTGAACACGACCACGAGCAGCGACAGCGGTGACGCCACTCCGTCGGCGACCGCCTGCAGGGCCGGTGGGTCGAAGTAGAGGAAACCCATCAGCCCGAAGACGGCAACGGTGAACGCCGTTCGGAACAGCGCCCGGAGCAGCCACCACGAGAGCGATACCGGTCCTCCGGTGAGCGCTGCCCACTCCCGGCGGACCTTAGTCGGCCACGGCGTCCTCACGCCGTCTCCCCTCCCGTTTCGGTGTCGAGTGTCAGTTGCATACGGCTCTCACGGTGGCGACGACGATAACTGTTCGCTCGGTGAAACGATCGACCGCTGGCGTCGCCGTGTCAGTCGACGCCGGGCGACACCGCCTCGAACGCCGCCTCGAACTCGTCGCTCCCGACGACCAGTTCGTCGGCGTGATCGTTCGCTTCCTCGCCCTCATACCGCTCGGTGACCTCGACCACGGCCCGGACGGCGGCCTCTCGGCAGAGCGCCTCCAGGTCGGCACCAGAGAAGCCTTCGGTCCGCGCCGCGAGCGCGTCGAGGTCGACGTCGTCGGCCAGTGGCTTCTCGCGCGTGTGGACCCCGAGGATGGCCCGCCGGGCGGCCTCGTCGGGGTCGGGGACGTGGATGTGCTGTTCGAACCGACCGGGACGCAAGAGGGCGGGGTCCAGTACGTCCTTTCGGTTCGTCGCCGCCAGCACGACGAGCGAGGGGTTCTCCGCCGCGCGGTCGAGTTCGGTCAGCAGCTGGGAGACGACCCGCTCCGTGACCTCGGTGTCGCCGCCACCGCCACGTTTGGCGGCGATGGCGTCGATCTCGTCGAAGAAGACGATTGTCGGGGCGGTCTGGCGGGCGCGCTCGAACACCTCGCGGACGGACTTCTCGCTCTCGCCGACGTACCTATCCAGGAGTTCGGGCCCGGCGACGTGGATGAAGTTCACGCCCGACTCGGCGGCGATGGCGCGGGCGAGGAGCGTCTTGCCCGTCCCCGGCGGCCCGTGGAGCAGCACCCCGGAGGGCGGCGCGGCGTCGGCCGCCTCGAACAGGGGGGTGTAGGTGAGCGGCCACGAGACCGCCCGCTCCAGCGCCTCTTTCACCTCGTCGAGGCCGCCGACGGCGTCGAACCCCTCCGTGGGCTTCTCCGCGACGTACTCTCTCATCGCGGAGGGTTCGACGCTCGCCATCGCCCGCTCGAAGTCCGCGCGGGTCACCTTCACGTCGGCGAGCGCGCTCCCCGACTCGCGGCGGCGGAGCGCGACCATCGCCGCCTCGGTCGCGAGCGATTCGAGGTCCGCGCCGACGAAGCCGTGCGTTCGTGCGGCGAGCGTGTCGAGGTCGACGTCGTCGGCCAGCGGCATCCGGCGGGTGTGCACCTCGAGGACCTCGCGCCGGCCCTCCTCGTTCGGGACGCCGATTTCGATCTCGCGGTCGAACCGACCCCCTCTCCGGAGGGCGGGGTCGAGCGCGTCCACGCGATTGGTCGCGCCGATGACGACCACCTCGCCGCGAGCGTCGAGGCCGTCCATCAGCGACAGCAACTGGCCGACGATGCGGTTCTCGACGTCCGAGTCGTCGTCGCGCTTCGAGGCGATGGAGTCGATTTCGTCGAAGAAGACGATGGCGGGCGCCTCGTCGCGGGCCTGCTGGAACTTCTGTCGGAGGTTCTCCTCGGAGTCTCCCTTGTACTTCGACATGATCTCGGGGCCGGAGACGGTGAGGAAGGAGGCGTCGACCTCGTTCGCCACCGCCTTGGCGATGAGCGTCTTGCCCGTCCCCGGCGGCCCGTGGAGGAGGACGCCCTTCGGCGGATCGATGCCGAGGTGGGCGAACACCTCGGGCTCGGAGAGCGGGAGTTCGATCATCTCCCGCACGAGTTCGAGTTCGCGGTCCAGTCCGCCGATGTCCTCGTAGGTGACGTGTGTGTCCGGCGTCGAGGGACTCGGCGGGCCCATCGCCGTCTCCGCACCCCGCTCGTCGGTCGAGCCAGAACGCGACGTCCGGGGCTCCGAGGGTTCGGCCGAGCGTTCCTCGGCCCCGCCCCCACCCCCACCCTCGCGCATCCGGATGAACACCTTCGTGTCGTCGGTGACGTGGACCGTCCCGTCGGGCTTCGTCGCGTGGACGACGAACGGGGCGTCGCTCAGATGTTCGAGGTGGACCCGGTCGCCCTCGCTCACGGGTCGTCCCCTGAGCCCGCGCTTGACGTGGCGTTCGAGGGCGTCCTCGTCGGTGACACGTCCGGGAGCGATGACGGTGACGGCGTCGGCGTCGTCGATGTCGATGGCGGAGACGCGAACGGTCTCGCCGATCTTCACGCCGGCGTTGGTCCGCGTGTCGGCGTCGACCTGGATGCCGTCGGCCGGGAGCGCGCCCCGAGCGGGCCAGACCCGCGCGACCGTCGTCCGCTCGCCTTCGACGAGGACGTTGTCGCCGCTCAGGACGCCGAGGCGCTTGCGTGCCTCTTCGGGGAGGCGGGCGATACCACGGCCGGCGTCGCGTTTCTCCGCACCGCGGACGGTCAGTTCGACCGCCGCGTCGTCGGTCATGGCCGGTGTTGGGTCTCGACGGTACTTAGCTTTCTGCGCCGGTCGGAGGAGTGGGTGGGTGTGGTGAGAGTGCGATGGTGCGGTGAGAGTGAGATGGTGTAGTGAGAGTGGGGGCAGAGACGGAGACCTGTCGCGGGTGAACGGGCGTTGGCGAGAGGACTGTCGACGGTACGGAGCCTGCGCGGTGTCTGGGCACGGTGTGGCCGCAGCCACGCCCTCTCCGGCGGTTCGCTCGCACGTGGGTCGCGCGGACAGAGTGACGTGTCACACGTCACGCGGACAGAGTGACGTCACGCGCTACCGCCACCGGGAGCGGTCGGCGTGCGGGAGTGAGTGAGCGGAGCGAACGAACGACTCGCGCGAGGGGCGACCGAGTGGGTGAGTGAAGCGAACCCGCGAGGGAGTCGGTTGGGGAGGGTGAGGCAACACCGCGTCCGTGTACCGTACGATCTTCCTGTCTGGAGTGATGTGACCGTCGACTCCAGCGACGCACGTACTCAAGAACGACGCCGGAGACGCTCGCCGAGTCGCCCAGCCGCCGGACCGAACACGACGACGGCGACGGCCGGAGTAACGGTTTTGTCGAATGACACCATACGACATGATATGGTCACGACGACCCGCCGCGAGGACGGGACGTGGTACGAGTGCGAGGACTGCGGGATGCTGTTCGAGTCGGAAGGAGACGCGAAGGCGCACGAAGGACACTGTGACACGGACTCACCGCCGTATCTACAGTGAACGAGCGGTGAGAACGCGTGGGGCGGGGGGCGTCGAGAGGCGGCACCTCGCCGCGGTCAGCGGTGGTCTTCGAGCATCGACTCCGCGTGTTCGCGGGAGGTGGCGACCTGCCAGCGCACCTGTGCGCCGTCGCCGTACGCCAGCGCCTCCTTGAGGTCGTCCTGGAGCGGACCGGCGTCGAGGCCCAGGGAGTTACCGTCGCCGTCGCCGAGTTCGTAGACGCCGTACCGGTCGGGAACGCTTCTCACGACCGTCTTCGTGAGCGGCTTCCAGGGTTTTCGGAGGCTCATCCTCCGCTCACCTTGTCCCCGTTCTCGCGGTCCTCCGCGACGAACTCGTAGGAGTCCTCACCCCAGTCGTCCTCGACGAAGGCGAAGACGCGGCCCCGGGCGACGTCCGGGTCGGCGTCGACCGCGAACCGGAGTTCGCCGACGCGGCGGACGACCACCCCTGGGAAGAGCTCCTCTTCTTCTCCCTGGTCGAGGAGGACGCGGCCGACGCCCGTCGATTCGAGGATGTCGTCGTGGGTCTTGAGATCGTTGACGTACACCAGCACGCCCTCCGAGTCCGTCGGGTCGGTGACGAGGACGTGGAGGTCGCGGCCGGGCTTCGTCGTGAGGGTCGACACCCTCTCCGGGATGCCACGGTAGAAGGTGGTCCGTCCGTCGATGTACTCCACCTCGACGCCATCGTCGAGCAGCGATATCGAGAGGGTGCTCGGAGCGACGTCGTTTCGGTGCGGCGCGCTCATACCAGGAGGTAGTCTCCGACCGGTAAAGAGGGGCCGGGTTCCGCCTCGGACGGTAGGCACTCGACGCTCCGTCCTCCGGGTTGCCCGACCCCCCGCCCTCCGAACGGTCGGGCGAACCGTCACACCTAAACGAGGCGTTCACACACGAGGGGAGTATGAAGGGTCGCGCAGTCGCGCTGGGTGCCGGCACCGTGTTGAACGCGCTCGCCATCGAGATCGGGTCCGCGTTCGCGCTCGACGCCGAGACGACGGCGACGGTGGAACTCGACGACACCGAAGCGGTCACCGGCGCCGTCGCGGAAGCACCCGACGCCGACACGCGACTCATCGAGCGCTGTGTCGAACTGACCGTCGAGCGCTACGGCGACGGGGAACACGGTGGACACGTCCGAACCGAGAGCGAGGTGCCGATGGCCGCCGGGTTGAAATCGTCGAGTGCGGCGGCGAACGCGACGGTGCTGGCGACGCTGTCGGCGCTCGGCGTCGCGGTGAACGACGAGCCGAGCGACGGAGAGGTGACCCGTCTCGACGCGTGTCGACTCGGCGTCGAGGCCGCTCGCGACGCGGGCGTGACGGCGACGGGTGCGTTCGACGACGCCTCCGCGTCGATGCTCGGCGGCGTCACCCTCACCGACAACACGAGCGACGAGCTGCTGTCGAGAGACGAACGGAGCTGGGACGTGCTCGTCTGGACGCCACCCGAACGTGCGTTCACCGCCGACGCCGACATCTCTCGGTGTAAGCGCGTCGCACCCATGGCGCGGCTCGTCGCCGGTCTCGCCTCGGACGGGCGATACGCGGAAGCCATGACCGTCAACGGACTCGCGTTCTCGGCGGCGCTCGGCTTTCCAACCGACCCGGCCATCGAGGCGATGCCACACGCCGAGGGCGTCTCCCTCTCCGGAACCGGCCCGAGTGTCGTCGCCGTCGGCTCCCGGTCCGAGCTGGAAACCGTCGCCGCTATGTGGGACGAGCGTGACGGGACGACGAGACTGACGACGACGCGAACGGACGGCGCGCGCGTCCGCTGATGATCCCGGCGGACCTATCCACACCCGAGACTCATGACAGAGACCACCCCCGAAGACATGGACCTGGACGAACTGCGCACGGAGATCGAGGACATCGACCGCGAGATCGTCGAACTCATCGCGCGCCGGACCTACGTGGCCGACACCATCGCCGACGTGAAGGCCGAACGCGACCTCCCGACGACGGACGAGTCCCAGGAGGAACGCGTGATGGAACGCGCCGCGAGGAACGCCGAGCGGTTCGAGGTCGACGCCAACCTCGTCAAAGCGGTGTTCCGGCTGCTCATCGAGCTGAACAAGGCGGAGCAAAGGAGCAGTAGGTAGCCGAATTCGGGCTTTTCAGGGTTTCTATAGGCGGTCGGGTCCTCAAATCTTCTGCCGGTAGTTGCTCTTTCGAGTGGCGCTCGATCAGTGAGAGCGAAAACGACGGTATAAACGAACCGCTACGACGAAGAAGGCAGCTCATTCAACGCTGTCCCGAATCACCATCACCTTCACCCTGCGCACACCGTCGAAATCACGAAGTCGGTACGTCAGTTCACGAACCCGCTCAGCGGCCCCTCGACAAAATAGCGATTCGAGGCACCACTCACCCTGATGGGTATGGCTCGTGTTGAGAATGACGTCCTGATACTCGTGTTGCGCGCCGTGGAGCTCTTGTATGACGTCGTGATGGCGATAGTCGAAGCCGACGAGCGCGACGATCTCTCCGGTCGTATCTTCGAGGCGAGAATGGGTTTCGATGAATTCCAGCATCGCTTCTCTCACTGCCCTCGACCGGTTTTCAATCCCCTCGTCCTGCCACACTCGATCGAACTCCTCGACTACGTCGTCAGGAATGTTGAAACTCGTTCTCATACTCAGCACTGAATCGTACAGATACAAGAGGTTCGTTATGACGAACCCCCTCATTCGGTATTAACAACCTCTAAAGTCAGCTGTTTCCGAGTGACAGGTGAGGCGATGGTTCCCAACGAAGTGCTTGGTCCGCTCGTCGGCGCGGTTATACTCGGGGCAATACACGGTATCGAACCGGGCCACGGCTGGCCAGTTGCCGCCTCGTACGCACTCGATCAAGCGAATAAGTGGGTGTACGGCTTCGCAGCGAGTTTCATCATCGGCGTCGGCCACCTCATCAGCAGTATTGCGATGGTGGGAGTCTTCTTCTACGCGAAGGAGTACTTCAATCTCACACAGGTCAACGAACCGATTACGATACTCGGCGGTATCCAAATCGGCGGACAGGTCAGTCTCGTTGCCGGTGTCTTGCTCATTGCGCTCGGCATCCGCGAGTACTTCCACGGGCACTCCCACGGGGCTCACGACGACGATGGCCATGACCACGACGACCACAGTCACGAAGGCGACCACTCGCACGACCACGACGGCGGTGGTCTGCTCTCTCGTGTGAAGGATTTCATCCCGTTCGTCGAGGGACACTCCCATTCGCACGAAAAACCTGACGAGGCCGCAGACCGGGGCCTCCTCGGCATCGCGTGGTTCGCGTTCGTCCTTGGATTCGCCCACGAGGAGGAGTTCGAGATCATCGCGCTCTGTGCCGGGTCGAACTACTGCCTCGATCTGATGAGCGCGTACGCTCTCACCGTCATCGTCGGTATCGTCGGACTAACGATGGTGTTGATTGCGGGCTATCAGCACTCCGAGGAGAGAGTCAAGCAGTACACACCGTACCTCCCGGCGTTCTCCGCCGCCGTCCTCATCATCATGGGAGTCGGGTTCATCGTCGGCCTGTTCTGAAACGGACACACATGACACAACAAAACACGAACACGACGGACGACGGTGGAATCAGACAATTGAGCACCGATGTTGCGATCGTCGGAGCAGGTCCCGCTGGTTGCATACTTGCACATCTGCTGGCTCGAAGCGGAATCGCGACTGTTCTAATCGAGCGTCGTCACGACCTGAGCAGGAATTTTCGTGGGTACGGCTTTCAGCCGCCTGTTCTCAGGCTCTTTGAGGACCTTGGACTGCTCGGCGATCTCCTCGAACTCCCGCACCGAAAGCTCCAGATCGGTAACGTCGTAGCTTATGACAATATTTCGAGATGTTCAACTGGCATGAGGACTCCGATTCGTTCGACTTTGCGCTCCAGATGGACCAAGGCCCCCTGCTCGATTTACTTCTCAAGGAGGCAAAGCAGAGAGATTGTTTCACGTATCTGAACGGGACGACAGTGAATGATCTTCTTCGTCAAGATGGATCGATCAATGGAATCGAAGCCACCGAGCGACCGAGTGGGGACCGACTCCATGTCCAGAGTCGATTGGTCGTCGGGGCAGACGGCAGATATTCCACGGTCCGTGACCGAGCTGACATTGACGACGGACGAAGCAACTCGGAGCTCGAGCTCCTCTGGTTCAAGCTATCCTCTTCTCCGACCGACCTCGAAACCCACCTCCGGATCGCAAACGAGGGTGTGCTCGTCTACGCCCCTCTCAACGAGAACGAAGGACAATACGGCCTGTTCATCGAGGGTGGTACGTATCCGGAGGTGCGCGACCGAGGTATCGACCACCTTCGAGAACGGGTGAGTACTATTGAACCCGATCTGGAGGAGGCGGTCTGGAATGACCTCGATAGTTTCGACGACTGTGCGTTGCTCGACATCGAACCCGGCATCGCCCCGGTGTGGCGACAAGACGGACTGCTACCTGTCGGCGATGCAGCTCACATCGCCTCACCATTCGGTGAGGGGAACGTCCTCGCCATGCACGATGCGGCGAAGGCGCACCCGGACATTGTAGAGGCTCTCAGACAGAATGATGGAGTGCTTCCAAAGGAGCGATTCGCCACATTCGAGCAAACACGTCGTGAAGCGGTCCAGAAGTCGATGGACAGTAGCGCCCACATGCAGAGGCTCATGTCATTCGTTACCGGTGAGCCGACCTTACCTCAGTTAGTTCAGCGAACGGTGGTTCGAAACCTCTTCAGGACCATGGGGTTCGTTTCTACAGTCACCGACCACGTTCCACACAGCATCAACGGCGATCAGTACGTTCCGATCCGAACATCCCTCTTCGCGGAATGATTCGGTTCCAGTGGTGAGTGTTCGGACACGTTCCTCTGGATGTGTCGTCATTTATATACGTGCGCGAGAGAAGGGCTTTATCGTCCGTTTTCGTACTGCTGAGTTCTCTACAACGGGTTTGTTTCAAGAGATTGTATTACGGATTTCATCGAGCTGAACAAGGCGGACCAAAGGAGCAGTAGGTAGCCGTAATCTGGCGACAAGAGCCGTATCGCGCCCGCTTAGTCCTCAAAATATTCTTCCGATTGCTGTTCTCCTGACTCGGGGTCGGTGAAATGCACCATATCTCCTCCCGATGGCTCGGAAAGACGAGATAGTGACGAGAGGGCAAGCGTTCTGCTCCTGTGCTCACAATGTACACACATGAGTTCCGGATCCGAGAAGAAGCGCGTCCAGTTCCGCGCACCGAGAGGGCTGGTAGACCGGGCTGACGCGCTCGCGGCGGTGTTCGAGACGGACCGGACGGACATCCTCATCTCCGCGCTTCGGGAGTACCTGCGCGACGCCGCGCACTCCGACGAGGTGAAACAGGAGATCGCGGACGCCTACTACGACGACGACATCACGTTCGAGGAACTGAAGGACCTCGTCGGGCACGAGGAGGCCGCCAACTTCCGACTGCTGAAAG
>JBEPYA010000003.1:0-49039 GCA_041641615.1 Salinigranum sp. | reverse complement strand
CTCGAACCGGTCCGAACCCGTGCCGTCGAGCAGCTTCCGCGCGAAGCGCTCTCCGTCTCTCACGGCTGGGGCGATGACCTCGGTGACGAGCGCACGCCTGTCGTGACCCACCAGTCGGTCGCGGTCGACATCGAAGTACCGTCCGACAGACTCGTTCGCCCACACCACCACTCGGTCCCTGTCGAAGAGGAGGACGCCGATGTCACTCCCGGGCCCGGCTCTGGCGCGAGGCCGCCACCACACGCGGGCGCTCGCACCGACCCGCTTCGTCTTCAGCTCCCCCTGACCGACGAGCCGGTCGAGTCGCTCGTACGTGCTCCGTCTGCCGAGGTCGAGCCGGTCGGCGACTTCCGTCGTCGCCAGCGGTTCGTCAGTGTTCCAGAACACCTCGAGCGTCTCCTGTAAGATACCGGTCGGCGAGTGAGAGGCCATTGCTACCTCGTGGCTACTGTTTCATAAAAACCCTCCGCCGGCGGAGTTCGGACCGCTTACACTTCGTCCGGAAACCGGAGCGGGAGCGGCAGCGACGAGTCCCCGACCCCACACCTGTGGGGCGCGTTCGAGGGAGAACCCGGCGGTCTTCGGATGGATCCCTGCCCCCTCCGCGGTCGTTGGTCCGTCGGATACCACCGCTGGTGACCGAGCCGAACACGCCGGCTCCGAGGAGCGGGCAGGGGGTGACTCACACCCGAGCACCCTTCGCGCTCGACGAGCGCCCTCGACGTCTAATTCTTTTGGGATAAGTAGTATGTGTGTATCTCCTATACGTTAGGATGCCCTCCAAGCGAGGGAGAGGACGCGCCGGAGAGGGGAGTGACGAGAGTCCCGCTGCTCTCGACCGTACCGGCGCAGTCTCGGTAAGTTACGAACAGGTGTCGGTCACAGACACGACACCCGTGGTCTACCACGAGTCCTCCGACGGCTTCCGGTCGCCCGCGTGGCCGAGTAGTACGTCCGTTCTCGACCCCACGACGTCTCAGCCATCCTCTCCGCTGACTCTCCGAACCTAATCCTATTGGCGGCACGCACTTGTCGCGAAGGCTCGTTCGCCGAGACGACTATGTCCGCCCAGTCGTGCGACGACGAGCAAGCCGGGTCTCTCGACACCAGCGTGTGCTCGGCAGAGACGATCAGGGCACTCTCGAACCCGCGCAGGCGGCGAATCGTCGTGACGCTCGTCGAACGGAGCGGTCCGCTCTCGGTCGAGGAGCTCGCGTCCGCCGTCGTCGAACACGACGAATCGGGGCCGTCGACGACCGGACGCGAAGCGATTGTCGCGCTCTACCACGTGGACCTCCCTGTCCTTCGAGCCGCCGAACTGATCACCGTCGACGAGGACGAGGACGACGCTTTCGTCGAACTCGGTCCCAGTCCGGACCTCCGGAGAGGCCCGCTCTCCGCGCTCCTCCTCCGGGCGACGGGACAGGAGCTGTGGTCCGCGCTCGATCTGCTCCGTCATCCCGTCCGCTCGTCCATCGTGGAAACGGTGGACGGTCACGAGTCGGCGGTGGCAGTTGACGATCTCGTCGAAGAACTCGTCTCCGAGTCCGTCACCGCCGACGCCACGGCACCTGTCGACGCCGAAGCGTTCGAGATGACGCTCCGCCACGTTCACCTCCCGAAGCTAGACGCCGCCGGGCTGCTCCGATACGACGACGCTGCCGACACCGTCTCCTGCGAGCCGCGCCGACGGCTCTAACGTCCAGCGCCAACGGCTCTAACGTCCAGCGCCGACGGTCGGTCACCGCTCGCCCGACTCGACGTCGTCCCCGAGCGACCCCTCGTACTTGTCCTGCTCCTCGTCGGGGAGGTACGCCCGTTCCCAGTCGACGACCTCGGGGAAGCCGGAGAACTCGTGGAGGCTGCCGACGGGCTGGCTGTTGAACTTATCGTCGATGCGGCGCATCCCCGCGACGGGGTCGTCGGCGAAGGCGCGGAGGTCCTCGTGGACGCTCGCGATCGTCGACAGCGTCGCCGTGATCGGGAACAGCACGACGTCGAAGTCACACCCCTCGAGCGCGTCGAGTTCGACGTACGGCGAGGAGCCGAGGTCGCCGACGAAGTTGTACACGAGCGGGCCGTCGACCTCGCGGCCGATACGCGCCAACTCGTCCTCGTCGGTCGGCCCCTCGACGAACGCCACGTCCGCGCCGGCGTCGAGAAAGTCGTTGGCCCGACCGATGGCCTCGTCGAGCGAGCCGTCGCCCGTCCCGCGGGCGTCGGTCCGAGCGATGAGGACGAACTCCTCCCCGCGCTCGTCGCGGACGTCGGCCGCGGCCGCGATCTTCCCGACCGCTTCCTCCCGCGAGATGACCTGTCGCCCCGTGGTGTGCCCACACCGCTTCGGGAACGTCTGGTCCTCGATGTGGATGCCGCCGACGCCTGCTTTGATGTACTCACGAACCGTGCGAACGACGTTCGTCGCGTTGCCGTAGCCGTTGTCGGCGTCGGCGACGAGCGGCACGCTGATGCGTTCTTGGATGTTCGCGGCGTTGTCGATCATCTCCGGCATCGTGATGAAGCCCGCGTCGGGGTAGCCGATCTTCGAGAGCGACGTGCCGTAGCCGGTCATGTAGATGGTGTCGAAGCCGACGAAGTCGGCGACCGCTGCCGTCAGCGGGTCGTGGACGCCCGGACAGACGAGCAGCTCGTCGCGCGCGAGGAGCGCGCGGAGCCGCGCACCGGCGTCGGTCACGCCGGCACCCCCTCGAAAGAACGCTCACTCATCGTCCATCCCGTCGAGGTGGTCGAGGACGGCGGCGGTCGTCACGACGTCGCCGTACTTCGCATCGATGTCGAAGAGGTTCGCGTGGTGGGGCCCCTCGGCGCGGTCGCCGACCGCGTCCGCGGGAACGATGGTCCGGTAGCCGTGCTGGAGGCTGTCGACGGCGGTTGCGCGGATGCAGCCGCTCGTCGTGACGCCCGCGAGGACGAGCGTGTCCACGCGGTGTGTCGTCAGCTCGGTCTCCAGGTCGGTTCCGAAGAAGGCGCTCGCGTACTTCTTCAGGACGACCCGCTCGTCGCCCTCCGGCGCGAGTCGGTCGTCGACCTCGACCGCGTCGGTGCCGAGTCGCAACTCTCGGAGCGCGGGCACCTTCTCGATGAACTGCCCGGCGTCGCCGTACGACTCCTCGTAGGCGACAGTGGTAAAGTATCGCGGCAGGTCGTGGTCGCGGAACGCCGCGAGCAGCCGGGCTGCCTGGTCGATCACTCCCGAGACGTCCGAACCGAGGTCGGTCTCGGGGTCGGTGAAGGCGTTTATCAGGTCGATAACGACGAGCGCGGGTCGCTCGCCGAGCCCGACGCTCGCGCCGAACGCCTCGTCGTCGTACTCCGCGTCGAATTCGTCTGGCCAATTCATGGTGTCGTGTGGGGTGATATGGTGTGAGGGGTAGGGTGGTGGTCGTGTGGGTCCGGTTCAGCGCTGCCGGCTCTCGAACGCCTCGCGCTCCTCGCGAATCCGCGCGCGGAGGCTCTCCTCGTCGGGCAGCGGACCGTAGTCGAACTGCTGGGGTTCGTCGCGCTCTTCGCGGAGCTCCGCGCGGCGCTCGTCGGTCGCGGCCTCGTCGACCGTGCCGTCGTCGGCGAGGACGACGCCGTACGCCGAGTGGGCGGCGGTCTCGGAGACGAGTCCCCGCTGGACCTCCCCGGCGACGACGTCGGGGTCGCGGTCGAGCGGGTCGCCGAGTCCGCCACCGCCAGCCGTGCTGAAGACGAGCTTGTCGCCCGCCTCGACGGAGACGTTCTCCACCTTCGAGGGGAGTTCCTCCTCGGCTCCGTCGGCGCGGATCAGCAGTTTTTCGCTCGTTTTAGCATGGGTCCCGCCGTCGACGCCCCACGGGTACGTGTGGGCGCGGTCGTCCTGGAACGTGATCGCACCCGGTTCCTCGAACGTGTACACTTTGGTGATGCCGTGACCGCCGCGGAACTCGCCGGGGCCGCCGGTGTCCGCCCGCGCGCTGTACTCGTCGATCGAGAGCGGGTAGTACGCCTCCTGGTACTCCGCGGGCACCGTCCGGAAGAGCGGCCACCACGAGTGGCCGTCGAGGCCGTCGCCGCCGGGTCGGGCCGGAATCCCCCCGTAGAGGATCTCCAGCATCTGGAAGTCGTTCCCGTCCGAATCGGTCCCCGCGTACACCAGATTCGGCGACGTCCCGTAGCTGCCGGCGACGGAGAACCCGTCGATGAGCTTCGAGAACGTCGCCTGCAGCACGTCGAACTGACGGGCCATCAGCGGCAGTCGGTTCCCGAGCGCGGCGGGGAACTCCGGTTGCAGGACCGACCCCTCCGGGAGCGTCACCTCGAAGAGGTCGTAGTAGCCGTCGTTGAACGTGAGGAGGGGGTCGAACGCCATGATGAGGAACACCCCGGTGAACATCTTGAACATCTTCTCGTTCAACAGGAAGTTCACCGTCCCCGGGACCTGTTCGTCAGTACCGGTCCAGTCGAGGTAGACCGTGTCGCCCTCCCGGTAGATCTCGAGGTGGAGTTTGATAGGGCCGTTGCCCAGGCCGTCGTCGTCGGCGTAGTCCTCGAACGTGTAGCGCTCGCCCTCGGGGACGAACTCGTGGATGAGGTCGATCATCCCGTCGCGGGTGCGGTCGAGGATGGCGTCGCACGCCTCCAGATACGTCTCCTTGCCGAACCGGTCACAGAGCTCCTGAACCCGCGTCTCGGCGGCCTTCGTCCCCGCGGCCAGCGCCTTGATGTCGGCTTCGGCGTGCTCCGGAAGCCGCGTGTTGTGCGCGAACGAGTCGAGCAGTTCGGTGTCGATCTCCCCGCGCTTGTAGAGCTTCACCGGCGGGAGGCGCACCCCCTCCTCGAAGACGGTTCGGGCCTGGACGGGCATGCTCCCGGGTGTCTTCCCGCCGACGTCCATCAGGTTCCCCCACTGGCTGGCGAAGCCCACCAGGTCGTCGTCGTAGAAGATCGGTCGCAGGAGCAGCATGTCCGGCGTGTGCGACACCGCGCCGGCGCACATGTACGGGTCGTTGGTCGCGACGACGTCGCCGTCTTCGAGGTCGGTGCGGTCGAACGACGCGTTGTCGAGGATGGTGTCGATGGCCGACCCGAACTGCCCCATGACCATCCGCCCCTCGGCGTCGGCGATGAGCGGGAACTGGTCGGACTGCTCGCGGATGACCGGGCTGATGGCCGTCGTCTCGACCACCCGGTCCATCTCGTACCGGGTGTTCGAGAGGGTGCTCTCGATGATGTCGAGCGTGGTCTGGTCGACGTCGTGCTCGCCGACGAACTCAGGTGTCGTGCTCATTGTCCCTCACCTCTGGTGATCTCGATGTTGCCGTAGCGGTCGATTCGCGCCGCGTGCCCGGGCTGGACGACGACCGTCGAGTCGTCCTCCGTGACGATGGCGGGGCCGTCTATCTCGTTACCGGCGCGGAACGCGTCCCGGTCGTACACCGGCGTCTCGTGGTACGCGTCGTCGAAGTACACCTCGCTGGTGTCGACCTCGGCGTCGCTGGGGTCGGAGCCGCCGGGTTCGTGCTCCTCGATGGTGACGCCCTGGAGCGTCCCCTTCCCGATGACGCGGAGGTTCGCGATTTCGAGCGGCGCGTCGAGCGAGAAGCCGAACTGTCGGTCGTGGCGCGCCTCGAAGTCGTCCTTGATCTCCGCGATTCCGGCCTCGCCGCGGAGGTTCTCGATGGCGACCGGGATGGACATCTGGATGTCCTGCCGGAAGTACCGACAGTCGGCGACGTAGTCGAACGAGTGGTCCGCCTCGTCGACGCCTTCGGAGACGAGCCACTCCGTCGCCTCGGCTTCGAGCGCCCGGAACTCCTCGTAGACTGCCGCGCCGTCGACGTCCTCCTCGGTTTCGAGGTACGTCTCGGCGAACTCGTTCTGGATGTCGGAGGTGAGAAACCCGAACGCCGACATGACGCCCGGGCCCGGCGGGACGACGAGTGGGTACGCGCCCATCACGTCGGCGAGCGCGTTGGCGTGCATGGGACCGGCTCCCCCGAACGCGACGAGGCCGAACTCCCGCGGGTCGTAGCCGCGCTCGACCGAGACCACGCGCAGCGCGCCGTGCATGTTCTCGTTGACGATGTCGAGGATGGCCTGGGCGGCTTCCTCGACGCTCGTCCCCCGGTCGTCGGCGATCGTCTGCACGGCGTCGCGGGCGGCCTCCCTGTCGAGTTCCATCCGCCCACCGAGCTGAACCGACGAGGGAATCCGACCGAGGACGACGTTCGCGTCCGTGACGGTCGGTTCCTCGCCACCCTGTCCGTAGCAGGCCGGGCCGGGGTCGGCACCGGCGCTCTCGGGGCCGACCTGCAACGAGCCGTTCAACTGGACGCGAGCGATGGAGCCGCCGCCGGCACCGACCGTGTTGACGTCGATCGACCGGGAGGTGAACTCCCGGTAGCCGACCTTCGTCTTCCGGGTCGTTCCCGGCTCTCCGTCCTCGACGAGCGAGACGTCGGTCGAGGTGCCGCCCATGTCCAGGGTGAGCACGTCGGGGACGCCTTTCTTCGAGGCGATGGTGGCTGCGCCGACGACGCCCCCACTCGGTCCGGACAGCGCGAGTTCGACCGGGCGTTCCTTCGCGGCCGTCGAACTCATGAGTCCGCCGTCGGAGCGGACGACGTTCATCGTCGCCGACGATCCGGCGTCGGCGAGCGAGTCGTCGAGGTCGTCGAGGTACGCGATGACGGTCGGCCGCGCGTAGTCGTTGATGACGGTCGTCAGCGTCCGCTCGTACTCGCCGTACTCCGGGACGATCTCCGAGGAGACCGACACCGGAAGCGCGGGCGCTTCGTCGGCGACGATGTCGCGGACACGCTCCTCGTGAGCCGGGTTGAGATACGAGTTCAACAGCGCGACGGTGAGGGACTCGACGCCCGCGTCCGCGAGGTCGCGGACGGCCTCCCGCACCGCCGATTCGTCGAGCGGTTCCGTCTCCTCGCCCGACGGAGACGCGATACGCCCCGCGACGCCCCGCGTGTCTACGAGATCCGCGAGCGGGTTCGGTTTCTCCATCCCCATCCACCCGTACAGCGGACCGGGCGTCCACGCGCGGGCTAGGTGGAGGACGTCCTCGTGGCCAGCCGTCGTGATGAGGCCGACGCGCGACCCCGTCTCCTCCAACAGCATGTTCGTCACGACGGTCGTCCCGTGAAACAGGAGGTCGAGCTCCGAGACCGACGTGTCCGCCTTCGCCGTCGCCTCTTCGATCCCGTGCAACACCCCCTCCGAGGGGTTCGCGGGCGTCGAGAGCACCTTGTCGATCGTGAGTTCGTGCGTCGACTCGTCGAAGACGATGACGTCGGTGAACGTCCCGCCGACGTCGACGCCGAGGTTGTATGTCATGTGATATCGTTCGACGTAGGTTTTCGGGGATTGATGAGTAAGGATTTCCCCAACAGCTGTTGGCTCATTAAATACGAGATGGGGGGTCGCGCGGGCGGCCGGCCACCTTTTTCGTCGCGGGCTGTGTTATGATGGGTACCATGTTCCTCGCGACCGTCCACTTCACGCAGCAGCGAGAGTGCATCCTCCGGGAGTTGACCGCCGACATCGACGCCCCGGTCCCCATCGAGATCGAGGAGATCCAGGACGGCTTCGTGACGTTCGTGCTCCGGGCCGGCCCACACGCCGACCGGTTCGAGGCGGAACTCGACGCCGCCGACCACGTCAAACACGTCCAGCGGCTCGACAGCGACAACCTGCTCGTGACCAAGCCGTCGTGCGGGGCGTACTCGGCCATCTACCGGAACCACGGCACGCTTCGGAGGGAGAATACGGTCTCCGGTCGCCAGCGCGAGTACAACGTCCTGGCCTTCCGCCGCGAGGACCTCCGAGCCATCATCGACGACCTCGAGGGGTTCGGGACCGTCACGCTCGGCAAGCTGAAGCGGTTCAGGGCCGACAGCGACTCGCCCCTGACCGCCCGACAGCGCGAGGTCGCGACCGAAGCGCTCGCGCGCGGCTACTACGACTGGCCGCGGAAGATCACGAACGAACGGCTCGCCGAGGAACTGGGGATCAGCCGCGCGACGCTGCACGAACACCTGCGGAAGGCCGAACGCACGCTCCTGTCGTCGGCGCTCACCGATAGCGCTGGCCAGTCGACGAGCGACCAGTTCGCGCCGACCGAGCCCTGAACGGTCTACTGTGACTCTGTTCTAGCTGTCCCCTCTCGGGTGGCCGCCAGCGTCGACGTGAAACCACCTCCGTTCGTACGGGGGGACAGGACACGTCGACCGTCCGTGGGCGGACCGGACGGGTGTCCAGGTCTCGTGCGCCTACGCCCGAGCGCAGCACCGTCCGGCGTCCGAAAAACAATATCGAATATAGCTCTCCCCGTCCGAATTCTGTGTCTCATAGTCATATCTTTCATTTCGAAAGCGGATACTGCCTAGGTTCTCACGCGTTAGTAAATATTCACCAGCAATAATCCACGCTTTCCTCACTGGACGCCGCGGTGACGACGTTACTGATTGGATATTTGATCTCTCGAAGCACTCTCCTAGCCGAGACACTGCCGGAGACCGGCTCCGTGAGATGCGGCTCATCCGGGCGACAGTTCACCTTCGCCATATTTATTCGACCAGCCATAGACACTCCGAGTAACCGTCGGGAGTGATTCGAGTCCCGTCCCGGTTCCCCCGTTCGGTCCGTCGGCGGCATCACAGCCCGTCGGCCCGAACGGGACGCAGGTACCCGACGGACGGGACGACGGCGGCAGACCAATGGACATCGCACTCATCACCCCGGTCAAGGACGAGGCGGACAACCTCCCACAACTGTTCGAATCGGTGCAGGCACAGTCCCTGCAGCCGTCGGCGTGGGCGATCGTCGACGACGGGAGCACGGACGGGAGTACGGAGCTGATCAGGGAGTTCACCGACGAGGTCGAGTGGGCGTTCCGTGTCTCCACCGGTGACGCCGAGACGTACGACATCGGCGAGCACTACGCTCGTGTCCTCCGGACGGGCTTTACGTTCCTCGGCGATACCGCCGGCGACGAGCCGGACTACTACATGATACTGGACGGAGATATGGAGATCACCGAGGGTTATCTGTCGGCCCTGGCCGAGTTCGTGACCTCGAACCCCGCCGTCGCCGTCGCTAGCGGTCCGATCTACGTCCGCGGCGAGACGGGAGACCTCACCCGCGAACGTCGGATGCGAAACGAACCCGCGGGCGGGGCGACTCTCATCGACGGAACCCTCTACCGCAGTATCGGCGGCCCCCCACCGACCCCGTGCACCGACAGCGTCACGAAGGCGAAGGCCCGACTCCGCGGATTCGAGTGTCGACACGTCGACGACCTCGGCGAGAAGGCGATACAGGCTCGACCGTCCCGAGGCGGAGCGAGCGGTGCGCGAGACCTGGGCGCGAACAACTACGCGCTCGGCTACCACCCGCTGTTCGCCATCGCGAAGGCGGCCGCGATGACCCTGCACCCGCCGCGTCGGGCAGGGGTGGCCTACGCACAGGGGTATCTCGACGCGCTGATCGACGGCCAATCTCGTATTCCCGACGACCAGGTC
The DNA here is from genome assembly GCA_041641615.1 of Salinigranum sp. Classification (GTDB taxonomy): domain Archaea; phylum Halobacteriota; class Halobacteria; order Halobacteriales; family Haloferacaceae; genus Salinigranum. The sequence goes on along the minus strand of JBEPYA010000003.1, from coordinate 39,521 downwards.
CGCCACTACTTCGCCTACCAGAAACCGCGTGAACTGCTCGGTCGCGTCGTCGGCTGAGTGGACCGGACGTGGCCTCCCCTGGCGTCTTCGCGTGGTGTTTCGCCGTCCGCGCTTTCTGACATCGGGTCCGTTCACCGGTGTTCATAGAGCTACACTTATCACCGTTCGCTGTCACGTCTGAAACGAATGGCTGTGAGCCCGTCGCGTCGGCAGTTGCTCAAGGTCCTCGGGGGAGGAGTGGTGGCTGTAGCGTCAGTCATCGCTGGCTACGAGTTCTTCGACGACTCGGGCTCGTCGCCCGACGCCGCATCCGCGCCGACCGAGGCGGGACCGACCACGTCGCCGGTGACGGAGCCACCACCGAAGACGGTCTCACGGAACGAGGCGGACGTCGTCGTCGAATCGACCGACAGCCTCGTCGACAAGCTTCGTAACGCCGATTCCGGCACGGACGTCTGGCTCGCCTCCGGCACTCACGAACTGACCGAATCGGGGATCGAGTTGCGCGACCAGCACCTCGCGGCGGAGGACGCGACGATCCGTCTCGCGTTCGAGACGGACTCCTCGAACCCACCCCGGGCGATCAAAGTGAACGACGGGGTCGTCATCGACGGCATTGCGCTCGACGCCGACGGCGCCGTCGCGAACGGGCTCGACATCTGGGGCGACAGCTGCGTCGTCCGGAACTGTGAGCTGAAGAACTTCGTCGAGGGGCGGTATCCGGTCAACGCGTACAAGGCGAACAACGTCTCCATCATCAACAACTACTTCCACGATAACGCCACGCGCGGCTGTGCGCTCTCTGGCGCGCTAGAGAACGACGAGTGGGTCACGAACTGTCTGGTCGCACACAACGTGTTCAAGCACAACCGCACCGGGGTGAAGATTCGCGGCGCCAGGGACTGCGTCGTGAAGGCGAACCGAATCCAGCTCTCCCCCCGGAAGGACGACCACATCGGGCGGGGCATCCTCCTGCAGGCGAAGGACCATCCGAACCAGCGGAACCTGATCGTCGCGAACAACGTCGAAGCGCCGGAGAAGACCGACGGCGAGTTCTACTGTCTCTCACTCCCGAAGGATCGGGACGGCTCCGACTACCAGTCGAAGGACAACGAGTTCCGAGCGAACACTTTCGTCGGCGGCGATTTCACCGTCTACGCGAACAACCAGGCGGTGCTCAGGAACAACACCATCATCAACCGGACCCGGATCGCAGCGCTGGTCGACCCCGACGCCGACCTGACAGTCATCGGCGGCACCATCGCCGGCGTCATCCGGAACCGTGGTGGCAACATCCAGCTCCGCAGCGTCACCCACGAGATCAACGCGTCTCGGCCTTCGACGGCCGGTCCATCCGACGAGTGACCCGCGGTCCTCGACCCACGACTCACCACTGCCGTCGTGACTCTCTCGCGACGTCTGCCCAGTAGCACCGGAGAAGTGTGCGTTCTCGGAGGAATCAGTGACTTTCCCGTCTTCGACCGTCGAGGCGTCGGTAACGCCCTCGTCGAACGCGTCTCGGTCCGTCTCCGGAATCCACACGAACGGCACGGCGTGTTTTCGACTGTAGGCGACCACGCGGTCCGACTCCGCGGTCGCTGTCGGGACGGCTTCGAGCGCGTCGCCCACCCGCCGCGACGCCGAAATCGGTGATGACGCATACCCGTTCCTCTCTGCGTGAACGCGAAAACACCACGTCCGGCCGGTGCGCCGTGCGCTGCTGCGAGGCGTCGATCACAGCTCGTTGTACCAGACGTCCACGTGCACGTGTGGCTCGTACGACTTCCCGACGATATCGATGCGGCCGTCGCCGTCGACGTCGACCGCTTTCGCCTCGTGGGTCGGAATCCCCTGGGCGACGAGGTGTTCTTCGAACTCCCCGTCGCCACGGTTCAGAAAGACGATGTGTCTCGCGTCGTCGTCGTTGACGCCGAGGCCCATCTCCGCGACGTAGATGTCCGGGCGGCCGTCGCCGTCGAAGTCGGCGATCTGGACGGTGTGCGGACAGTACAGGTCGTCGCGCAGGACGTGTTCGTCCCACGAGGGCGGATCGAACCAGGCAACACGGCCGGGGCGGTCGCCGAGGAGCGGCGAGTCGCCCTCGGCGAACACGACCTCCGGGTCGCCGTCATCGTCGAGATCGTCGACGGCGACCCGCGTCCACTCCCACCCGGTGACGATGTCCTCACGCTGCCAGTCGCCCCGCGTCGACCCGCCGCCTCCGGTCTCGCTCGGCTCCGACCCGGGCGATCCAGATGACGACGAGGCGGTCGATGCCTGCTGGTAGATGCTCGTGCCGGCGATCAGCTCGTTCGCATCGTCCCCGTCGACGTCGACGATTGCGAGTCCCTCGACGTTCGTGTCCTCGGCCACGACGTGGAGACAGTCGTCGGGCCACGGTTCGATGGAGGGGTCATCGGGGATGTCGTAGTAGAACACCACCTCGCTCTCCTGTGAAACGCCCACGACCTCGGGTCGCCCGTCGTTGTCGACGTCGCCGAACGCGAGGTCGTGGTACTTGTCGAACGCCGACCCGATCAGGTGCCGCGTCCACGTGTCGCGAGGGTCAGAGGGCTGTTCGAACCAGAACACCTTTCGTCGCCCGATCCCCTGGCCGACCAGCAGGTCGACCCGGCCGTTTCCGGTGAGGTCGCCGAGGGCGTTCCCGAACACGTACAGATCGGGCGTCGAAGAGATGGCGTGTCGCTCCCAGCCCGGGTTCTCGTACCAGAAAAGAGAGGTCTCCCGTCGCCGGAGGTACGTTCCGACACCGGGGAGTGATCGACTGAGTCTGGTCCCGAACACCGAGACGCCCTCGGCACCCATTCCTCCGACGACGAGGTCGGGGCGTCCGTTCCCAGTCAGATCTGTCGGCAGGCAGATGCCGAGACGTCCACACGGCGGCGACCGGTCGATGTATTCGTGACGAAACTGCACGGCTGCCAACAGTTCGGCCACGACCGTATGAGTTTCCATCGACACGAACGGTCCGAGGGGGTGCGCGCACCCGACTGGTCGTTACCGACGACAGTAAATTACCACTTCTCATATGACAAAGTATTTAATAATCTATCTACAGTGTGTATATATCCAGGCTCCTCCGTCTCCATCCCGGCGAAGTGGGGGCTGGCACGGGGGGTGAACTCACCACCGCGATGATAGAACGTTCCGACGAGATGGAGTCGATTCAGGGGGAACAGATCGACGAGGTCGTTACCGCCGACTCGTACCCGCAGGACCCCGAAAGCTCCGTCGTGGTCGTCACGTACCAGGTCTCCGAACCGGTCCTCGGCGAGACGCTCGACACACTGTCCGCACAGACGGCCACGGACTTCGAGGTCGTCATCGTCGACAACGGCTGTGACTGGGCCGTCGAGACGGTCCCGAACCGCTGTGCGCCGGTGAGTCACTACCTCCGACTCGACCGGAACCGGGGGGTGACGAGCGCGCGGAACGTCGGCGCACGCGTCTCGACGGGGGACCTGCTGCTCTTCCTCGACGACGACGGCGTGCCGCAGGAGGATTTCGTCGCACAGCACCGTCGTTGTCACCGTGAGCACGACGTCGTCGCCGCCCGCGGAAAGGTCCTTCCGAAGACGGACAACGCCTACAATCGATTCCAGTCCACGTACCAGCTCGGCGACGAGACCATCCCGTACTACATCAGTACGGAGGGGAACTTCTCCATCGACCGCGAGACGTTCCTCTCCCACGGCGGATTCGACGAACAGCTCGAAGGCCGTGCGGGTCACGAGGGACTCGATCTCACGTATCGACTCGTCCACGCGGGCGTGCCCCGTCACCGTATCGTCTACTACCCGGACGCGGTCATCTATCACGACTACGCCAACGGTTTCTGGGAATACGTCACGAAGACGCTCGGCCGGAAGAACGCGACCGCAATGCTTCGGCAGAAAGAGCCGGATCTGTTCGAATTCGCCCGGTCGTACGACACACCGGGAAAGCCCTCGACGGTCCGGAGGAGACTGAACCCGTTCTTCACGGAGGGCTCACTGACGCTCGCTCAGAAAATGAAGCTCCTCGCAGCCAGAGGGCTCATCCACGGGTACGCCGCAGTCGCCCGCCGAGATACCTGAACCGACGGCGCGTAAAGCCGCGTGCGTCATCCGCGAACGACGGTCACGCCCCGCCCGACGGGAGCACCTGCACGACCTGTCGCCAGAGCAGGTAGCCGACACCTGCCAGCCCGACGAGCGTGAGCCACTGGAGACGACGCCACCAACGGGGTGCGGTCTCGTGGGCGGTCGGCGACGCCGCTTCGAGCGCGATGAGGAACCCGATGAAGACGAGCAGGAACACCCGCTCGGGAGTGAGCGCTCCGAGGAAGCCGAGGCTGCCGATTGCGAGGAGCGCCAGCCCCACCTGGAGCACAGCGAACCGTCCGAGACGTGGGATCATTCCGTTACTCTTCCCTACGAGGGGCGGTGTAAAAGGTCTTCGTCCCCCGTCCGCCCTGGCAGGAACCTCTCGCTACCCGAGCAGGTCGGCGACTCGCCAAGGGATCCCCGAGAGCTCCCAGTGGAGCCGGTGTTCGGGGACGGGCGCCGGGAGGCGCGGCAACAGATGCCGATCGGTCGCCGGGACGTCGAACAGCAGTCCGGGTCCCGAGACGACCGAGTGGGTGTGTGTCTCCCGGACGACGGTGCTGGCTGCGGCAGACACGCGGCCGTAGGGGAAACAGAACCGGTCGACGGTGACGCCGAGTCTGTCGGCGAGTTCCTCGCGCGGCACGGCGATCTCCGCGTTCAGCGTCTCGGGGTCGCTCACCTGTCCCAGATCGGGGTGCGTCGCCGTGTGATTCCCCACGGTCACGAGTCCGGTCTCGACGACCTCGCGGAGTTGTTCCCACGACATGACGCCGGGGTCGGGCGCGGCCGCGTCGGCGTGGGCGGCCGGGTCGTTGAACCGGCCGTGCTCGGTCGGCGACCGGACGAACCGGTAGGACAGCTCCGGCGGTCCGCCGTCGACGAACGCGGTCGGGACGAACAGCGTCGCCGGCACCTCGTACTCACAGAGCACGGGGAGGGCGTTCTCGTAGAAGTCGTCCAGCGCGTCGTCGAACGTGAGCGCGACCCGTTTGCCGGTACCCGGGCGACAGACCGCGGGGAGATCGACGACCTCGAAGTGTGACGTGAGATACTCGAGGTCGCGGCGGAGGCGTTCGACGGAGACGTTGCCGTAGCGGTCGGGACGCCCGACCGCGTGGTACTCGAGGATCGCGTTCGACCGGTCCCGGAGGTACCGGAACGCGCCGAGGCGCGAGCCGATCCGTCCGAGCGTCTCCGCCGAGGCGCGGGTGAGCCACTTCGTCGCTCCTCCCCCGTCAGTCATCGCTCGCTGTGGCGACCGCCCGGACGAAGTATCCCCCTGCCCAGTCGCCGAGTCGCTCGACCTCGAGCCCTGCGTCTTCGAGCAGCGCGTGGAGTCGGTCGCCTTCGTCGTCGGTCTCGAAGTGCTTCTCGTACACGTTACAGTAGACGACCCGACAGCCCGACAGGGAGTCGGTGAGCCCCCGGAGTACGTCCAGTTCCGCCCCCTGGACGTCGACCTTCAAGACGGTCGGCGCGGGACAATCCGTCGAGACGAGGTCGTCTCCCTGGACAGTCTCGACCGGAACGGTCCGCCGCGTCGCGCTGTTGTCGAACAGGCCGTACGCACCGGTCCCCGCGTGGGTGCTCACCCGTATCTGTGACTCGCCGGCCTCGCTGGCGAGGGCGAGGCGTCTGACGTCCGCGTCCACCCCGTTCAGCGCCAGGTTCTCATCGAGACGCGCCACGTTCTCGGGGATTGGCTCGAAGGCGTGGACCGACCCGGTCGCGCACCGCGTCGCCGCGACGACGCTGAACACCCCGACGTTCGCACCGACGTCCCAGACGACGTCGTCCGGACGGAGGTCGGCCGCGAACCGCCGCAGCGCGACACCGTCCGGCGTGGCCTGATACTTCTCGAGTCCCTCGTACTCGAATCGTGTAGAGATCCGAAACCGGTACTCGTCGTCGTCGAGTCTGACGGTCACCTCGTTCGGTAAGACGAGCCCACCGACTCGGTTCAGGAGGTCGTTGACCGGTTCGACGAGGCGATTCGCGAGGCTCTGCGGACCCATCTTCTCTCGTTCTCGAACACGTGGGCCCCCTTGATAACTGTCGGTGGTCGGGCGACGAGAGCCGGATCCGTCGTCGATTCATATCCACTAAGTACCCCACCCGTGTAGTCGTTGGTATGACGTATCGAATCGGTATCATCGGTACCGGCGACCCGGACGGCGAGGGGTTCGCCATGGCGTACCGCCACGCAGAGGGCTATCGCCGTCTCGACAGCTGCGAGCTCGTCGCGTGTGCCGACCTCGTCCCCGAGAACGCGGAGACGTTCGCCCGGACGTACGACGTCGCGGACGACCACGTGTACGAGAGCCACGAGCGGATGGTGACCGCGGCCGATCTCGACGTCGTGAGCGTCTGTGTCCCTCCCGTCGCTCACGCCGACATCGTCGTCGACGCGGCGACGCACGGGTCGCTCCGCGGTATCCACTGTGAGAAACCCATGGCCCTCGAGTGGGCGGACGCGCAACGGATGGCAGAAGCGTGTGCGGACGCGGACGTCCAGCTGACGATCAACCACCAGCTCCGTTTCGGGGCCCCGTACCGGAAGGCCAGAGGGCTGCTCGACGCGGGTCGCGTCGGCGAGTTACGGCGGGTCGAGTTCCGTCGGGAGAACCTCTACGACAACGGCACCCACGCGTTCGACGCCGCGAACTTCTACGCCAATCAGTCGCCGGTCGAGTGGGTGATCGGCCAGGTCGACTACACCGAGGAGAACAGCCTGTTCGGCGCCCACCACGAGAACCAGGCGCTCGTCCAGTGGCGGTACGAGAACGGCGTCTACGGCCTCGCGTCGACGGGAGACGGCGAGCCCTTCGTGGATGCGCTCTTCCGCCTCGTCGGTACCGAGGGGGTCATCGAGATCGGAACCGACGGCGAACTCTCGTATCGGCGTGACGGGGCCGGGTGGACCACCGTCGACACCGGCGTCGACAGCCGGTACGGACCGGAGCCGGGCATCCTCAGGCGCGGCGTCGAAGCCGCGGCCCAGCGCGTGTCCACGAGACTCGCCGAGCGGGTCTCGCCACCGTCGTACACGGCGCGCGCGATCGAGGAGGCCGTCTCGTCACTCCGACGCGGCGAGCGCTCGGAACTGTCGGCGCAAAACGCGCTCGCCGCCGACAAACTCATCTTCGCGGCGTGGGAGTCCTCGCGTCGGCGCGGCCGTGTCGACCTCCCGCTCGACATCGAGGACAACCCGCTCGAATCGATGGTCGAGTCCGGCGCTCTCGACCCGGCGCCTTCCGACGATGACGACGGCGAGACCAGGTCGACCGACGACTAGACGGCGCGACATCCACTGCGGGCGCTCGGGCGGTCGCTCTCATCGCTCGCGCCCCCGTCGGCAGTTCAGACGGCATAAGTTTTCTCAGATGGCTCTAGTGATAAACACTATATGCGAGAGGGTAGATACAATATTCAACCCAAGATACCAGATTTGGAGTGCCTAGGGTCCCCCCCCACCGTAGACCGACAATCGCTGGTCACGACTATGGCGCCGAAGCGATTCGGTGCTCTCGACGACTGGAGCGACGCTGATAGTACTCACGACGACATCGTCGGGGCTGCCGTCACTGGCCCCCGTTGGGCGTTCGCGAGCCAGTCCAGCGCGGCCGTGGGGAGGCTAACGACGAAGAATCATCGGATACGTAGCTGAACACCCTACCATGTATCAGAACAAGCGCGTCGGCGTCGTCATTCCGGCGTACAACGAGGAACAGTTCATCGAGGGCGTCATCGAGACGGTACCCACGTTCGTCGACCGTGTTTACGTCGTCGACGACGGCTCCACCGACGGGACGTGGGAAGCGATTCAGCGGGCCGCAGAGCGGCTGAACCGTCGGAAGACGGTCGACGGCAAGACCCCATTGGCCGACGGGGCCCCCCACACCGACCGCATCGTCCCTATCCAGCACCCCGAGAATCGGGGCGTCGGCAACGCCATCAAGACCGGCTACCTCCGCGCACTGGAGGACGATATCGACGCGACGGCCGTCATGGGCGGGGACGGACAGATGGACCCGGACCTCCTCGAAGACCTCGTCAAGCCCGTCGTCGAAGGGGTCGCGGACTATACGAAGGGGAACCGGCTGTTGAACCGCGAGTACCGCGAGGAGATGCCGACCTTCCGGCTCTTCGGTAACAGCGTTCTAACGTTCCTAACGAAGATCGTGAGTGGCTACTGGAAGATGATGGACCCGCAGAACGGGTACACCTGCATCTCGAAGGAGGCGCTCGAACGCGTCGACATCGAGAAGATGTACGGTGGGTACGGCTACTGCAACGACCTCCTCGTCCGTCTGAACGCCAGGGACGTGCGGATCGCTGACGTCGCCATGCCAGCCAACTACGGCGACGAAGAGAGCGACATCCAGTACACCTCGTACATCCGCCGCGTGTCTCGAATGCTCTTCTCTGACTTCCTCTGGCGGCTCAGGACCAAGTACCTCGTTCTGGACTTCCACCCGCTGGCTCTGTTCTACATCGTGGGCGCGGCGCTCTGTGTGTTCGGCGTCGGCGGCGGCACCTGGTCCATCTTCCGGACGTTCACGTCCGATGCCCCGCTCTTCGTGCGCGTGATGGCCAGCCTCCTGGTGTTCGCGAACGGCGTCCTGTTTTTGCTCCTCGCGATGCTGTTCGACATGCTGGCCAATCAGCAGAACGAGACGCAGTGTTACTGAGGCCGCGCGCCGGATCAGCGATCTGAAGTCGTGGACGCGTCGGTGGACTCCCCCTGCCGTCGAATCGACGGAACTCGTCGCTTAGAGTCGCTGTCCCCGACGAGCGGATGCACACTGACCAAGTGGGTCTCCACTCGAAGCCGTCTCCCCCGAGCGAGAAGGACCGACGGTTCGTGAGCGCGGTTCCGGGTCGCGTTCTGGACGGTGTTCAGTTCGTACTCGCACCGAGACACGTACACTCGGGTATCAGTAACCCGCTGGAGTCCGGTCGAAGCGACTCGTTTCACCGTCGGATCGAACGGCTTCGACTCGGGTCGAGTCGCCACAACAGATAATTTTTGTACATACAGCGACAGTTGACGAACGAAATGGGGAGACAGCAACTCGGATCGGGAGCCGACACTGACATCGAACTCACCGACATCCTGAACCACGACTACTGGCGCCATCGAATCGATCTTGGGGACGGAAACTACACGCCAGGAGTCAAAGACGGGACGTTCTGGGATGCGCTCGGACTCCCGGCGTCCGCCGACGGCCGATCCGTCCTCGAGATTGGCGCGTTCGACGGCCTCATCGCGTTCGAGGCCGAAAGACGCGGTGCCGACCGGGTGACGGCGGTCGACATCTGGCCGCAGCCGGAGCCCGGGCACCGGCCGAACAGCCACACCCCGGGAAAGCGCGGGTTCGAACTCGCCCGGGAGTACCTCGACTCGGATGTCGAGGGGATCGAACTCGGTGCGGCCGAAATCTCACCGGAGACCGTTGGCCGGTTCGACATCGTCGTCCTCTCGGACGTCCTCTCTCAGGTCAGTGAACCACTCACCGCCATCGAGAACGCTGTGTCGGTTGCAGAAGACTTGGTCGTCGTCGGATCGTCGGTGACGACGGCGTTCGAATCCGACCCCGTGATGCGGTTCGACTCGCGGACAGACAGGGACATCCCGGGCGTCTGGCAGCCGAACATTGCCGGGCTGACCGAGATGGTCCGCGCTGCTGGTTGTCACAACATCTCCGCTGAGGCCCTTCCGGTCCGAAGTCAGAGTTCACGACTGCCCCCTGTCACCGGAGGACGGCTCCGGGAGGCAACGACAGTCTACGGCGACCCGGCCTGCTCGGAGCCCGTCGACGAGTTGCCGGACGAGACCCCGGTGAACTGCCTGTACGAAGCCACCAGTGCCGCACGGATCGAGTACTGTGACCCGGCGTCGGAGAGCGCCGTCATGTCGAAATACTACCAGGGGTGGGTCCCGACCGATCTCGTCGACCGTTCGGCGTCGGTTTCGGCGCTTCACCCCTCGGTCACCGCCTTCGCTTCGGAGTCCGAATCACCCTCGGTCTCGACTCGATTCGTGCGGACCGTCCGCGAACAGGGCCTCGGATCGCTCCTCCTTCAGCTCCCGCGGTACGTGCTCGCCCGGCGGCGAGGGTCGTCATCTGCCACACGGCACGCCGTAGTTCACGGCACCCCGATCGATTGAGGCCGGCCCCCACCGTCCAGATCGAACCCGTTGTCTCCCTGCTCCGTAGAGAGATGACTACAGTCGATGGACGTTATTCGAATGAGAATTTTACAGTTGACCATCATAGCTTATTATCTGATTTAATACTTGGAGCAGGAACATTTATTTTCTCCGTTTCCAAGGAGGGAGTGCAATGGCACGCGAACCGGCAGACGACAGAGGTCCACACCCCTCCGGGTGGCTGGGACACCCGACCACCGATCTGCGGTGGCCGGACCAGACCGAGACGGCGGTTCGGTCCCCTCCCTTCGGAGCGCGGTCGGTACTCCACAGTCTGATGCTGCGGCACAGTCCTCATCGACTGAGGGCACTGGGCCTCGCAGCCGTCCGGAACGAGCGTCTGATCGAGACGAGAGATCATGAGTAACAACCGATACGAGACCCCGAGCGCAGGAACGTTAGACTGGCACATCCCACTGAACGACAACTTCGAGAGACTCGACCGCGACGTCGCGATCCGCGACGTCGAGGCGAACCTCTCTCAGTACACGCCCGAGGACGGGGCGGCCTTCCACGCACGCGACACCGGGAACTGGTTCGTCGCCGACGGCTCGACGTGGAACAGGCGTAATCCGCCCTCCGGGGGGGGCTCCACGAGCGAGTCGTCGGTCCACGACCGGATCGTGACACCCGGAGACGACCTGGCCGCAGTTCTCAACGCGGCGCGCACGAACGAGTCGGTCTTCGTCCAGACGGGGACCTACCAGCTGTCCGAACACTGGGTCGACCTCAGCGACGGCGTCTCCGTCGTCGGCGCACCCGGCGTGACGATCAAGGCCGGTCAGTCGTCACTGGGGCGTCGCATGATCACCGTCAACGGGCGCGGTCACCTCCGCAACCTGACGGTCGATGCCGGCGGCGAGGACGTCCACGGGATCGTCGTCACGGGCGCACGCTCGACGGTCGAACACTGTACGTTCCAGAACACACCGCACGGCTACTACCCCCTGAACAGTTACACCGCTAACTACACCCGTTTCGTCAACAACGAGTTCATCGGCAACGGCGACCGTGGCCTCGCGGTGACGGGTGCTCCGAGCGACGGTGGCCCCTGGAACGACTTCAGCCTCGTCGCGAACAACATCTTCCGCGGGAACGGCGAGGGGCCGAAGATCCGCGGCTGCCGGTACTGTCTCTTCGAGGGCAACACCATCCACGGCGACACGGACAACAGTTCCAACGCGGCAGGCATCCTGCTGCAGTCCATCGACGAGCCGAACCAGCACTGCCTGGTGACTGGGAACACGGTGTTCGCGCCGGACAACCCCGGTGGCGCGACGTTCGGCGTCCGCGTCGCCGACGACCCCCACGGCGACTCGCGGTACAACATGGTCACCAACAACGTGATCTACTCGCAGGACTACGGCATCCTGGTCCGGTCGCCGGACACGACCGTCGCAAACAACCTCATCACGAACGGTCGGCCGGCGGTCCTCGTCGACAAGTCGGGCCACCGTGTCAACCTCGTGAACAACATGATCCAGAACGGAGGCGTGAAGATCACCACCGAGGAGGGAATCGTCGTCGGCAACGTGGCACGCAGCAGTTCGTTGTCGGGCGGCGCGTACGTCCAGGGGAACTTCGGCTTCTAACCCCACTCGCCGACCCCACCTCGGGCCGCTCGCGCTCGGGGCGTTCGATTCGACGGGGAGGGCCGTGACGACGCTCGTCCGATCGGTACCTCACGCGCCTCGCGGGAGTGCCGGTGGGGGCTCGCGACGGTCAGTGCGTTCCCGTGTGACGCGGGACACCGGCGTGACCGCCGCGGCCGGGTCGGTCTCGTTCGTCGACGGGCTCGGTTCCAGATAGGTGAGCTCGTCCGCCCCGCTGTCGTACGTCGTCGACCGTCGCGTCGGGTCGATCTCGTCGACCGGGACGGGTCCGAAGACCGACACACGGGTCCCGTTCAGGACCAGTATGTACCTGGCGTGATCCGTATGGATGTACGCGCGGTCGACGACGACGACGGGTTCGTCGGGCGAGCCGATGCTGGTGGGGTCGCCGTACCGTACGTCGAACACCCTGACGTTCTCCTGTTCGTAGTTCCGTGACGAGAGGATACTGATCAGGTAGTCCGCGGCCACCGGTTCGGACCGGGGGACGTACTCGCGCTGGTGATCGAGCGTCGCGTACTCGGTCGTCGTGAGACCGAACCGCTGTGCCCGCGGCGAATCGTCGTAGACCGGGTCGTGCGCGGCACCGGTGAAGTTCCCCCCCATCACGGCGACGTACGGACCCACGAGCAGGAGGACCACCACGACGGTGGCCCAGCTCGACCGGTCGGGGATCACCCCCGTCACCGAGCGGCTCACCGAGACGAGGGTGACCGCCCCTAACACGGCGGCAGGAACGTAGATGTACGCGAACCACCGCCACGGCAGGAGCGTTCGGAGGCCCGCGATGGGACCGGCGAGGACGACGGTGAACATCGCACCGACCAGACTGCCGACCGCGAAGCCCGACGCTCGCTCTCGTCGGCCGTCGCCCGCCCAGATCCAGATGAGCATCCCGGCGACGCTCGCACCCAGAAGTGCCGCCGACCCGACCACGTGTATCATCGAGAGCGCGTTGGAGCTCGCGGGGTGGATCGCCGGGTCGTTGGGGAGGGAATAGGCGACGCGGGAGACGGTGTCCTCACTGGCGTCGATGGCCGCGTACACGACCTGCGTGATCATGACGTGCAGAAAGTCCCCCGATTCGCCGTTCGGCCCGCCCCACTTCGTCGCACGGAAGTTGAAGACCAGTCCAAGCAGGTAGATCAGGCCCAGGTTCAGAGACCGCCGGACGTCGCACCGACAGTAGACGGTGCGACAGCCGAGGTACGCCAGCGCCGAGAAGGCGGTGATGAACGCCGAAACCTGGTGTGTCAGGCTGACCATCGCGTAGAGCACGAGTGCGATGGCGAAGGTGCCTTTCTGCGGCTGGCGGACGTACGCGACCAGTGACGCGAGACAGAGGGCGTACAGGCCGACTCCGACCGAGGTGACCTGTGGTTGCATCGCCCAGAACAGCGCGAAGTCACTCGCCGTGTACAACAGCGCGCCGAACACGGCCGTCTGCCGGTTCCAGGACTGATCGACGAGCCAGTAGACCGCACACGCCGGGAGGACCACGGCGAGCACCGTGGTCGTGAGAGCGGCCACCTCCCGGCCGGGGAGGTCCATCGTGAACCGCGAGAGGGCGTTGAATACGTGGTAGAAGGGGGCGTAGTAGTACTTGCTCGCCGTCAGCGGTTCGAGCGAGCCGGTCGACGCGACCAGTCGTCCTATTCGGTTGTGGAAGAACGTGTCGTTCCCCATCAGCAGAGGACTGGAGTACAGCGCGAGCATCCGGTGGAGAATCCCCGTCACGAGCACCATCGCGAGTGGAAACACCCGGTCGGGGCGGAGCCAGATGACGGCGGCGGTCAGCAGATAACAGCACAACAGGAGCGCGTTCACGGCCAGTGTCGTCTCGAAGCCCGAGGCGCGGTACAGCAAGAGTACCGCTCCGACGGCCGTGAAGTAGCCGACCGCGAGGTGGCGCGGTCCGACCGAGAGATCGAGCGAAACGGGACGCTGAACGTTCCGGCTGCGTCGGAGGAGCAAGAACAGGGCGCTCCCGGTGATCGCGGCCCACGGGAACGCCGTACTGTAGGGGTTCGAGAGGAACCGTGTGCTGACGGCGACGATGAGACCGGCGAGGAGTACGACGACACCCAGCACCGGTGACAGCGGCAGGGCGTCGTCCGACGGGACGGCGGGTTCTCTCCAGGACATGATCTACTCTCCGTCGTGTTCGCGGTGCCGCTCTCGTCGCAGCGGGGTCGACACACACGTTCGCGCCGTCATCCGGTCTCAGCGCTCCTTTGGAGACGGTTTCCGACCCCGAGAGCCGTCGCCCACGCCAGTTCGACCGCCTGGGTCACGCCCGGTACTCCGAGACGCCACAGGTACCGCATGCCCTGCCCGAACTGACCATCTCGGAGCGAGTAGAGTCCGAGCTTGTACCAGTGGACGTCCATGACACCGATGCCCTGAGCTTCGGCGGCCTCGATCTCGTCGTCGAACGCGCGCAACAGTTCGCGTTTGCCATCGATCACGGCATCGGCAGACGGGCTGTCGTACTGGTGTTTGCGGACGAGGAACTCGTCGACGTACGCCAGCCGACCCCGCTTCAGCAATCGGACGAGGAACTCGATGTCTTGGTTGCGCCGGAACGCCTCGTCGAATCCGTCGATCGCGTCGACGGCCTCCGACCGTACCAGGAGCGTCGACGCCCCGCCGTGGTCGAACCGTTCGGCGAGCAGCAACGGGACGAGCTCCTCGCCCCCTTCGGTCGTCGCCGGAGGCGACGTCAGGACCGACCGGAGCGCGCGCCGGAGGCGTTTCGTCCGTCCGTGTCGGACCGTCCGGTAGTCGCAGTAGGCGGCGATCCACTCGTCCGAGTGCGACCGCAGCCGCGACACTTGGCGTTCGAGCTTCGTCGGGAGCCACTCGTCGTCCGAGTCGATGAAGGCGATGTACTCGCCGGAGGCGGCGTCGATACCGGTGTTTCGGGCCGCGCTCCCGCCCCGATTCGTCTCGTGGCTTCGGTACGTCACGCGCGGGTCACGGTACGAGCGAACGACGGACGCCGTCTCGTCGGTCGAGGCGTCGTCGACGACGATAAGTTCGAGGTTCTCGAGCGTCTGGGCGAGGACACTGTCGATGGCCCGCGGCAGTACCCCTGCGCGTTCGTACGTCGGGAGGACTACGCTGACCGTCGGTGCGTCCGTCTCGTCGCCCGCCGCCGTAGTCGTGTCGTCAGTCGTGTGTTTCGGTGTCACCGCTGGTCACTCCGTGTGTCGTTCGCTGGCCGTGGAGGGTTTCCTCGGCGCAGCCCTCTGTTCTGTCTCGTGCGACGACCCCGCGGCCCGATGGACCATCGAGAGGACGACGTCGGTCGTGTCACGCTTCTCCACGAGCAACCGCTCCCGTCGGTCGGCGAACATCTCGGGGTCCTGTTCTCCGAGGATCTCGACCGCTTTGTCGAGTGCCTGTCGCTGGCGGTCGTCGTCGGAGTACATGAACACCAGCCCGTAGTCCCGTTCGAGTTCGTCGATGTAGCCGTGACGGATCGTTGAGACGTAGATGGCGGGCGTCCCGAGGACCGCACTCTCGGCGGCCATCGTGGCCCCTTCCCCGATGAAGAGGTCGCTGTAGTACAGCACGTGGTGGATGTCGCACGGGTCGATATCGACCACGTAGTCCGACAGCTCCGGGGGGATGTTCTCCTGCGAGGAGAGCAACACCGAGGCGCCCTCGGCTTCGAGCGTCTCGACGACCGCGCTGACGTCGTCGACGCCCGACTGGCCGATATCGTGGACGGCCTCCCACGAGATCGATCGGACGAACGCGATGGTATCCTCCGGGTCGACGTCGAGGTCGTCGAACACGGTCGGGTCGGGGGAGAACCGGTCCGGGTGGAGGTACGCCAGTTCCTGATAGCCGGGGTAGGTGACCTGCTCGTCGCCGAGGTCGTCGAAGTAACACTCCGGCGTGCAGATCACGTCCGCGAACGGGAACGCCAGCGCGTTCGAGAAGGTCGCGCTCTCGGTGTCTGTGAGCAGGACGCTCGTCCCACCCACAAGCTGTGCCGCGTGTGCGACGGAAGGCTCCCCGACGGCGAGGAGGACGTCGGGACGTCGTTCGAGCGTCCGCCGGATGATCCCGAGTTCGTATCGAGCCTGGGTCTGGAGTAGCCCGAGTGCGCCGGACGGCGGGCCGGTCAGACACTCGTAGGAGATGTCGTACCCCTCGAGCAAGTCGATCATGACGTCCTTCTCGCGGACGACGACCGAGACGTCGTGTCCAGCCTCCTCGAGTTCCCGAATCGTGTGCCTGAACACGTGGACGTGTGCAGGGTGCTGCATGGTCACGAGGACCTTCACGACGACGTCACCTCCGGGACGGCCGGAACGGTCTGGCGGCGCTGGCACGCGTCGGCCGGAACGGGAGACAGGTCTACTTGCGGTGTGGGCATACGAGTCAGTCGTTCACTCGTAACTGGAGCGGTCATAAATACTTGCTGTTGGATCCGAGGTGTGTCGTGTCGTCGCTCGGTGGGAATCGCGGTTCGGTGATGCGGTCGACGGGCTGGGCGGTCCGCGTTGCGGCGTCGGTGGCTGGCTGCGGGGTCGGTGTCGCGGTGTCGGTTGTCGGCTGCGTGACCGCTGTCGTCGCATCGGTCGATCGCTCTGATGTCGTTGTTTCGACGTCGGTGGATTGCTGTGCGGTCTGGGACTGCGATTCCGCGTTACCCTCTCGCGAGAAATCGATCCAGAGGTGGGCCGTGCGGTAGGCGGTCTCGCTGTTCGTCTCGGCCGGGGGCTGTCCACGGAACAACAGGTACGTCAGTCGGAGGTCCTCGCCGACTACCCGCGACGGCATCTCGTGGCTGGAGCGCCACCGCTGGCCGTCTTCGAGACGAACGGTCATCCGGTCGATTTCACGAGTCAGGACTACCGTCGTCTCGTCTCCCGACGTCCGGACACGCTGTATCTCAACGATTATCGTGTAGTTCATCTGTCTGTTCTCCTCGTTGGTCACGCCGACGTACATACGGCGATTCTCGCCGACAGTGATGTCGGTGGGGTAGTCGTCCGCGACGAAGCGCCCGTTCTCGTTCTGCGTGAGCAGATAAAACTCCGTGTACGGCGTCCCGGGCGAAGGGACGAACGCGACGACCCCTGCGGCTCCGAGGGCGAAGACCAGCGACAGTGCGACCGCACCGTTGAGCAGCAGGCTTCGTCGACCGTCGTCGCTGGTCGTCGTCGTCCGTGCCTCCGACCACTCTCGGGACGAGTGAGTGGACTGTGGTGGCTCCGAACGCTGATTGCGACGATAGGAGGCACCGTAGACGAGACCAGCGGTCACAACCCAGACGATCACGACGGTCGGGAAGAGTTGGATACCGATCGGAGTGAAGTTCAACGCGGTCCCGACCAGCGAGACGATTCCGAAACTGAGACCCATCGCGAGCGCCAGCCGCTGTGGCGCGTCGCTGAGTCCCTCCGCGGGATACAGGAGCGCCGTGAGGGCGTACCCAGGAACGAACAGGAGACAGGGGAGGCCGACGAGGATCCTGATCACCGACCGGCCAGGGAATGGAACGGCGACGACGACCAGGAAGGCCGACATCAAGAGTAGCGTCCCCGTGAGGTCTCTGTAGCGCGTCACCCGTGCCGCCGCGAGCAGTCGGGCGGGAAGCGACGCTTCCGACGCAGCACTCATATACGGGCTATTGAGCGCATAGTCACATACCTCTTCCGTTCGACCTCGACGGGTGCCCGGTGCGCGTCCACGAGGCGATCACCGTCGGTGTCAGCTTCGGACCTGCGAGACGATCGTCCGGAGGTCGTCGCCGATTCCCCAGCGGAACTGTGACTCGAGCGCGCCCGCGACGGCCACGTAGAGCACGATACCGGCCGGCACGAGGAGAGCGAACTCGACGAGCGGCGAGACGTCGAGCGCGAGGTGAAGCGACCAGGTGCCGACCGCCATGACGACGCTCGCGACCAGCGGGTAGACGAACTGGCTGACGAGTGTGAGGTAGTCGGTCTCGACCGTCCGGACGATGATCGCGAGGTCGATGGGCATCAACACGAAGAGGTTGATGCCGACGACGAGCGCCGCGGTACCCACGATCCCCCAGCGTGCCGTCACCGGGTAGATGAGCGTCGCGAGTAGAGTTACGTTCACCACGGACATCTTCGTCGTGATGTCGGGACGCCCGATCGCCTTCCAGACGGGGCCGAACGTCCGACCCAACGAGCGCAAGAGCCCGTACCCACAGAGGAGCTGCATCGGCAGGATCATCGGCGTCCACTCGCTCCCGAGAAACCCTCGGACGAAACTCGGCGTGACGACTGCGATGCCGACCGCCGACGGGAACGTGACGAACGATGTCAGTCTGACGGACTTCAAGAACGCGTTCCGGAGCGCGATGGGGTCCGACTGCAGCTTCGAGAGGGCAGGGAACATGACGCCGGTGATGACGCCCGAAATCTCGGTCGCCGGGGCGTTCGAGAAGCGGTAGGCGTACTGGTAGAAGGCGAGTACCGTCGGCGAGAGGAACCAGCCGACGAAGGCGTCGTCGCCCTTGTCGTAGATGAAATACAGGATCGACGACCCCGTCAACCACTTGCCGTAGTCGATGAGTTCCATCGCGGTTTCGCGGTCGAACGAGAGGCTGGGACGGTAGCTGTCGATGAGGTACGACGCCGTGACGCGGATGACGTCGGCCGTGAGGTAGCCCGCGGCGAACGCCCACGCGGTCGGATAGACGAGCGCGAGCCCGACCGCGACCGCGAACTGGCCGACTTCGGACGTGATGCGGTAGACGAACTGCTTGTGGAACTCGAGATCCTTCGAGAAGTACACCATCCCCGGGTTCCGGAGTCCGAGCAGGAACGGTGAGAGGCTGACGACACGGAGCAGATCGGTTGCCCGCGGTTCGTTGAACACCGAGGCGATGAGCGGAGCCAGCGCGAACAGCGCGAGCATCATGGCCGCGCCGCGTCCGAGTTCGAGCACCCAGACGGTGTCGAGGTCGTCGTCGACGTCCTCTTCGTCCTTCTGGATGAGCGCCGAGTTCAACCCGATGTTCGTCAACCGCTGGAATCCCTCGACCGCGAGCAGGGCGATGCTCACGAGCCCGAGTTCCGCCGGACCGATGAGTCGAGCCAGCGCGACCATCATGGCCAGCTGGATGACGCGGCCGGTCGCGTTCTGCCCGGCTAACCAGAGCGCGCTCTTCGTCACTCGCTCGGCCGTGTCTCCTCGTGGGATGGACTGGACGAGCAGTTGGCGGAGTCGGTCTCGGAGCGTCATTCGAGTTTGGAATCTTGCCGGAACGTCGGGAACGCCCCGGTGAGCGAATTACGTCTCGTGGAAGGAACGAATCGAGGAGCGAATAAAAACGTGCCGGAACGGCGAAGTGTGTCGCTGCCGGGGTTCACTCCTGATAACCGAGCGCCTGGAGACGGGACGTGACCGTCTCGTCCGTGTGGCCCTCTCCCGAGTCGACCGGTGGGTCGGACTGGATCGTCGGTCGGTCGTCGCCCTCGATCTCGAACCACGGAACGTAGACGGTCGCCGGCGCGAACGCGGACCCGGGGTGACCGAAGTCGGAGACGGGGATCGGCCACAACCGCTCGCCGAGGAAGTTCCCGTGGTCGGCGGTGACGACGACCCGCTCGTCCTGCAGGTCCGAGAGGTAGTCGTTGAGGGCGTCGAGCGCGACCACGAGGTTCTCCTCGTACGCTCGCTTGACGAAGTCGAGGTCGAACGCGTCCGGGTACTTCCGGAGCTGACTCCAGATGGATGGTTCCTCGGAGTCGGGGTCGACCAGGCTCTTGAAGTACCCCCGGTGAGGGATCTCTTGGCCCAACTCGCCGATGAACGGGTAGTGTGGCTGCATGAAGTGCAGGACGAGCCGCTTGTTCGGATAAGTCTCGCGAGCGTCGCGAGCGGCGTCGACGACGGTCTGCGGTGTCACGGTATCGAGTTCCCCGTCCCACGATTCATCGTCGATGAGGAGTTCGACGTCGTGAAAGACGTCCTCCGCGAGGAACTCCACGTGTGGGTTCGCGGTCACGTACACCGTGTCGTGGTGTGACTCCCCCGCGAAGGTCGCCTGCATGAACTCCATACTGGAGCTGGCGGGCGAGACCCGACGACTGAGCGTCCCGTCGACGTCGAGAACGTCCCGATGTCGAACGAAGGAGTCGTGTCTACAGGCGTCGAGGATGATGAGCGTGTCCCAGTCCTCGGTCATCGCCGGTGGGTCGGGCGAGATTCGCCGTCGATTCAGGCGCGCGTTTACCCGTCTCGCGACGTACAGGAGCGTCGGACGGAAGTGGCGTGGGTCGTCGAGCCCTTTTCGGAGCTTGGTCCACGGGAGGTCTGAGAGAGACACCGTTAGCCGCGTTACCCTTGCCACTCACTTATTAGTTTCCGATCGTCTTCCTCGATCCCGAACAACGCGAGACATCCGAGATAGGCGACTACACCGGCGCTACCTCCGACAACCAGGCCAATCAGCGAGTGAACCTGGTCGTGAACGAACAGCATGGCGGCCGCGCTGACCAGCGTCGCGACCACCGGTTTCACCATCGCCGTCGAGAACGGATGGGTGCGGTAGAAGTAGTAGATCTCACTCACCCGGGTGACGTTGATGGCCGCCAGCACGCCAGCCGTCGCGGCGGCGGCACCGATGAGCCCGAACCGCTGGACGAGCACGACGTTGAGGACGAGATTGAGGACGCCGAAACCCCACTGGTTCGCGGTCACGACGAACTGCCGGTCGGTCATCATCAACAGGTAGCCGCTCGGACCCACGATGGCGTTCGCCGTCTGACCGAGGGCGAACAGCACGAGCAGGGGGGCAGCGGCCGTGAACTCCGACCCAAACAGTTGCAGGATCTCCGTCCGGAAGATCAACAGGCCGGCGACGGCGGGGAGCGTCCCCGAGAGTATCCAGCGGCTCGCGGTCTTGTAGATGTCCGATATCGTCTCCCACTCGTCGTCCTGATACAGCCGGGACGTCACGGGCGGGAAGATCTGGTTGACCGCGGTTATCGGGAGCGTGAGGAGAAACGAGAGCACGATCGCGACCTGGTAGTACCCTACGGCGGTCGCCGACAGCAGCGCCCCCACGACGAGGATGTCGATCCGGGTGTAGAGGACGGAGCCGGCGTCCTTGAACGCGAGTGGCACGGAGTACGAGAGGTACGACCGGACGTCGATCTCCCCGCCGGGGAGAGAGGGACGGAGCGACGTCCGCCGGTAGAGGAGCACGACCCCGACGACTGCTGTCACTCCCATCGCGACGACGGCGGCCACTACGTAGCCGAGCAGTGGTGCCGAGAGGAGGAAGGCGAGACCGATCGCCAGGAGCATCGCGACCCGACGGGTCACCTGTTTCAACAGCGAGTTCAGCTCCGGACGGTCGATCGCGCGGAACCCGTTGCCGGTTATGGTAACGAGCGCTTGGAGGACCAGGAGGGCCGACAGCAGCCGAAGCGTCGGAACGAACAGCGGCTTGTCTGCGGTGTGTTCGACGACGAGGGGAGCCGCGAAGAACAACACGACACCGACGAGCAGTCCACCGACGGTGGCGACGACGTACGAGAAACCCAGGTGTGCGTCTCGGGCGTCGCCGTCCGCCGACACGAACCGGAGAACGGCCTTGTCCGATCCGAGGTTCGAGACGGAGCCGATCGTCACGACGATCGTCCGCGCGAACGTATACGTGCCGAACAGCGCCGCGCCCAGCCCCTGGGTGAGCAGGATGTTGATGAGGAACCCGAGGGCGCTGGCGACGACCTTGCCTATTCCGAAGAATCCTGCGCCGCGGAGGACAGACGTCAGCGACTGTGTGCGGAGTTCGTCGTCACCCATCGTTGACTCGGTGTGCGGACGACTATCGCCGACGTGTATAGATGTATCTACTCGGAGACGTCCAACCGGTATCGCGACCAGCTCCGAGACCTTCTCGACACGGGACACGTCCATGTGTCTCGACCGCACGCACACGCGCGACCCGTGGCGTCGCTCAAACAGCTTCTAATCCCCAGACGACTGATTAATATCGTATTGAGCTGATATAAAAGGTGTGTAACGATCTACTAGTTCTGCACGAGAGCGATCCTCCCCCGCCGGTCGCCTCGAGCGCAGCTGCTCGCGCCGCCACCCCCGACGAAGATCGTCATCATGCTTTACAATAATATACTTGTCTCTGTTTGGTCGCGACGCTCATCAGTAGCGTCGCGCTGTCGACCATAGGAAGGGTACCACACGCGGCGTTCCCTCTCGAGAAAAAAGTACTAGATAGACAATACCGTCTCGTAATCGTTGCTCACAGCGTAAGTATATATGTAGACGTAATAAGTAACACGATAGGATCATTTTCGGGACTACCTTCGGCACGGACTAATTGTAGACGTATCTAATACCATTTCGTTCATATCTCCCGAAAGAGTCGATGTGATCGGATGAAACCTATCAATATATGACTAAATATAAATCTAAGAGATAAATAGGCCACTCCGATCGACGGGAAAAGACGTCTCGCACCAGGCGATATTCACACAGTGATAATGCATAAAAACTACAATACTTATCATCGATCTGTTCTCGGGGAGGGAGTCCTTCCGCCGTCGACGGTCGCCTTCCGGGCGGTTCCTGAGTGCCGGCTCGCGTATCACGACGCGGTCCTCGAGCGGCTCTGGGAGTTCCACGCCGGACACGGGGCTAATGGTTATCCGCGTCGGCCGAGACGGAGGAGACGCTATGGATCTCTCGCTGCGTACATACTTCGACGACTTCACCCACCGCGACTGGCAGACGCGAGACCCAGACAGCGTCTCCGAGCCGGTCCGACTCGCCCTCGTCGGCCTCGGCTGGTTCACACGGGAGTGGGCTCTACCCGGCATCCAGCGGTCGGGTTTCACGGAGGCGACGGTCGCGACCGATATCGATACCGACGCCGTCGACGCCTTCACGAGCGAACACGACCTCACCGGCGTCTCGCCCGATGAGTTCAGAGCCGGCGCAGTCGCCGACGAGTACGACGCGGTGTACGTCGCGACGCCGAACGCCACCCACCTGGAGTACGTCGAGGCTGCGGCCGAGCAGGGGAAGGCGGTCCTCTGTGAGAAGCCGATGGCGGCGACGCTCGACCGCGCCGAACGGCTCGTCGCGGTCTGTGCGGAACACGACGTCCCGCTCATGGTCGGCTACCGGATGCAGACCGACCCGGCAGTCCGTCGCGTGAAGGACCTGCTCGACGAGGGGTTTGTCGGCGACGTCGTCCACGTCCACGCCTCGATGTCGCAGGTGATGCTCGGCGAACTGAGCGAGTCGACCGACCAGTGGCGACTCGACGCTGCACTCAGCGGTGGCTGTGCGCTCATGGACCTCGGCGTCTACCCGCTCAACACGACGCGGTTCCTCCTCGACGCCGACCCCGAGCGAGCGAGCGGACACACCCGCTCGGACCACGAGGCGTTCAGCGAGGTGGACGAACACGCCTCGTTCGACCTGGGGTTTCCCGACGGCGTGCAGGCGCACTGCACCGTGAGTCAGAACGCACAGCACGCGAGCCGGCTCGAACTCACCGGGACGGAGGGACAGCTGATCCTCGATCCGGCCTTCTACGAACGGGAGGCTCGGGAGGTCAGGGTCGTCCGAGGAGGGATGGAAGCCGGCGTCGAGTTCGACCCGGTCCACCAGCTCGAAGAGGAGTTCGCGTACTTCGGCCACCACCTCCTGACGGGGACGCCGTTCTATCCAGACGGCGAACACGCACTGGTCGACATGCGTGTCCTGGACGCGGTCTACGAATCCGCCGAGACGGGTGCGCCGGTCGCCGTCTCGGAGTGACTGCCGCCCGACCCCTCGGCTATGGTCCCCCGGATGCGTCACTCCGACCACCGCTATGGTCTCTGCGGGGCGCGTCTCGCCTACTGGTTGATCCCGTACGTGTCACCCGACCAGTCGCGCGCGGGCGTGTCGTACACCGGATAGTCCCGGTCGCGCTCGTCGAGGCGCTCGCGGTCTGCCTCGTCCAGCTCCCAGTCGACTTCGAGGTTCTGGCGGACGTGCTCCGGCGAGGAGGACTTCGGCAGGGCGACGATGTCGCGGTCGAGCACCCACCGGAGGACGACCTGCGCCGGGGACTTCTCGTACTCGTCTGCGAGTTCCTGCACCACGCTGTCCTCGAAGATCTCGGTTCGAGCCAGCGGTGCGGCAGCCTCGACGACCGTCTCGGACTCCCGGCAGTAGTCGACGAGAGCCGGCCGCTGCAGCCACGGGTGAAACTCGATCTGGTTCACCGCGATGGGGACGTCGCTGATGTGGTGGGCGCAGCTGAGCTGGTAGGCGCTGAAGTTCGACACGCCCACGTTGCGGACGAGCCCGCGGTCGTGCAGCGTCGCCATCGCGTCCAGCGACTCCCGGAGGGAGATGGCGGGGTTGGGCCAGTGGATGAGGTACAGGTCGAGGTAGTCCGTCCCGAGCCGGGAGAGCGACGCCTCGCACGACTCGACGAGCGAGTCGTAGTTGAGGTTCTTCGCGAGCACTTTCGAGGTGAGAAAGAGGTCGTCGCGCTCGTACTCCGTGAGCACCTCACCGATCGCGGACTCGTTCCGGTAGCCCTCGGCCGTGTCGATGTGAGTGTAGCCCGCGTCGAGTGCGGCGCGGACGCTCTCTTTGACGGTGTCGCCGCCGAGTTTCCAGGTTCCGAGACCCAGTTCGGGGAGATCGTCACCGCTCGGGAGCGTGTGTGTTCCGAGTGCCATGTGTGTGTTCGTTACCCACGACCCCGAATTGAAACTGTGGGTAGGAGCAGACGCCGTCGCCCGTCCGCGTCGCACGACTCCGATTCTCGGGGGAGACGCTACGGGCGGCGCGCACGGGTCGGTGCTCCGAGCCCGCTGCGGTACGCAGTCGGACGAGCGGTGCGCCCGAGGCTATCGAACCGTGAACGACGAAAGAAGACAGCGGACGACAGCGAACGGAGTCGTGCGCGCTACTCCGCGCCGATACCCTCCGGCAGCTCGTCGACTCGCTCCGGATGCTCGGTCTTGACGTGGCGGTACACCTGGTGTACCTCCATCTCGGGAGCGGTCTTGACGTCCTCCTTCGAGACGTCCGGTTCGAAGCCACAGAACGGACACTCGCGGGGTGAGTCGGCGGTCATTGTTGGACCTTATCTACGGGCTTGAGACGGAAAAACGCCGTCCTCCTCCATCCCTACGGGGTGTGGCTCCGGTACGGGCGGGCTTCCGCCGATCAGCGTCCGTAGGCTAGTCGTCTACAGCTCGTCTCACTCCAGTTGGTGGTAGTCCAGCTCGAAGCCCGCGTCCAGCGCGTCCTGCACCTCGTCGGACGGCTCGCCGACCGGCTCGGTCGTGAGACGCATCCCTCCGACGCTGTCCCGACTGACAACGATGTTGCGCTGCCACGTCTCGTCCAGGTCGGGGTAGTCCGTCCGGGCGTGCGCGCCACGGGACTCGGTCCGTCTCCTCGCACCACGGAGGACGGCCTCGGCCACGTCGAGCGCGAACCCGAGGTTCATCGCGAACTCGAAAGAGCGGGTGGTCGGCCCCCCGACGTCGAGGTCGGCCGCTCGGCTCCGAACCGACGCAAGTCCGTCGAGGCCGGCCTCGAGTGTCGTCTCGTCGCGAAGGATGCCCGCGCGCTCCCACAGCACCTCTCGGAGTTCGTCGAACAGCGTCTCGGGGTCGTGGTTCCCGCTGTCTTCGACCAGGCGTCGGAGGTCGGCGAAGTGACGCTGTGCGCGGTCGTGGAGAACGTCCGACGCACCGTCTCTCTGTGTTTCCCTCGCGTGGAAGCGCTGGGCGATAGCCTCACCGGCCACCTCGCCGAACGCGACCGTCTCGGCCAGCGAGTTCCCGCCCAGTCGGTTCGCCCCGTGGACGCCGGCCATCGTCTCACCGATGGCGTAGAGTCCGTCGATGTCCGTCTGTCCGCTCTCGTCGACGACGACGCCGCCCATCCCGTAGTGGGCGGTCGGCGCCACCTCGACGGGCTCGACGGCCATGTCCACGCCCAGTTCGGCGAAGCGCTCGTACATCCGCGGAAGGCGCTCCTCGATGAACGACCGATCGCGGTGTGAGATGTCGAGGTACACCCCACCGACGTCCGCCCCACGACCGTCGCTGATCTCCTGGGCGATGGCCCGGGCGACGACGTCCCGCGCGTCGAGTTCCATCTGATCCGGCGAGTACCGCTCCATGAACCGTTCGCCATCGCCGTTGAACAGCCGACCGCCTTCGCCCCGGACGGCCTCCGTGACGAGGCGGCCGTCCCACTCCTCGCCGTACCGCGCACCGACCATCCCTGTGGGGTGGAACTGGACGAACTCCATGTCCATCAGCCGGGCTCCAGCCTGGTACGCTAATGCCGGCCCGTCGCCGGTGTTCTCGTCGTCTCGAGAGGAGTGGCGGCTGTACAGGCCGGTGTAGCC
This sequence comes from Salinigranum sp., assembly GCA_041641615.1. GTDB lineage: Archaea > Halobacteriota > Halobacteria > Halobacteriales > Haloferacaceae > Salinigranum. Next base: position 13,184 of record JBEPYA010000003.1, on the reverse strand, counting down.
GCCAGCCGCCAGCACGACCGTGTCGGCCTCGAACACGAGGAACTCACCAGTGTCCATGTCGTAGCCGGCCGCGCCGAGTATCCGCCCGTCTGCCTCGACGAGCCGCGTGACGAACACGTCCTCGCGGTAGGGGACCGCCAGCGACTGAGCCCGCTCGATGAGGGTGTTCAGGAGCGACTCGCCGGTGTGATCGCCCGCGAAAGCCGTCCGTCGGAACGACTGCGCACCGAAGTAGCGCTGGTCGATCGCTCCGTCGGAGGTCCGGCTGTACGGCATCCCCCACTCGTCGAGTTCTCGCAGGAGGCCAGGCATCCGCTTCGTGACCGTCTCGACCTTCTCGGGGTCGTTGACGTGGTGACCCTCGCTGATGGTGTCGGCGGCGTGGACCGTCCAGTCGTCCTCCGAGTCGTGCGTCCCGAGGGCACCGTTGATGCCCCCACGCGCCCACGTCGTGTGAGCGTCGCCGTGGCTCCGCTTGCCGACCACCAGCACCTCCTCGGGGTCGACCCCTTGTTCGACCAGTTCGATAGCCGTCCGTGCTCCCGCCGCGCCCGCGCCGATCACCAATACGCCGAGGTCGACCGTCTCGTACGAGGCCGAATCTCGTCGCTCAGCGTCGGCTCTGTTGGGAGAACTCATCACTAGACAGGAGGGGCTGAGTCGGGTTAAGTCCTCTGCGGTTGTGCGCGAGCTGTTCGTCTGTTTCAGCACCTCTCTCGACAATTTTCGGCGAAAATGTCGGAGGGATTGTCCGGAGCGGTACCGGCGCGGTCGGCTAGCGAGCTGGCCTCGCACACTCGTCGTGACCCGGCTCGTCGTGCGGCCCTCAGACATAGTTTGAGGCGGAACCCCACGATTTTAGTCGTGGGAGGAAGCCGACACGGTACTGTTCTGCCGATACGCGGTTGCATGACCGGGTTTCGATTGGTTTACGTGTCATGCGAACCTCTCTGGTGGTAGTGCAGGAGACGCACAAGTCGTCGCCTGTACGGGCCGAGAGTAGGCCGGCCCCCGAGTCGGGCGACCCCGTAGTTTCGGGCGACCACCGGCAATTAAATCGGCGGGACAATCCACGTGAACGGTCGAAGGTGGGCCTGAAAGCCCCCGCCCGAAGCGTGGACGGGAAGAGGAAGCCGGGCCTTCGACGACGGACGAAGTGTGGGCCGAAACCCCCTCGCGGGAGAAAGCCCACGACTTCAGTCGTGGGTAGCTTACTCGGTTACTCGACCCAGATCGTCTTCTTGTTCACGAACTCGGTGATCCCGACTTCCGAGAGCTCCCGGCCGTAGCCGGAGTCGCCGATGCCGCCGAAGGGGACCCGCGGGTCGGACTTCGTGAGCTGATTGACGTAGGTACAGCCGGCCTCGATCCTGCGGGCGACCCGTTCGCCGCGCTCGCGGTCCTCGGTCCAGACGCTCGCTCCGAGACCGAACTCCGTGTCGTTCGCCTTCTCGATGGCCGCCTCCTCGTCTTCGGCGCGGAAGACCGCGGCGACCGGCCCGAACAGCTCCTCGTCGTCGGCCGGACACCCCTCGGGTATGTCCGTGAGCACCGTCGGCGGATAGAACGCACCCTCTCGATTGAGCGGCTCCCCGCCCGTGACGAGGGTCGCGCCCGCCTCGACGCTCGCGGTCACCTGCTCGTGGAGTTCCTCCATCAGGTGTTCCTGCGCCTGCGGTCCCATCTCCGTCTCCTCGTCGGTCGGATCGCCGACGACGAACGACTCCATCTCGTCGACGAATCCGTCGAGAAAGTCGTCGTACACCGCGTCGTGGACGATGAACCGCTTGGCCGCGATGCAGGACTGCCCGCCGTTCTGGTTCCGTGCCTGCGCGCCCACCTCGACGGCCTCGTCGAGGTCCGCGTCGTCGAGGACGACGAAGGGGTCCGACCCGCCCAGTTCGAGGACCGTCTTCTTCAGTTCCTCACCCGCGGTGGAGGCGACGGCGCGGCCAGCGGGTCCGCTCCCGGTGAGCGTGGCCGCCTTCACGCGGTCGTCCCGGATGATGTCGTCGATCAGGTCCGAGGGCGCGAGCAGCGACTGGAAGACACCGTCGGGATAGCCGGCCTCGCGGAACACTTCCTCGATGGCCTCCGCACAGCCCGGCACGTTCGAGGCGTGTTTGAGGATCCCGACGTTTCCTGCGGTGAGATACGGCGCCGCGAACCGGAAGACCTGCCAGAAGGGGAAGTTCCACGGCATCACCGCCAACACCGTCCCGAGGGGCTCGTAGCTGGTCTTGACGGTCGTTCCCGGCGGGCTGGGGTGGTGGTCGTCACCGAGATACGCCGAGGCGTGTTCGGCGTAGTGGTCACAGGCCCGCGCGCACTTCTGTATCTCCGAGCGCGCCTGCGAGATGGGCTTGCCCATCTCCTCGGTCATCTGCCGTGCGTACCGTTCCTCGTTCTCTCTGAGGACGTCCGCGGCGTCGGCGAGGAGCGTCTCGCGCTCGCGCAGCGGTCGGTCTCGCCACGACTCGTACGCGCTTTCGGCGCGGTCGAGGGCGTCTCGAACGTCGGATTCTGTCGCGTCTTCGTACGACTCGATTCGTCGACCAGTAGCAGGGTTGATCGCGTCCATAGTGTCGTTGTCTCGGGCGTGTCTCGGCTCCGGCGGCGGTCGGTCGGTCGCGTTCGCTCGCGTGCCGGTGCCGAACTCGAACCTCGGACCGGCACCCACACGGCGTACGGTCCCCGTACGAAGGCCGGTCGGGTAACTCACCGCCCTTTCCTCGCAGGCCGCGACAGCCCGCGGTCTCGTATCGGCCCGAACCGGATCATGCGAATCGGGCCTGGAGGCAGACGTGGCTCGCCGCCCGCTTCGTCGATAGCGGATCACTCCCACGACTCCGGACGAAGCGGCGGGGGCGCTGACTCCCGTGCTGCGCGGTCAGTGACTCCCGCTGCGCCCGAACGTGCGGGTGCGCTCGTCCGCGCTTCCCGGGGATCGAACGCGACTCCGCGTTCCCGCCCGGGATGTGAGGTGTCTCACCGGCGGCGACGCTGTCGAGACCGCAGAGTTTTCCGGACTCGACGCCACTCACAGTCGATGGACGGGTACGATCTGCGGACGGGCTACGTTCCCGGGGTAGTCGGTCGGCTGACCGACCTCCACGTGCGGTACTACGGCACTCTGTGGGAACTCGGCCCGCAGTTCGAGGCGGACATCGCCGACGGTCTCGCCGAGTTCGTCGCTCGGTACGACTCACGGCGCGACGGACTGTGGACGGTCGTCGACGGCGACGACCGCGTGATGGGCGGTATCGTCGTCGACGGCCGCGCCGTCGGCGAGGACGGCGCGCAGGTGCGGTACTTCATCCTCGCCCCGTCGCTCCACGGTCGCGGATTCGGCCGCGCCCTCCTCGACGCGGCGATGACCTTCTGTCGACGACGGGGATACGACCGGGTGTTCCTCTGGACGGTCGACGAACTCGAGGCCGCCGTCCACCTGTATCGCGAGTTCGGGTTCGCGGCGACCGACGAACTGGACTCGCACACCGACTGGGAGACGACGGTCCCGTACCGACTGTACGAGCGGTACCTCTGAGTTCGAGTCCGGGGTCCGGCACTCGACACGCCGTGTTTCACCCGCGGCGTTCGCCGAACGGCGAACGCCTTCGACGATCCGGTCAGTTCGACGTCGTCGAAGTCGATGTGGTGGTCGTGGTCGAGGTCGTGTTGGTCCCGGCTCCCTCACGGGTCGCTGTCCCCGTCTGCGGTCCCTGCTGGGCTCGTTGTGCCTGCTGCTTCGCCTGCTGGAACGTCGCCGCGGAGAGGAGGGCGTTCACGGGGTCGAACGACAGAGTGTCGAGAATCGTCGCCGCGGGTCCCTCGACGAGGAATACGCCGAACCGTTCGACGCTATCGACGACACTGAGCGACTCCGTCGACTCCACACGCTCTTCGAACGACGTCACGGCGTCCGAGAGGAGTTCCTGCTGTGCCGTCTGGTACTGCTGTTGGGCCTGTGACCGGGAGATGTTTCCCGACCGGAGTTCCGAGGAGATCTCCTGCTGGCGCTCTTGGAGCGCCTGCTGGTCTGCCCGGAGCGCGACGGTCGCCTGCCGACTCGCTCCCGACGAGGGCGCGTCCCCGCTCTCCGTCCCGGTCGTCTGTGCCTGCGACGCGGCGTCGTCTTGGAGGGCGCTACAGCCGGCGAGCGAGAACGCGGTCCCGGTCCCGGCGAGTTCGAGGAACCGACGGCGGCCTGTATCGAAATCCATCCCCTAGGTGCTGTGGACGACGGCCCAAAACGACACCGAAACGCCGAGCGCCGCGTCAGTCGGTACCGTGGTGACGCGACCCCGACGCCGTCGAACAGCGAAGCAATTTTGTTACATTGTTGCGATGTCTTCGGTGCGTATGCCCGACAGAGGTCCCCTCCAACCGAACGAACAGCCCCAGCGACGCCAGGGGGCGTCATCGTGACGCTCTACGCCCTCGACGACATCGAAGACGCTATCGACGCGACGAGGGAGCTCCTCTGGCCGTTCCAGCGGGGACGGTGGCTCCGGCTCGCGGTCGTCGTCTTCTTCGCCGGTGGTGCCGGCGGTTTCAACCCGTTCCAGTTCACGGGGAGCGGAACCCCGAGTACGCCCGACGGCCCGACGCCCCCGCCGTCGACCACTCCCGACCTCCCCTCGCTAGGCGGCCCCGAGATCGCCATCATAGCGACCATCGTCGCCGTCGTCCTGTTGCTCTTCCTGGGCTTTCTGTTCGTGGGGTCGGTCATGGAGTTCATCTTCGTCCGGTCGCTCCGAGAGGAGCACGTCACCATCAGGGGGTACTGGCGCGATCACTGGCGACAGGGCTCCCGTCTGTTCGGCTTCAGACTCGTCCTCACGCTCTTCACGCTCGGCATCGTCGTCGGCGTCCTCGTCGCCGTCTTCGCCCCGCTCTTCCTGAGCGGGAACGTCGCCGCGCTCGGCCTGCTCGTCGTCGCTATCCCCGTCTTGATCCTCGTCGCGCTCGTCAGCGGCATCCTGAACGGCTTCACCACGATGTTCGTCGTCCCGGTGATGCTCCTCGAAGGGCGCGGCGTCGTCACGTCGTGGCGGCGCTTCTGGCCCACCGTGAGGGGACAGTGGAAACAGTACCTGGCGTACCTGTTCATGTCCGTCGTGTTGACCCTCGCGGGCGGCATCCTCACCGCCCTGGTGATGCTGGTCGCCGCTTTGGTCGTCGGCATCCCCCTCGCCATTCTCGGCCTCGTCGGCGGCTTCCTCCTGTCGGTGTCTCACATCGTCGGGTGGGTCCTCATCGGCGTCGCCGTCGCCCTGTTCGTCGTCGCGATGTTCGTCCTCACCCTGCTCGTCGCCGTCCCCGTCCAGACGTTCCTCCGCTACTACGCCCTCCTCGTTCTCGGCGACACGAACGAGGCGTTCGACGTGATTCCCGAGCGGCGGCGCGCGCTCCGAGAGCCGGAGCCGCAGGGCTGACCCGGGACGCGACGGGGTCGTTGCGTTCGGCTAGTCGCCCTGTGCGTCGACCACGGCCACGCCCGCCAGATTGACGATGTCCTTTACCTCGTCGCCGCGCTGCATGACGTGGACCGGTTTGTCCATCCCGACGAGCATCGGGCCGACGGCTTCGGCCCCGCCGAGGCGCTGCAGCAGCTTGTAGCCGATGTTTCCCGCCTCCAGGTTCGGGAAGACGAGGACGTTGGCAGGGCCGTCGAGTTCGGCGAACTCGTAGGTGCCGGTGAGCATCTCCTCGACGAGGGCGGTGTCGGCCTGCATCTCGCCGTCGACGTCGAAGTCGACCGACGGGTCGTCGTGGAGCAACTCCACCGCGGTTCGGGGCTTGCGAACGCCCGGGTTGTCGACGCTGCCGAAGTCGGAGTACGACAGGAGCGCCGCGCGGGGTTCGACGTTGAAGCGCCTGGCCAACTCGGCAGTGTGTTTCGTCACCTCGGCGAGCACTTCCTCGTCGGGGTCGAGGTTGACCGTCGCGTCCGCACAGAAGACGACCCGATTCCTGAACGTCAGCGCGTACACGCCGGCGGCGTAGTCGGCGTCGTCGGCAGTCCCGACCACCTGCAGTGGCGGTCGAAGCGCCGACGGGTAGTGGTTGGTGCGCCCGGTGAGCATCGCGTCGGCGTCGTCCAGCGCGACCATCACGCTCGCGAAGTAGTTCGAGTCCCCTTGGACGAGTTCGCTCGCTTCGGTTCGGGTGAGTCCCTTGCGCTGGCGGAGTCGATAGAGGTGGTCGGCGTAGCGCTCCCACTCGCCCTCGTGGGGGTCGGCGACAGTCGGCTCGAAGTCCAGTCCGAGTTCGACGACCGTCCGGCGGATGGTCTCCTCGCGCCCGACGAGCACCGGCTCCGCGATGCCCTCCTCGACGATGCGACTCGCCGCCCGAATCATCTTCTCGTCCTCGCCCTCGGCGAGCGCGACGCGCTTCGGGTCGGATTTCGCCTTGTTCAGGACGGTCCGCATCATCTCCCGCGACGTCCCGAGTCGGGCCTCCAGCTCCTCTCGATACGCGTCCAAGTCGAGGTCACGCCGCGCCGCTGTCCATCGCCGCCCGCGCGACGGCGGGCGTCACCTCGTAGAGGACCCGTTGGTCCAGCGGTTTCGGAATGAGGTAGTCGGGGCCGAACCGGAGCGGTTGGTCGCCGTACGCCTTCACCACGGCGTCGGGGACGTCCTGCCGTGCGAGTTGGGCCAGGGCCTCCGCGGCGGCGCGTTTCATCTCCTCGTTGATCTCGGTCGCTCGGGCGTCGAGCGCGCCGCGGAAGATGAACGGGAACCCGAGGACGTTGTTCACCTGGTTCGGGTAGTCCGACCGGCCGGTGGCCACGACGACCGTGTCGTCCCTGGCCGCTTTGGCGTCCTCGTACGCGATCTCGGGTTCCGGATTGGCCATCGCGAAGACGATGGGGTCGTCGGCCATCGACCGGACCATCTCCTGGCTGACGATGCCGCCCACCGAGAGGCCGACGAACACGTCCACACCCTCGATGGCGTCCGCGAGGTCGCCATCGTCGACACCGTGGGCGAACGGTTCGGTATACTCGCTCAGTTCCCCGGCGTCGGCGCGAGACGCCGAGAGGACGCCGTCGACGTCGCACATCGTGATGTTCTCGCGGGGAACGCCGAGCGAGACGTAGAACCGTGCGGTCGCCGTCGCGGCGGCGCCCGCCCCCGCGAACGCGACCGTGAGTTCCGAGAGGTCCTTGCCGACGATGTCGACGGCGTTCAGCAGGGCGGCCCCGGAGATGATGGCCGTCCCGTGCTGGTCGTCGTGAAACACCGGGATCGAGAGCTCGTCGCGAAGCGCCGATTCGATCTCGAAACAGTCGGGTGCCGCGATGTCCTCGAGGTTGATGCCGCCGAACGTCGGCTCCATCGCCGCGACGGTGCGGACGAACGCGTCCGGGTCGTCGAGGTCGAGTTCGACGTCGAACACGTCGATGTCGGCGAAGCGCTTGAACAGTACACCTTTCCCCTCCATCACCGGCTTCGACGCCTGCGCGCCGATGTCACCCAGCCCCAGCACGGCCGAGCCGTTCGAGACGACGCCGACGAGGTTTCCCTTCGCAGTGTAGTCGTACGCGAGCGTCTCGGACCCGGCGATGTCGAGACACGGGGCGGCCACGCCGGGCGAGTACGCCAGCGAGAGGTCGCGCTGGGTGTTCGTCGGCTTTGTCGTGCATATCTCCACCTTGCCCGGTGGGTCGCGACGGTGATACTCCCGTGCGTCGTCTTCGAGCGTCATCGGTCGGGGCCTCGTCGTGCGGGCAGGTAGCCCCTTCGTTCCCCACAGAACGGACGAACACTGATTGGCCGTCGCCCCGTCTCTCGAGGGGAGCGGAACCATGTATCACCGCATCCTCCTCCCCACCGACGGTAGCGAGGCCTCGCTCGCCGCGTTCGACCACGCGCTCGACCTCGCGGCGCGGTTCGACGCCGCCCTCGACGTCCTGTACGTGGTCGACACCGACGCGCTCCCGCTCGACGCACACAGCCGGACGCTCTTCGACGCTGCCGACCAGGCGGCGAGAGGCACCGTCGCCGACATGGTCGACCGGGCGGAACAGCGCGGGTTCGAGCGCGTGACCGGCGAGGTCCGCGAGGGGTCACCGGCCGAGGTCGTCCTCGACCACGCCGCCGACCACGACGTGGACCTCGTCGTGATGGGGACGCACGCCCGCACGGGCGTCGAGCGCTACCTCCTCGGAAGCGTGACCGAACGGGTCCTCAGGGCCTCGCCGGTGCCCGTCCTCACCGTCCGGGGGCCGAGCGAGTCGAACTGACGCGCCGATACCACACCGAAACGGCGCCCACAGCCCCGACCAGGCCCGCGACGACGTCGGCGACTTCGCCCCTCCGACCCGGTACGTACGCTTGGAGCCGTGCCGTAACGAGGCTGTGCGCCGTCGAGAGACACACCGCGAGAAACGCGCTCTCACCGCGGGAGCGTCGACTCCCGTCGAGCGCCTCGGCGAGGACCACCGCGTAGCACGCGTGCCCGAGCAGGTGGAGGAGTTTGTCCGGCCCCACCCGCTCCCAGCCCGGACGGCGCTCGAACGGTGAGGGGACGAGCGACGCACCGAGGAGGAGGAGGGTGACCCCGACTGCGCGCAGCCGGTCGTCGTCGAGGCGGCGATGAGTCATACACTCGCTACCCGCTCCGGGCTCTTTGCTGTCCGGGTCCGGTCTCACCGAGTCGGAGGCGGCCGTGACGTCGACCGATCCGCAGCGACTCGTCGCGGCTGCCCCCGACCGCCGCGTCGTCCCGGTTCCTCCGACGTCGATCCGCACACACTCTTTTGGGCGACGGCCGCGACGACTCCCGTATGACCGACGTCGACATGGCGTACACCCGACTCGGGCGCACCGGCCTCGAGGTCTCGCGTCTCTGTCTCGGTTGTATGAACTTCGGTTCCTCCCAGGAGTGGATGCTCGACGACCGCGACCGGTCGATCGACCTCGTTCACGAGGCGCTCGACGCGGGCGTGAACTTCCTCGATACGGCCAACGCCTACTCGCGCGGGGAGTCCGAAGAGATCGTCGGCGAGGCCATCGAGAGCTACGACCGCGAGGAACTCGTCCTCGCGACGAAGGTGTACTTCCCGATGGGGGAGGGACCGAACAAGTCCGGGCTCTCCCGCAAGCACATCCTCGATCAGGTAGAGAACTCCCTCGACCGGCTCGGAACCGACTACATCGATCTCTACCAGATCCACCGCTGGGACCCCGACGTCGAAATCGAGGAGACGCTCTCCGCGCTCGACTATCTCGTCGAGTCGGGGAAGGTTCGCTACCTCGGCGCGTCGACCATGTCGGCGTACCAGTTCACGAAGGCGCTGTACACCGCGGACGTCGAGGGGTACGAGCGCTTCGCCTGCATGCAGCCGGAGTACAACGCGGTCGACCGACACGAGGAGGCGAACCTCCTGCCGGTGTGTGCGGGCGAGGGCGTCGGCGTCATCCCGTGGTCGCCGCTCGCCGGTGGCTTCCTCACGGGGAAGTACGACCGCGACGCCGCGGTCCCGGAGGGCAGTCGCGCCGAGACCGACGACTACACCGAGAACCGATTCACCGACGAGAACTGGGACGTCCTCGACGCCGTCCGCGAGGTGGCCGCGGAGGTCGACGCCACCCCCGCGCAGGTGTCACTCGCATGGCTCCTGCACCAGGGGGTCGTCGACGCGCCCATCGTCGGGCCACGCACCGCAGAGCACCTCCGGGAGAACCTCCGGGCCGTGGAACTGGACCTCACCGACGAGCAACTCGACCGAATCGAGGCTCCGAAGACGCCGCGGTGGCCCGCGCCGGGGAAGGACTGACCGAGGCTCGTCTCGTCGCGGTGAGTCGAGAGGAGAGGAGAATCGGCAGGGTGATGCCGATCGAGGACGGCGCGTGGTGTCGAACGATGCATGGTCGTCGTCGTCGAAACGGAGTCGTTTCGCGCGCACCCGATGGCCGTCCTCGGCCGAAGCGACGATGACCACAGTGGTAAGCGTTCTCCCTCGAATATCAGGTCTGGTGATGAGCGACGGGGCTCGTCCCGGTGCCGTCTCTCACCGTCGCCGCGGCGTGTGGCGTGAACCTACTGCGTCTCCTCGCCGCGCGCCTCTTTCAGCCGTTTTTCGGCCTCGTCGCGGTCCTCGGGATAGCCGATGTCCATACGCCACCCCTCCAGCTTGATGGCGTCGATGGTCCGCCCCGACCGGATGAGCAGGTCGATAGCCTCGCTGATCTCGTACTCGCCGCGGTTCGAGGGCTGGACGAGGTGGCAGGCGTGGAAGATGGCGGGCGTGAACGTGTAGAATCCGGTCATCACCAGATTGGACGGCGGGTCCTCGGGCTTCTCGATGACTTCGACGATCTCGCCGTACTTGTTGGTGTCACAGACCCCGTATCGGGTAGCTTCCTCCCACGGCACCTCCTCGACGAGGAACGCCGCGTCGGCGCGGTCTTCCTGTTGGCGCCGGACGACGTCCTTGAGGTTCGCGCTGAAGATGTTGTCGCCGAGGATGAGCATGAAGTCGTCGTCGATGTACTCCTCGACGGTCAACAGCGCGTGGGCCAGCCCCTTCTGCTCGCGCTGGTGGGCGTACGTGATCGGGATCCCCTCGTACTCGTCGCCGTAGTACTGGATGATCTTCTCCTTCATGTAGCCGACCACGATGACGAACTCCTCGGCACCGAGGTCGATGAGCTTGTTCAGACAGTGGGTGAGAATCGGCTCTCCGTCGACTTCGACCATCCCCTTCGGCTTGTCGTCGGTGAGCGGTCGCAGACGAGTCCCCTTTCCAGCGGCGAGTACGACAGCTTTCATCGCCTACCGTATCCCGCTCACACCCTATCAATCTCATGATTGGTTGACGACACACCCCGGAAGACCTCCCCTCGCCACCCACGGCGCGTCCGGAGTACTCGTGAACGGTACAACATGTTCTTACGACCGTGCGAAGCGTCCGTACGGAACCCGCTCGTCTCTCCTGCAGACCAGAGGGCAGGGCTCCGGTGCATCTCCAGTCGAACCGCGCTACAGAGTCTATATAGATGCCGAGGACGACCGTCCCGCGCGAACGTTCCGTCCGTTCGCCGCTGCCTGCAGTCCGTTCTGAGCGCTCGTGAGCACTCCGTTGTGTCACCTGTGCACACCCCGGAACGCGCCGCGAGAACCCGCTTGTCTCGCCTGCAGACCCGACGACGGGGGACCACTCCATCTCCAGTCGAACCCGACTATACACTCTCTATACCACTCGGCTCTCGAGTCCGCTCCTGGAGGTGCGTGGACAAGGGTTTTCGGCGGTCACCCGAAAGCGACAGTGACGATGCCGACCGACAAGAGGTCCGACCACGTCGACCCGCCCACCCGTGACGAACTGTTCGCGAGCGAGGACGCGGACCTGGCGAGCGCCCTCTCCGACGTCGACGACCTCGACCTCGCCGCGGAGTTAGTGAGCCTGGCAGACGGTCTCACGCTCGACGCCGCACTGGATCGAGTCGCGGCGGACCCGGACCGAGTTCGCGCCGACATCGTTCGGTTCCGGACAGGCGTCCAGTAGTCCCGAACCGGTTCGGGGGCGGACTGACCACCGGTCGGGCACAAGGTTCGAGTGAGGCTCGCGTGTTCGAACGACGCACGGGCGTTCCCGCGCGTCCACGCGGCGGACGGAGGACTCGACGACGTGGCCCCCGACACGATCTCCCGATGGGCACGGCGGTACGCACTGAGTAGCGCGTCGTTTCTCCTCCTCTGGCAACTCTCCGCCGTGCTCGGTGCCCCCCGTCGTACCGAGGTGGCACTGGCGGTCTACGGCTTCGTCTTTCCGATGGTGTTCGGCAAGGCGTACTCGCTGGTGCCGACGTACTTCGACCGCACGCTGGCGTTCTCCCGCGCGCCCGCGGCCGGCTTCCCGTTCGTCGTCGTCGGTGCGGGCGGTCTCGCCGCCGCGACGCTTCGCGGAACTCCCCCGTGGCTCGCACCGACTGGCGCGTTCGCCTGGGCGGTCGGTGTCGCGGTCTTCCTCGGGACGCTCGGCTGGACCGTCCGGAACAACCCGACCGGTCGTGCCACCGCGACCGGCGAGCACAACGCCGACCGCCGCGCAGTCGACCGCGTGGCGAACGCCTTCGTCCCGGTCGCGTTCTCGTACCTCGTCGTCGGGACGTACGCGACGCTCGGACTCCACACCGGCTTGCCGCCCCTACTCGACGGCTATCCGCCGCGCGTGACGCACCTCCTGGCCGCGGGCGCGGCAGGGCTGCTGGTGTTCGCCCTCGGCTTCCGCCTCCTGCCGCGCTTTTTCAGCGCGTCCCTCCCGCGTTCGCTCGCCGTCGCGACCCTCCTCCCGGGCGCGGTCGGGCCGGGTCTCCTCGCCGCGCGATTGCTCGCTGCCGACCTCCCGTTCCGGGTCGGTGCGCTCCTCGAAACCGGTGGCGTCTGCGGGTTCGCGCTCGCCGTCTCGCTGCTCTTTCGGCGCTCCGGCCGCCGCCGCGTCGGCCTCTCGACCGTCCTCGTCGCCGCGGGGTTCGGTGTCCTCGGCGTCGGGTTCGGGCTGTGGTTCGCCTTCGAGGCTCCTGCGGCCGCGCTCGTCCGCGCGCACCTCCGGGTGAACCTCCTCGGTTTCCTGGGGCTGACCGTCGTCGGCCTCGCGTACCAGTTCTACCCGCCCGCGGTTGGTTCCCTGCCGGGTGCGTCCGACCGCACCGCTCGCGTGTCGGTGCTCGCGCTGGCGGGCGGGCTCCTCGCACAGGTCGGCGGACTCGTGCTCGGCCTGCCGCGCGCGACGACGCTCGGCGAGTGGCTGACGCTCTGTGGCGCGCTCTGTTACGCGTATCTGCTCCTCGCGGCGTTCCGCACCCGGTGAGGCGATGCATTTGAGTCACTGGCACCGCCCGCTCCCGAACAGCTATGTCGGTCCGGTGAGGACGCTCGTGTATGTCTTCGCCCTCCAGCGAGTCACCCAGCCGGGAGCGTGACTCCGACGAACGGTTCTGCCGAGACTGTGGTGCGGTCATCGCCGAGGCCGCGGAGATCTGCCCACACTGCGGCGTGCGCCAGCGCGCGCCCCCGTCGTCCGTCGAGTCGGCGCTCGACGACCTCTTCGAGGGGGGCAATCCGTTCGTCGCGGCGCTCCTCTCGGCGCTGTTCCCCGGTCTCGGCCAGCTGTACAACCGCGAACTCGAACGCGGCCTCGCGTTCATCGTCGGGAGCATGCTCGC
>JBEPYA010000002.1:21672-49980 GCA_041641615.1 Salinigranum sp. | reverse complement strand
ACGCCGTGCGAGCGCTTGGCTGGTATCGGCAGTTCCGTGAAATCGTCCTCATGTTCGCCATCACTAACATAGAACCGCTCTGTGAGCCGCTCTAACCGTCACTCAGCATCTATTCAACACGGCAGATATTTCCGGTCTACGACACGACTTGGTCTCTCGTGCGAAACATCCCGCTCTCGCGGTCGAACAAGTATGTCGAGGGCTGTGCCACACAGCCGTTACTCCTATCCTCGCCGTGAGGACTCGGAGTTATCTTCTGACGCATGTTCTCCGCCCCGTTGCAATCCGCGTTGGCTACCAACTCACACGACTGGCAGAGCCAAACCACTCACGCCAAATGTCCGAGGCCGTAAGTACCGAGTATGCATCGACGAGCGTTTCTCAGGTCGACCGGAGCAGTCGGAGCGATCGGTGGAGTCGCCGGCTGTCTCGGTGGGCTCGGCGAGTCCGGGGCCGAGGGTACGGTGCTTGGGCCGCCCGAACAGGACCTGAGCGCAGCCTCTCACCCGAGTTACGGGGACGAGATGCCCGCGTTCACTGTCCCTGACCCGATCACGGGCGAGGACGTATCGGTCGCGGAGTTCGAGGGCGATCGGGCTGTCCTGTGGACCTCCTTCTACACGAGCTGTCCGGACGGGGTCTGTCCCGCTCTCATCCTCCGGCTCCGCCGCGCACAGGCCGCCGCCGCTGAGGGCGGATACGGCGACGAAGCCGCGTTCCTCGCGCTCACGTTCGACCCCGAGCGCGACACCGCCGACGTCCTCCGCGAGTACGCCGGCCAGCAGGGCGTCGATCTCGACGCGGGTAACTGGCACTTCCTCCGTCCCGAATCGTACGAAGCGGGCCAGGAGCTACTGGACGAGCAGTTCGGGCTGGTGATCGAGAAACGGCCCGCCGACCAGTACGAGAATCTGGAGTACCAGTTCCCCCACTACGGGCTGATCCTTCTCGCCAACAAGGAAGGGATCGTCGAGCGAGCGTACCCGAGAGGTCCACGGACGGACATCGAGGCGCTCGTGAGTGACTTCGAGCAGGTGGTCACCGCGTGAGGCGTCGCCATTTCCTCGCTGGGCTTGCCAGCGCCGGCCTGTTGGCGGGTGCCGGACTCGTCGCGACGGGGAACGCGCCGGCGAGCCTCGGCCTCAGTGACGACGGTACGGAGCCGATAGAACCGACGACGATTCGGACGATCGATGCCCCGGGCAGCCGTGACGGCGAGGTGACTATTCCGTCCGACGAGAAGCCTACGTTCGTCGATTTCTTCGGGACGTGGTGCGCACCCTGTATCGAGCAGATGCCAGCACTTCGCGAGGCTGAAGCCCGAATCGGCGACGAGGTCTTGTTCGTCTCGGTGACCACCGAAGACGTCGGCGGGTCGGTGAGCGAGGAGGCAGTCGCCAACTGGTGGCGCGAAAACAGCGGCGACTGGCTGGTCGCCGCCGACGTGACCGCCGAACTCGCGGCCAAGCTCAACGTCGGGGGGTATCCGACCGCCGTTACGCTCGATGCGACAGGGAGAGTCCAGTGGTCCGACTCGGGCGTCCACACTGCCGATGAGCTCGTGACGAAGATCGAGGCTACCCTTGACCGATGACAAGTGAGACGCTCGTGAGCAACGTCCCGTTCGCGCTCACGGCGGGAGTCGCGACGTTCTTCTCGCCGTGCGCGTACCCCCTCCTCCCGGGGTACGTTGGCTTCTACGTGAACTCGGTGGACGCCGAGAACGCGTCTCTCACCGGCGCAGGGAGTCGCGGAGTCGCAGCCGCGCTGGGAGTGCTCGTGACGTTCGCGCTTCTCGGCGGGGTAACGGCGTGGGTGGGTCAAGAGACGCTGTCTGATATTACGATCTTCGAGACGCTCGTCGGCGGATTACTCGTCGTATTCGGGCTGCTCGTCGTGCTCGGGCGCGCCCCATCGGTGTCGCTCTCCCTGCCGAAGCGCCGGTCGAGCGTGTTCGGCTTCGGTCTTTTCGGTGCGGGATACGCGCTGGCCGGGGCCGGCTGCGTCGCGCCGATTTTCCTCGCAGTCGTTGCTCGCGCGATTGCACTCCCAACTGAGGCAGCGGTGCTTGTTTTGGGTATCTACGCCGGTGTCGTCGCCGTCCTGATGGCTGCGACGACTATCCTGACCGGGGTTGGACTCGTTAGCAATACCGATCGCATCATGACCTACTCCGGACAGATAAAACGCCTCGCCGGCGCGGTCATGATACTCGCGGGGCTCGGTCAGCTGTACCTCTCACTCGTCGTCTACTGATACACAACTGACTCTCTATTCTCGGAGTTCGTCATTCTACTCCGACGACGGACTGCCGAACCCTCCGGCCCGTTCCCGGTCGTCGCGGACGATCGTCAGAAGCATCAGGGAGCGCCTGTTCCCGTGGCGTTCGACAGCGGCCGTACCGGTCCCTCGTACCCTCGCTTCCAGAGAACGATCCCCCCTTCGGCCCGATATCGACCGTACTCCGTTCCGAGACGGTCACCGAATCCCTTCGTGAGTTTCTTCGACCAGAACTTCGAGTGGTGGTCGACAAGGACGTAGTCCGGTCGCACCACGCCGTGCTGGGCTTGGTAGCGCTCGAACTGCGCTGGTGCGGCGACGTACCGGGCAGTCGGACGGGCCGAAACAAGCGGGTACACGTCGTTCTGTGTGACGAGTGTCGCGTCTTGAGGAACGGTGTCGATAGCGTTATCGACCAGCCGATTGCGTTCACCCGGTGCTTGGACCTCCCCGAGGCCGAACGGTCCCTGAAGGGCCACGACACCCACGCCGGCCGAGATTACCAAGAGGAGTACCGTCATTCGGGCGAACAGTTCCCGGGAGGGGATGGTAACCGAAAGGCGGTCAACGACACGGACCAGACCGACGTAGAGGAAAGGCAGGACGTAGAGCGGGTAGTGGCCGGCGAACTGGTAGTAGCCGGACTTGCCGGCGAACAGCCAGCCGAAAATCAAGAACGGCGCGAGCGCCCCGAGCGTCGTCTCGTCGAGGACCGCGACGAAGAATACGGGGATGAGCACGAAGAACAGACCCAACACCTTCCCTGAGAGGTTGAGCGTGAATAACTCTATCAGCAGGTCGGGATTCGATGCAACCGTACTGAGGAGGGTCGTGACGGTCGTCCGTGGTCCCTCGACGACAGGAGCGAGTGGAGATGCGAGGGAGGCCATCGGTATGCCCGGTGTGTCGTTGAAGTAAGAGATGACCACCCCGGAGACGAACTTGACGGCGACGACGATGGCGAAGCCGGTGGCGAAGAGAGGTCCCTCGCTCCGGAGACGGTTCCGACGGAACGCCACTAGTGCTAACCCAGCGAGGAATCCACCCAGCATCAGTGTCGCGAACTCGTTAGTCAGCGCGATCAGAGCGACCCCGCCGAGGAACACGCGGAAGGATCGCTCGCGGTATGCGTGATACGTGCCGAACACGAACACGGGGAGCACCGCCTGTTCATAAAACCCGTTCCCCCACGCCGACCAGAGGTACGGGTTCAGTGCGTACGAGACGACAACCAGACCCGCAACCCGGTCGTCTGCGAGGTGACTCCGAGCGACGACCCACAGTACTGTCACGCTCGCCGCGAGGGCGAACGACTGAGCGGCGAGCAGAGTGTACGGTGACTGAAAGACGGCGAACACGGGAACGAGACCGAGCAGCGTGACGGCGAAGTGGGCTCCCCAATAAGAGTCGAGCCCTGCACGGAACTTCGCTTGCTGAAGAAATCCTGTTCCGTGGACCGTCGTCGAGAAGAGATGGACGTAGTCGCCGAAGTCACCTCCATACAGGAGGAACGTCTGGTACCGGGCCGACAAGTAGAGGAAGGAGCAGACGAACAGCACGGCCGACAACGCCAACACGGCCCTCATTTTCGAATCGTCTACGAACTGCCCGACAGCAGGGACCCGTCCCTCTCTAAATCGATCGCCGGAGGGGTCGGTCACAGTTCGGCTCGCACGCGGGGGCTGGGGGCCACCGACTCCGCTCCGATGAGTGGTCCGACCGAGTCGAGAGGGTCACTGGCCCCATCGACCCCCACCGCACACCCAACTGGAATCAATGCGACGCTCGCAGGGCTTCGTGAGCGCTGATGGAAGGACGAGGAGTTCACGGATACACGCGGGGAGGAGGGCAGGACGATCATCGTTCACCTATCTGACGTTTGACGATGGCGGGTTATAAACAGACGGAAAATACCCGACGCTCGGCACGGGAGGAATCGATGACCGATTCCGTCGTCTACTGCTGATGGTTGGGTGGGAAACTCCCTCTTTCGACACTGTCTGACCAGACAGTTCGATAGCCGCTCTAAACATCTCTCAGACGTTCGGTTGCATATATTCTGATTATGAACTGGAGGCAATCATACCCGATATTTCGAATCCAACAGTCCCTGATCGGGCAAATCCAGGGATATGAGCGCCTGTAGATGGGAAATACGATTATGAATCCGTCTGGACTCGACATCTTCACCGGAAACGATTAGGGCGGGAGGTATCGGTCGTAGACGTTCCGCCGATGGCCGACAGCCTCGACACGAATGACGTCGGCGTTTCGGTCCCAGGTAATGATTGCACGGTAGTCGCCTGCGCGCAACTTGTAGTACGGATAACCACAGAGTGGCTCCAGACGGTGTTCGGTCCACTCGGTCGCTTCATCTACCTTGTTCATGACCCGGTCAGCTACCTGTGGATCAAGTCCCTCCAGGTGAGCGAGTGCCTGTTCGGTATATTCGACGTCAGTCATCCAGACCCAGTCGTTCGCGGGCCTCGTCCGCCGACACAGTCTCGCCCCGTTCGGCCTGTTCGCGACTCTCTTCGAGGTCACGGAGCGTCTCTTCAGAGAGCGTCGTCGGAGGATTCACCCAGTCACGGAGCGCGTCCCGGATGGCCTCAGACTTGCTCGAGTAGCCACGTCGCTCCCACTCTTCGTCAATCCGCTGCAGAAGCGCCTCGGGGACCCGGACGTTGATTTTTTCCATCCGATCGTCTCCAGTATCTGTATCTGTACTCATATTGTGTGATACAGCGGTACCACAGAAAAGACTTCTCACCGACTGTCCAAGTATGAGCTGTTCATCGGCTAAAGAGTCAGTCTGAGTCGGTTTCGGGGAACTCCAGATACGGGTCGTAGGATGCAGCATCCTCGACGACGTCCTGGAGTGCGGTGAACACGGTCATCCCCTCGACAGGGTGGACACCGAGTTTCGTCGCTGCCGTTCGCTGCGTGAGCTCACCAGTCATAACGCGGAGGGTGTAGTGGAGTGCCGCAGCCAGCTTCGCGACGCCCTGGCGTTCGACGAATACCCGGATATCATCGTTCTCGAACTGTCGTCCGACCGCGTCGACGAGCGTGGGTGTCGCGAGGACGTCGCCGTGCTCGGTGTCGAGTTGGAGGCGAATCTGAGTTACGGTGACCGTCGTGGGTGTCACGTCGTCGTCTCGGGAGAGCAGACCCATCTCTTCGAGCTGGCCGATGTACTTGTACGTCGTCGAGTGAGCCATCTCGAGGTCGGTCTTGATCGTCTCGACCTCGACGGGACCGTGCTGAAGGATGTAGATGTAGAGCCGCGCGAGCCGCGGTGTGTTGAGGAGCTCAGCGTACGTGAGGAGGTCGTTGAACGTCTCCTCGGGGTTCGGCACTGGGGAGGGCTGGTCGTCCGTGGACATCATAATACATGTTCCATGTATAGTGTATTAGCCTTTGTTGAGGGAGTCGGTCGTCGAGACTGGAACTCAGGGCCGAGAGACTTATTTTCTCGCTCTTATGTAGAAACGTGGAACAGCCCTGTAGTTAGGGTGTTCCGGCGAATATCGGCGGAATATGTCTTCGTCTCAGTCAGCGTTCGGTCGGATGCTTCGCCAGCTCGTTGAGCGTGGTGTGTTTGAACTGCAGACGGAGCCGCTCGATGCGGACATCGAGCGGCGACTCAAGGAGTTCTGGGAGCAGACAACGTGTCCACGCTGTAACCATCCGAGCATCCACACATGGGAGTCGTCCGACCGCATCATCTGCCGAAATTGTGAGTTTAAGCCGGTGTATACGTACGGTACGCCCGTTCACGAGAAGCACCTCACCGCAGGAGAGGTGCTTCTCGCGTTCGTTCTCTACGCCGACACCTTGCTGAGTATCTCACAGATCGCGACGGTCCTTGATCGGGCGTACAAGACCGTCTATTACGCAATCCGAGAGGTGGAAGCCGCGGTCACGCGCGGCTTCCCCCTCGTCTGGGAGCAGTTTCAACAGTCAATCGAAGGACCGACACAGATCGACGAGTCGGGCACCGTCTGTTCAGGCTACAAGGGCCAAGACCCGCCGCGTGACAGCCGTCACCGCGGCGGGTCGTCTCGATCAGGACGCTCACGCTGGCGTGGACGACACGGCGACCAATTGACGCTCGTCGCGGCGTGCCGCGACGGGCTTCGGGTGGTTCGCGGTCAACTTGGCATCAGCTATGAGACCGACTTACAGCCGGTGATACAGGAGGCTGAAGACCTCTCCCAGCCACTGGGAGAGGTCTGGACGGACGGGTTACAGGCGTACCGAGGGATGGAATACAACCATCAAATAGTCGTGCACGACGAGACATACGTGTCACCTGACGGCGTCCACATCAACCAAGTTGAGTGCCTCTTCTCACTCGTCAAACCGTGGCTCCGGAAGTTCCGCGGCCTCTCCAAGCAGGGCTTGGAGCAGGCCGCTCACACCTTCGGTATCGTTCGATCGTTGAATCTCGTCGGCGCATCCCTCGAAATCGTCGTCGATTGCCTTGCTACAGGGTCACTCCCGAGTTCTACATAAGAGCGTATTTTCTTAACCAACATCTGGAACAGAACACCTCTTATGTTGGTTAAGAAGTCTCGGCACCTCTCTGATAGAGTGATACGGTTGCCGGCAAAAAAACACAGGTAACCAGAGCGCGAGAGGTCACAAATCACGTCAACCCATCGCGCAGTCCTGCATTTTTCTATAGGTTAGAATCGGAGATTTATCACTGATTCAACCAGCAAGCAGCGTTCGCGACCGGCGTCCCAGAGTATTAACCAACATTACGCCCTAACCTCGCAAAGCTCGGGAGCCGGGTCCGGGAGGTCGACATCGTCGACACCGCGCTGAGATGCCCACTTTGCGGTCCATTCGACGATCGAGTTCGCGTACCCCTCGTTGTTCGCGTCGATCCCGTACTTCTCGACGAGGATACCCGGGGGAAGCTTAGTCATGAGGGGTGTGCGTTCGCCGTTCGTCGGTCGTCGGTCCGTTCCCGCTCCCGCGTCACTCCGCGGTGACCGACGACTGACCGGAACTCTCCGGCTCCGGCGTCGGTGTAGGCGTCTGGACCGCACAGACGACACTCACCCGGTAGGTGATGTGGGCGGTCATCCCCCCCATGCTGGCCGTCACGTTCAGTTCGACCATCCTTGGACCGTCGTGTCCGCCGCAGTCGACGCTCCCGGTCACCACGCTCGTCTCGCCCGGCTCGAGCGAGACCGAATCCAGGTCCGAAACGTCGTCGAGTTCACCCCAGACGAAGCGGGTGTCGACCGTCAGCGGCCGGTCGAACCGGTTGTGAACGAGGAAGAGCGGCACGCGGTCGTCCGCGGCGGTGACGGGCTCCTCGCGCAGCTGGCTCGGGTCGTCGACCCACGCCGGGGCCGGGTGTGTCCCTCCCGCACCGGGGTCGGCCAGCGGGACGAACCCCGACGCCTGGTCGTCGGCGACGGAGACTGTAACGGAGCGGTCGACCTGCGCCGCGCTGAACCCGCTGGTCCCGAGGGTCAACGAGCCCGCGGCGACGAGGGCGACGGCGAGGAAGAGCCACGTGCGTCGATGCACGGCCGCTCACTCCCTGAGTTCCGGCGGGCGTTCGCTCGTCCCGACGAGGCTCTCGTGCTGGTGGTAGTAGTTCGCACACGCGCTCACGAGGAACGCCACGGTGACGAACACCCCGGCGGTGATGTCTGCCACGCCCGCGAACGGGCCGACGTTCAGCCCGACCGCCACGAGCGCCGCCAGCGAGACGGCCCCGAGCCCGAGGTAGTACTCGCTCCACGGGATGTCCTGGCCTGGGACGACCTCCATGTAGAGGTCCAGTTTCTCGGCGCGGCCGGTCAGTTCGACCTCTCGGCGGTCGACGTCGACGATACCGGCCTCTTCGAGCCCGGGCACGTGCGTCTGCTGCAGGGCGTTGTACACCCGCCGGCGCTGGGTGGAGGTCACCTCTTCGACGGTGATCTCGTTCTCCCAGGCGGCGATCTGCGTGGCGAGGTCGCCGACGTCGACCGGCCCGTTGCAGTGTTTCAGGTGGTGAAGCGCGAACCGACGGCGCTGGTTCCGCAGGACGTGGAACAGCTCGTTGCGGTCGATTCCTCCCTCCTCCTCTTCGATGGTATCGGCGCCGTGCCCCCCGTATGCTCCCGTTGGCTGTGGTATCGTCGTACTCATACACTTCACCTGGTATATCAGACTATACTATTCTCAAGATATTTTAACATACAGGTTATTATTACATTCGTAGATTGGTGATGGTGGATTAACTTCCCGTTGAGCACGTGCTGGCGGTTCCTGTGGGGGTTTAATCGGTGGTTTTGAGTGGTTGAGGGAGGCCACAACCGCCGCCAGCGCTCCTCGTCCGCTCGTTCAATCGTCACCTGTGGACCCCTCACTCTGCTCATGTAAACGTGGGTATCGAGCCATGCATCTGATGTCGCAGGCCCCCCGGTGGGGGGCGTGGGATCACAACCAAGGTGACATCAACTATGGTGAAACGACGCAAGTTCCTGATCGGTGCTGGATCGCTGTTCGCAGGTGGCGCGGCCGCAACGGGTACGGGTGCGTTCTCGCAGGCGAGTACTGGCGAACGGAGCGTCACAGTCACGACGAGCGCTGACGACGACGCGATGATTGAACTGAAAGAAGCTCAGGGAGATGGCTCGTACGGTGGCGACTCGGACTTCGTGAGCTACGACGGCGATGGCAAGATCCAGTTCAACATCGAGACCAACGGTTCGGGCGTCAATCCCGACTCGACCTACTACTTCGACGACATCCTCGAAATCGGTATCCAGGGCGGGCTGGGATCCGCTACGAACCAGAACTCTGCGAACACGGGTGGCCTCTACGAGATCACGATCGAAAGCGCGAACGGACTTGCCTTCTACAAGAGCGGTGAGAAGGACAAGGGCGGTAACGTGACTTCTAATGACGGCCGCGACCCGCTCGACCCCGTCGATGGTGGGACCGATAACCGGATCAACAGTCGCGCAAAGGGTAACAACAAAGGGATCGAAGGAACAACCGAACTGCTCGTCGGAATGCGTGTTGTCGAGGAGGACCTAGATCAGGACCTCTGGATGAAGGTCAGCGCCGAGCGGACCACGCCGGTCCAGTAATAATTCGGTACGTTCACCCAACTCGATATTTTTATCCCCGTATAGTGTGACCATCCGATGATGAGGGGGACGGACACCCAGTCCGTGGCATCGACCGAAAGTTCTTCACGACCATCGCCCGAGTGGACCGATGCGTAGTTCCCGGGTTCTCGGGTGGGTCGCAAGTGTTGCCGTAGCCGGCGTCGCTGTTGCGTTCCTGTTCGGCATCGTACTCGGTCAACCGCTCGGCCTCGCCTTCGTCGAAACCGGTAGCATGGCCCCGACGATGGAGCCCGGGGACGGCTTCGTCGCCCTTCCTCCCGTTTTCCTCGGCGGCGTCGACGAGGGTGACGTCGTCACGTTCGACGCCCAGAACATCGAGGGCGGTCGTCTCACGACTCATCGCGTCGTCGGCGAGACGTCCGAAGGATACATCACGCGCGGCGACGCGAACCCCTTCACCGACCAACAAGGCACCGAGCCACCGGTCCCCCGTGACAGAATCGTCGCCGAGGCGCTTCAGATCGGCGGCTCGGTGGTCGTCATCCCGAATCTCGGTAGCGGGGTCGAAGCCGCCCGTGGTGTGTTCGCCGCCGTCGGCGACTTAGTCGGCCTGGGCGCGGACCAAGTCGTTGCGTTCGTCCTCGTGGCCCTCCTCGTCGCGTACCTCCTCGACGAGGGCGGCGCGGCGGGCGGGAGACGCACCGAGCGCTCGACACGACGGGCGACCGGCTTCTCGGGTCTTCTGTTCGTGGGTGGGGCCGTCGCGCTCGTCCTCTTCTCGGCGACGCTGAGTATGACGGCCGCGAGCGGGGTGATGGCCGTCCCGTACGACAGCGTCGATCCCACAGGGGCCGACCGGGGCGGCATTCCGGCCGGTACGACTGCGAACACGTCGATCGAACTGAGAAACGGCGGAATCGTCCCGATGACGGCCGTGCTCAACACCCCGAACTCGAACGCCGACCTCGCTACGGAGCGGGTCGCGCTCGGTCCGCGCGGGAACCGGTCAGTGAATCTCAGCATTACTGCGCCCCCGACCCCCGGGGAGTACGAGGTGACCGTCGAGCGGCGGCAGTACCTCGCCGTCCTCCCGGGCTGGCTGCTCGCGGAGCTCTCTGGGATAAACCACTGGCTCGCAGTGCTCGTGATCGACCTCCTGCTCGCGTCGGTCGTCGGGCTGGTGGGTGCCAGGCTGGTCGGCTTCGGGCGGGTCCGTCTCCGCTCCGGACGGTCGGTCCCGTTCGAGATCGGGCTGGTACGGTGGCTTCGCTCTCTCTATCGGGGTTGATTCGCAGGCCCACAGAGTCATTACACCCCCGCGTCACTGCCCGATTATGACAGACGCGAGGCGGCTGCGAGCCCGGGCGCTGCTCGACCGCCAGTTCCTCGTCGCCGTCCTCGCGCTCCTCGTCGCCGCCAGCGTCGGCGGCTTCCTCGCGTACGACGCGTACGGCCAGTCGAACACGACCGTCAGAACGACCGAGGTGACCGTCTGGAAACCGAGCGGCTCGTTCACCCACGGGGCGACCGTCGTCGACAACGAGAGCCGGTCGGCTGGAGTCTTCACGCCCGGCGCGACCGTTACGAACCGAAGCGTCTACTTCCAGCGGCTCATGCCGACCCTGAACGGGACGTTCCGGTACGGCTACGCGGCCGACTCGGGGGAGCTAACGGCGACGGTGCGGCCCCGACTCGTGATCCGGAGCGTGGGCGAGGGGTCGGATGGACAGGTCGAGTACTGGCGGCTGACGCGCTCGCTCGGGAGCAGTGAGGCGACGCTCTCGCCAGGAGAACGCGTGCGAGTCCCGTTCTCGGTGAACGTCACCGACGTGGCGGCGACCGCCGACCGGATCCGCGAGCGCGTCGGCGACCCCGGACGAACGCGGGCGAGCGTCAACGTCACGGTCACGCTCGCCGGCACCGCCGGCGGGCAGTCGGTCGACCGGACCCTCCGCTACGCCCTCCCGGTGCGCATCGAGGGCGGCGTCTATCGCGTCGGCGCGTCCAACGGGACGCCGGCGGTCACTCGGACGGAGCGAGTGACCGTCACCGAGCCACCGGGACCGCTCGCCGCGTACGGGGGGCCGGCGCTGCTCGCGCTCTCGCTCCTCGGACTCGCCGGTCTCGCCTCGGTCCGACGAGCTGGTCGACTCGCGCTGACCGACGCGGAGTGCGCGTGGCTCGCGTACCGCGACGACCGGGCGGACTTCGACGACTGGATCGTGCGCGTCCGATTGCCAGCCGAGGCGCGCTCGTGGCCCGTCGCGGAGGCCGCCAGCCTCGCCGACCTCGTCAACTTCGCCATCGACAGCGACAGCGCCGTCCTCGAATCACCTGACGGCGACGCGTACCACACGCTCCACGACGGCATCCGGTACACGTTCATCCGGCCATCACACCCCGCTGCCGACACGTCCGCGCCCGACCCGCTCGATGCAGACGTCGCCGACGAGTCGGACGGTCTCGACGACCGACCGACGGAGCGGGCACGTGCGACGGAGTCGCCCACGGACGACGGGCGTCGGGGCTGACCGCCGCCGCGTCTCCCGTGTCGCTGTCGGCGAACGCCACGGCGTCGGCTCGGTCGTCCCGACGCCTCACTCGGTCGGGGGCAGAAAGTACGTGTCCGCCTGGAGTCGGTGGGTTATCTCTCTGAGTCGCCTCCCCTCACAGTCACGACACGCCGGTGGCTCGTCGGGACTGGCGTGGACCGTCTCACAGCCGTCGCAGACGAAGAAGCGCAGTCCGAGCACGAGCGAGGGTTAGTGTCGGTCGGATAAACCCTATCGGTCGTGCTCGGATATCGACGTGATGCAGGCCGCGACGGTCACCCGGTGGTCGACGCCGGAATCCGGGTTCGGCCGAGCCACTCGTCGTCGTCGACCGTACCGCGGCCAACGCTCGCGTCGCCGACCCGGGCCGCGACACCGACCGGACCGTCCGCGCCGCTCGCCCGGAGTTGGAGCGCCGAGACCGGACTCGAACTGTCTGCGCGGACGTAGAACGTCGCCGACGCCGCGGACCCGCCGAGCCACCGCCAGGACTCCGAGTCAGTCCTCTCCGGCTCCCACGCACCAGCACCGACGAGCGGTTCGGAGCCGGGGGCCCCGATGTCGTACGCCGTCGAAGAACCATTGGCGCGGACGAGTTCGAGCCGCGAGCAGGCGACGGCGAGGTCGCGACTGTCCACCGGTGCGACCGACGCGTTCACCGTGTGTTCGGCGACCGTCCGCTCGAATTCTAAGGTGACTGGCACGTATGGCGCGTCGCCGTCGGACACGTCCGGAAGCCCGTCCTCGAAGAGCCGAACGAAGTAGTCCCACGTGGGTGCTCGCGTCCCGTCCGGACGGATCAGGTAGAACCCCTTGACGTCTGGAAGCGCCGACTCCGCCGGTGGTTCTCGCGTCGCCGTGGACGAGTATTCGTTGTCGAACACCTGCCAGTAGAGGACGTACCGCGCGCCCCAGCGCAGCGCGGTTTCGGTCGCGGTTCGGATCAGTCGCATCGACTCGGTCGGCCCGTTCTCCTCCAGCGGCCACCCGAGTTCGCCGACGTACACGTGTTCCAGTCCGCCGAGCGCCCGCCGCGCATACGCTGTCGGTGGGCGCGCCTGCGAACGGACGTAGTCAAGGCTGTCGTGGATTCCGGCGGCGATGCGGTTCGGGTCTGTCTCGTATGCCAGCGGTTCGAGTACGTCCCACAGCGAGACGGACACGAGGTCGGTGTCCACGTTCGGGAGGACGGTGTCGACGACCCGGGGAACGCCCGTGCGAGCATCACGGACTCGGTTGACCTCGACCGCACCCAGTACGGTGACGTCGCTTTCGACGTCGGCGCG
This sequence comes from Salinigranum sp., assembly GCA_041641615.1. Lineage (GTDB taxonomy): Archaea > Halobacteriota > Halobacteria > Halobacteriales > Haloferacaceae > Salinigranum. The sequence continues at coordinate 36,774 of JBEPYA010000002.1, read as the reverse complement.
CGCCCGACGGATTCCCTCCTGTCGCGCGTTCAGCCACCGGGTGAGGCCATCGAACTCCGCCTCCGACGCGATGTTTGTGGGGTCGAACGAGCCGACTACGGCCCAGTCGCTCTCCCAGTTCTGGAGCACGAACTCCGTCCCCGTCCCGTGGTACGTCCGTAGCAGGTGGGCCGTCAGGTCGTAGAACTCCCGCACCTCTTCGCGGTACTGCTCGTCCGTGACTCCCTCCCTGAAATAGTGGTTGTAATCGCCTCCGACGTACGACGAGGCGACGAGCACGTACGTCCGGAAGCCCCGGTCGAACAGTTCCCGGACGTACTCGTGGCTCGCCAGTTCGGTGAGCGATTCAAACCGAGGCCAGTCGCTTTCAAACGGGTACTTCTCGTCGACGAAGCGGAACCACACCTTGAGCACGTTCGTCCCCAGTCGGGACGCGACGGCCGCTCCCTCGTTCAGATAGTTCGTCGTGGTGAAGTGGTACTTCCCGTCGACGTGGACGACGCCGACGCGGTCAGCAGTCGATCGCGTCTCCGGCATCGAACGGTGGCGAGCGCGACCCTGAGGGGGAGCGTGCTGGCGGGCCCGTCCCCTGTCCGGGGTCAGGCCGAGCGACAGCGCGGGCATCGCCGCGCGGAGCAATCCACGACGGGTGAGAGACCCAGTATCCACGTGCCCGCCTGAACCGCGGCGAGGTTGAATCCTTCGCGTCTATTATCAATTTGTGTAATTCGGGCACGGTTGATGGTCTTATTTCGGTGGTCGTCGGCCGGGAGTCGTCACTTCTCGATGACGACGAACTCCTGCTGTCGACGAACGAGCGCGTACAAGGGTGCGACGTGCTCCATCAGGGCGTACACGGGTGAGCACAGCCATAGGCCCATACCACGGAGACCACCGACCCGAACCGCACCGTATCCCATCGCTCCGAGATACAGCACGCTTCCGAGTACTACGACCCCGATGATCGCGAGTGGCGTGTCCATCCCGTACCCCCAAAGCCACAGCGGTAACAGGACCCAGCTGGACGTGATCGAGACGCTCCAGATGAGCGTCCTGAGACCGACCACGAGCTTGACTATCGTCGGCACCCTCGGGAGGTACGTCACGATTCCGAGGAACCACCGCGCACGCTGGTCGAGGAACGACGAGAAGTCGTGCGGGCTGAGCACGCTTACCTGTGTCCGGCTCTGCCAGACGGGGATTCCCCGCCGGATGAGCTCGGCCGCGAACGCGAAGTCCTCGACGAGGGTCTCCCTGTCGAAGCCGATGTCGACGAGGACGTCGCCCCGTGCGCAGAGCAGTTCGCCGTGGAACCCGACCGCGGGCTTGCCGAGGAACCCAGTGAACAGTCGGTAGATGGTCACGTCGTCGAGCAGGCGAATGTGGTCAGCCATGAACGTCAGGTACGACCGACCGAGCCGCGGGCGTAACACCGGGTTCATTGCCCCGTACCCGGCCTCGTCGTGACAGGGAATCTCGTAGAGGAACTGGTCGTCGAGGACCTGGTTGTCGTCGTCGACGAACGCGTACCAGTGGTCGGGGGCAGCGGCGACCACCGTCTCGATGAAGTAGTTGATCGCACGGCCCTTCGCGACCGCTTCGCAGTCGTACGTCTCCGGAACCACGACTATCTCGATGCCGTCGGTCGCCTCGAGCTCGGACTGGAGATCGCTCCCCTCGTCGACCAGGCAGTACAGGTCGTACTCGGGGAACGCCCGTTTGGTGTGTTCGACCGTCTCGAACAGCGCGTCTCGAACGTGTTCGGCGGCGACGGTCGTAATGACGAACCGGACGTTGTCGGCACGCCGGTCTGCACGCGGCGGCTCGTACACCACCGACCCCGCGATACCCGCCGCGAGGTAGACAGTGAACACGACGCCGACGAAGACGCCGATCAGTTGAACGACCGTTAGCAGCTGTAACGCGAGACTCATGATGTGCGATAGGGTGTCAAGATAATGTGGGGGGGAGTCGGTCGAACGACGAGGCGACTCGAAGGGTGACTAGGGAAGCACCCCTCCGCTCGTCAGGGCTGCTCCGCCGCGCCACTCAGTGAGCCGCGACGGCTCCAGTGGGTTGACGGTCTCGACCGTGAGTTGCTGTTGAGTGGCTGTGGAGGACGCCGGCGTCGTCACGGTGACTTCACTGCCGGCCGTCCACGTGCCGTCGTCGCTCTGAGCGTACGCCTGAACGACGTAGGTCGTGTCGTCCTGCAGCGTCACGTCGGCGCTGAACGTACCGGGAGCGGACTGTGCGCTTCCGGTGTACCAGTTGAGCGTCGAGCCCTTCTGGCCCTCCACCCAGTACTGGAAGTACACGGTTGCGCTGTCGTGGTCGCCGAGACCGGTGAGTTCGCCGTTCAGCGTCGCACCGTCGGCCGTGACGTCGGTGGCGTCGTCAGTCGTGACGCCGTACGGCTCGCCGACCTGCGTCGTGAGGCTCTTCACCGGACCGGCCTTCCACTCGCCCTCGTCGCTCTGTCCGAACGCCCGGTACTCGTAGGTCGTGTCGGGCTCGAGGCCGACCGTGGCGTTGAACGTCCCTGGTGAGCTCTGTACCGGACCGGTGTACCAGGTGAGCGTCGACTCTTTCTGGCCCTGCTTCCAGTAGGTGAAGTAGACCTGTGCGTCGCTGTTGTCGCCGAGGTTGACGATCTCGCCGTTCAGCGTCGCAGACTCGACGCCCACGTCGGTCGCGTCGCCAGTATCGACGCCGAAGAACTGGCCGGTCGGCGTGGTGAACGTTTTCACCTCACCGGCCTTCCAGTCGCCGTCGCCGCTCTGTGCGAGCGTCTGCCACTGGTAGGTGGTGCTCGGGCTGAGGACGACGTCGAACGAGAACTCGCCCGAGGTGGTCACCGTGTCGCCGGTGTACCAGAACGCGTCCTCGGGTTGTTCCTGCGGCCAGATCTTGACGTACGTCGTCGCCTCGGCCTTCTCGCCGAGCGAGAGCGACCCGTTCAGCGTCCCCGAAGCGTTCGTCTCTGTGGCCGTGTTAATCTGCACGTTCGTCGCCTCGCCCGTCGTGACGCCGTACGGACCGACCGGTTCCGGCTCCTCGACGGTCAGCGTGAACGTCGCGGTGCCAGTCGCGGTGCCGTCGTCGGCGATTACCTCGACCGTGTAGGTCCCGGCGTCGCCGGCCGTCGGGGCGATGATGAGCGTCCCGTCCCCGTCACCATCGTCGGTGAGCGTGACGAAGTCCGGCGCCGACTGGTTCAGCGAGAGGGTGAGCGCGTCGCCGTCAGCGTCGGAGGCCGTCACTGGCACCGTCACGGACTCGCCCTCGGTCACCGTCTGGTCGACGATGGCGCCGACCGTCGGCGCCTGGTTGCTGTCGAGCGATTCGACTCTGATCGCGCTGATCTTGGCGTTGTCGTTGACCGTGCTGAAGTCGACGTTCAGCGTGCCGTCAGTCACCTCGACCGTGTAGGTCTTGTCTGTGGCCGTCAGCGGGCCGACCTCGGAGTAGATGTCGTACGAGGTGATGACGGTCTGGCCCTCGACCGCCACGTCGAACAGCCGGTCGTTCTCGTCAGTGCCGTCGGTCGGTGGCGTGGTCGAGTCGGGGCTGTCCTGAGACGCCGCACCCTGGAAGACCTCGGCGAACTGAAGCGTCACCTCGTAGGTGCCGCTCTCCGAGACCGGAATTTCGTAGCCGAAGTCGCCGTACCGCTCGGTCTGGTACAGCGTGTCGTCGTCCGTTCCGTCGATGCTCTGACTCGTGCTGTACGTGCTGCCGCCGTCGAAGAGGCCGGCTGCCGAGTCGGACTGGTAGGTCGTCCCGTCGCCCGCGGTGTACTCGGGACCGCCGGCGTTGACCGCGACGACGACCTCGCCGTCCTGGTCGGGTTCGTCGACGTAGACGGCGAACGCCTCGCTCGCGGTCGCCTGACCGTCGGAGACGTTCACCTCGACCGTGTAGGTGCCGACCGGAACAGACGAGTCGGGCGCGAGCGTGAGCGTTCCCGTGCCGTCACCGTTGTCGGCGACGCTGACCCAGCTGGGCCCGTCTGCCGAGAGGCTCAGACTGTCGCCGACGTCGGCGTCGGAGGCGTTCACGTCGACCGCGGTCGACTCGCCGGTGGAGACGCCCTGGTCGGTGATCGCATCGACCGTCGGCGCCGTGTTCGCGGGCGCTTCCTCGTACTTGAGGACAACGACGTTCGAGGCATCGCCCATGTCACCCGAGGCCGAGCCGTGTGCGGCCACGAAGTAGTTGAAGCCCGCCTCGTCACTGTCGTCGTCGGAGCTCGTCAGCGTCACCGGAACGGTCGCCTCGCCGTTCGAGTCGAACGTGTCGGAGTAGTACTCCGCGGCGACGATGTTGTTCGCCTCGAGCGCCTCGAGCTCGTAGCCCGGTTCGCCATCGTTGTCGGCGTCCGGAACGTTGCTCAGCGAGAGTTCGCCCTCGACGCGAACGAGCGTGAACGTCTCGCCCGGCTCGCCGGTGAGCGTGATGGTCTGGGTCGTCGAGGAGACCGTCGCACCGCTGTGGTAGCCGTCGAGCACACTCGGATCGAGCGAGACGCCCTGCACGCCGATAGACGGCGCCGGAGCCTCGTCGCCGGTGACGACGGCCGTCGAGCCGCCGACACTGCCGTCACCCATCAGCTGGGCGGTCTGGGTCGTCCCGTCCTCGTAGGTGACCGTCACCGTCGCGCGGGCGAGTTCGAGCCCGGAGACCGGTCCGGCTTCCTGGGAGCTGATGGTCGCTCCCTTGATGCTGGTCGGGTCGTTGTCGGCCCAGAACGTCGCCGTCTCGCCGCTCTGGAAGTCGCTGAATTCGACGGTCATCACGTCGTAGCCGTCGCTGTCGTTCACGCCGTTGTGCGGCTGGGAGAACGCCTCGCCCGTGCCGGGCTGGGTGGTGATACCGGTACCACCCTCGCTAGCGATGTTGAGCCCCTCACCGGTCGGGTCGCCCGCCGTCCCCGCGGGGTCGAACACCATGTCCGGCAGCGAGGCGGTGCTCAGGTCGAACGACACCGACGAGATGTTCTTCTCGCCGGTGTTCGTGACCTGGTAGGAGCCGCCACCGTACGTCGACGCGTCGACGTTACCCGAGTCGGGCAGGATCTCGACGAGCGCCGAGCCGACCGTCGGGGCCGGCTCGTCGACGGTCACGGTGAACGTCTCGGTCGTCGTGTCGGTGCCGTCGTCGGCCGTGACCTCGACCGTGTACGGCGAGCTCGTCGCGTCACCCGTCTGCGGGGCGATGGTGATCTCGCCGTTCGAGAGCGTTACGAAGCCCGGCGCTTGGCTCAGCGACAGCGACACCGAGTCGCCGTCGTCGTCGTCGGACGTGGTGACTGGAACCGTGACCGAGTCGCCCTCGGTGACGGTCTGGTCGGCGATGGCGCCGATCGTCGGCGGCGTGTTGGCGGTGCTGTCGACCGCCGTCACCTCGATCGCCGAGATCTTCGCGTTGTCCACGGCGTCGTCCCCCGTGGCGTCGAACCCGACGTTCAGTTCGCCGTCGGTGACCTCGACGGTGAACGTCTCGTTGACTGCGGTCTGAGGGGCGCCCGCCTCGGCGATGATGTCGTAGTCGTCGAGGGCGGTCTGGCCCTCGATGGACACGTCGAAGACCCGGTCACCCACGCCGCCGTCGTTCGCGACGCCCTGGTAGAGCTCGGCGAACTCGAGCGTCACCTCGTAGGTGCCGTTCTCGACCGGGACGTCGTAACTGAAGTCGGTGCCGTACCGCTCGGTCCAGTACAGTTCGTCGTCGGCCGTGTTCGCGATCTCGGGCTGCGACGGCGTACCCGCGCTGCCCGAGGTGAACGCCTGGCCGCCGGTGAAGTTCGTGTCCGCAGCGTAGGTGGTGCCATCGGTGGCGGTGTACTCGGATCCGCCGGCGTTGACCGCGAAGGCGGTGTCGCCGCCGGTCGAGGGTTCCTCGACGGTGAGCGTCAGGTCGTCCGTCGCGGTCACGAACGAGTCGTCGGCGGGGTCGACGCCCGACCCCTCGACGGAGAACGTGTAGTCACCCGCCGAGGCGTCGCTGGGCGCCTGCACGGTGTAGGTGACCGTGTGAGTCCCGGAGACGCCGTCGGCGTCACCTTCGAGCCAAACCCAGTCGGAGTTGACCGCGCTGTACGTCCCCCCGTCGTCCGTGGTGCTCGTAACCGACCACCCCTGCGGGAGGGTGAGGTAGACGCCCGGCGAGTTGACGTCGGTGTAGTCGAACGTCACCTCGACGGTGACCGTCTCGCCCGGGGCGACGGTCGCGTCGCCCCCCTGTACTGTCTGTGTGATCGATACCGTCTGCGCGCTGGCGACGCCGATCGGTCCGAGGACCGACGTGACCACCAGCACGGCGACGAGCACCGCCGTGAGGCGCCCGCCGAGTGTCTGTATTCTGTGAGTTGATCTCATTGGTTGTTGAAGTACTGCTCCGTCTCGTTCGGAGCGACCGTCGTCGCCGCACCGCAGCCGCGGATTCCCGTGTCACCCCACTGGCCACACGGACGGTTCACGTCGCGAGCACTGTCCTCGAGCGCGAAGCAGAGTGACCCTCGCCGTGGGGAGCCTGTCGGGCCGTCATCGGCAGTGCTGGTGTGTGACCGTCGTCCGTCGACCCGTCGGCCGCTGCAGTGGCTTGCGGGTCGTTGTCTCACGTCGGTGGCGTCCGAAACGACGGCCCGGTGGGTGCGCGGAGCGGCGTTCGCGCTCTCGGTGTCACCGCTCGCGACCGGACCCGTCCCCGAACTTCCCGACGTGCGTGAGCGCATGGTCGTGCTGTCTCCGTCACCCACGCTAGCTCGAACCCGACGTCTCGACGATCTCGATGGCGTTGACCTGCGGGTTCTCGGCCGCTCCCTTCTCGAAGACGATCGAGATCGACCCGTCGCCGTCGTCGGAGACGGTGAAGCTCTTCACCGTCCCCGTCTGGTGACCGACGTCGGCAACGGGGTCGTACTGCGTCAGCACCTGCGTTCCCTCGATGGAGACGTTGTACTGGCGCTGACCGGGTTCGCTCGAACCGGAGAACTGGTTCCCGAGGTAGAGTCGGACCTCGACCTCCTGGCCGGTGTTCACCGGGAACGTCCACGTGGAGTTCCCGTAGCGCTCGCAGTCGTACAGCGCGTCGGGGGTGCTCGACGGGACGTCGCTGGTCGTCGAACTGATCGTCCCGCCGCAGTAGTTGCCAGCGGAACTGGGGGCGACGGAAACGAGGTACTGGGAACTCGTCCCCGCGACCCCAGTCCAGTCAGGACCATCGTCGGTCGCGCCGACCGTCGTGCTCTCGCCAGCGTTCACGCGGTAGAGGACCTGCGCAGTCGACGCACTCGAGTCGTAGTCGAGAGCGACCGTCTGCGACACTGCACCGCTGGACCCGTCCTCGACGGCCGCCTGGAAGTAGTTCAGGTTCGTCTCCGAGAAGCTGACCGAGACAGTCGCCTCGCCGTTCGAATCGAGCGTGACCGTCTGGGAGCTCACCGCCTCGGCGCTGTCGCCCTCGAACGCGTCGAGGTCGTAGCCGTCCGACGGCGGCGGGCTGACTTCGACGGTCAGCAGTTCGACCGTCGCGCCCGCGGGCCCGCTCAGCGTGAGCGTCTGACTCGCGCTGGAGACCGTCGCGGCCTGGTGGGCCGGGAAGTCGGTCGACTGGAGCGTGACGCCGTCGACACCCAGCGTGGGTGCGGCCGGGGCGCTCGCGGTCACGTTCGACTGCGAGCCGCCCTGGCTCCCGTCGGTGAACAGGTCGTTCGAGACCGTCGCGCTCGCGGAGGAGACGGTCACTGCCGAGCCCGAGAGTTCGAGCCCGGAGACCGACCCGGCGCCGCCGGTCGTGGAGGCACCCTTGATCGTGGTCGGGTCGATGTCTGTCGAGAACGTCACCGTCTCGCCGGGTTCGAAGTCGGTGAACTCGATCGTCAGTACGTCGTAGCCGTCGTCGCTGTTACCGTCGTGCGGCTGGCTGAAGACGTCGGAGTCGGTCGTGCTCACGACGCCCGTCTGGCTCTCGCCGCTGTCGATCACCAGTCCTTTCGCGGTCTGGTCGCCGGCCGTCCCGGTCGGATCGAACACCGCGTCCGGGATCGCGCTCTCGCTCAGGTCGATCGACACCGACGTGATGTCCGTCTCGCCGGTGTTCGTGACGCTGAACGATCCGCTGCCGTACGTGCTCGCGCCGAGACTGCTGCTCCCGGCGTTGACCGTCACGTCGGCGCTCGTCGTGCTGCTCGTCCCGCTCCCGACCGTCACGGTGGCCGAGTCGCTCGCCTCGGGGTTCGTGTAGACGACGTGGTTCTGGTCGGCCACGGTGACCGAGACGGTGTGCTCGCCGGGCGCGACGCCCTCGAACGTGTACGAACCGTCGATCGGCTGGAGGCCGACGTAGGGGTTGTCGTCGAGCTGGACGTGGACGTGGTCGTTCGCGGCGGCGGCCGTCCCGTCCCAGGTGACGGTGACGTTGTCACCGTCGACGGTTGTGTCGGTGATCGTGATGGCCGCGTCGCTGCCGCCGCCGACGGTCGCACCGGTCGCCCAGGTGTTGATGAGCTGCTGGATCTCCTGCGTGCTGATCGTCTCGCCGCCGGTGTTCGGCACCTCGCTCCCGGTCGCCCACCAGTTGATCGCCTGCTGGATCTCCTGGGTGCCGATCTGGTCGGCCGGGTCGGTGATGCCGGCGACCGCCTCGGCGATGGTCAGGTCCCCGGTGTCGGTGTCCTGAACAGTGACGTTCACCGTGTCGGTGTCGGACGCCTGACCGTCGGAGACGGTCACGTCGAACGTGAGCGTCGTCTCGCTGTCCACCTGTGGAGCGGTGAACGTGGGCGTCGCCGTGTCCTGGATGTCGAACTGGACGGTCGGACCGGCCGTCTGGGTCCACGAGTAGCCGAGCAGGTCGCCGTCGGGGTCGCTGGAGCCCGAGGCGTTCAGCTGGACCGTCGCGCCCTCGTCGACCGTCTGGTCCGTGCCCGCGTCGGCCGTCGGCGGCTGGTTGTCCGCCGCGGCGACCGTCTGGACGTAGAAGTTCTTCCACGTCCCGTCGAACGCCGAGCCCTGGTACGACGTCGAGATGATACCGACAGCGGGTGCGGTGCCGTCGGAGCTGTCGAGCCACGACGCGGGCATTGCGCCCGACCCAGCGGCCTGTCGCGGGCCATCGCCGACCGAGTACTCTGCACTGACTGCGACCTCGTCGACACCGTTCGACGGGTTGGGGTCCGTCGTCGGGTCGACCGTGAGGTAGAGGTTCGTGTTCGTGTCCGGACCGGTCACGGCTCCGTCGGTCGTCATCGAGAGGTCGTTGTTGTTCCCGTCGACCTCCTGGAACAGCTGAACGCCGCCGTTGCCGTCGTTCGCCGCGACGACGAGCTTGGTGTAGTTGTCCTGGTCGCCGGTGCCGATGAACAGGCCGATCCCCTGGAAGCCCGATGGGCTGTCAGGGAAGCCGTTGACCGTCGTCGAGATGACGAACGGTTCGTCGGGAGTGTTCACCCCGAACTGGAACGCGTTCTCCTGGTCGTTCTGCGTCGCGTCGCCGGCCGAGATACCTTCGATGAGCAACGCACCCGCAGCACCGCCGACCGTTCCCGGGTCCTCCGCGTAGAGGTCCTGGTAGTCGCTCTGCCCGTTCGTCATCAGCCCGGTCCACGCCTGGCTGTTCTCGCCGAACAGCACCGTCGAGGTGAGGTCGTCGGTGACGGGCAGCGTCGTCGTCGTTCCGTTGTCCGGATCGACCGCGAACGGGTCGGACGTGTCCGGCACGCCGTCGTTGTCGTCGTCCGGGTCGTTCAGGTTCGACGTGCCGTCGCCGTCGAAGTCCGCGGGCGTCGAGCCACCCGAACACGGGTCGGTCCCGGCGTCGATCTCGTCGGCGTTGTCGTAGCCGTCGCCGTCCTCGTCGAGCGAGGCGTCGTCGGCACCGGTACACTGGGGTCCGGTCGAGCCACCGTAGTCGTTCGGCTCGTAGACGATCAGGTCACCGCGGGCGGTCCAGACGGTCCCGGGGAAGGGACCCCCGTCGCCGGTCGCTTCGATCCCGAGCGCGGTGCCGGGCGTGAGGAAGTTGTTCTCCTGGTTCGCCACGTCATCGCCGGCGGCGTTGAGCTCGACGCGCTCGACGCTGCTGGCTCCCTCGACGACGAGCAGGTCGCCCTGCATCGCGCCGCCGAAGTTCGAGGCGGTGTACTCCTCGATGCCACCGGTCCACCCGAAGGTGCTCCCGATGGAGTTGTCCTCGCTCGGGTCCTGGTAGTCGCACTCGACCGGGTTCACCAGTGAGGCGGGAACGGGACTGTTCGAGGACGTGATGTCGAGCACCACGTTCCCGTTCTCGTCGTAGATGTCCGCGCCGGTCGGGTTGGCGCGGATCGGCACGGGATGGCCGCCGTAGCTCCCCTCGGTCGCGAGGTGAAGCTGGTCACCGGTCCCGTAGGAGCCGTCCTCGTTGGGCGCGTTCGTGCAGACGCCACTGGCCCCCTCGTTGACGGGCTGGCCACCCCAGCCGCCGTTCGGGCCGTTGTCGATGACGTAGAGCTGGTCGTCCTCGGAGAGGACCAGGTCGTAGGGGTTGCGGTAGCCCGAGGAGAACACCTGCACCGGGCCGTTCTCGATGATCTTCGCCTGATTGACGCCGTCCTGTCCGCCGAACGGCAGGTCGTCACCGTCCGTAGCGTCGTCGGTCTGGATCGTCGGAATCGCGTAGTAGAACGTCAGGTCGGGGTACGTGCCGCTCCCCGTCGGCGGCGAGTAGTCCTGGAAGTTCTTCTCGGCGTGGTTCGCCTCGATCTGCGCCAGGTCGATCGTGAGCGCCGCCGAGGAGAGCGCATACTCCGACGTGTACGCGAAGTTGTTCGAGGGCGCGCCCTTGTTCGTGTTCCCGCCCTGGGCGAGATACAGCGTCTCGCCGTCGTCGCTCAGATCGAGCCCGTTCGGCGCGTGGTTCTCCTCCGAGCGCGGGAGGCCGAGCACCATCACGTCGTGGTCGACGCTCGCGAGGCTCCCGTCCGTGTTCCAGTCGAACGTCAGCCGCGAGATCGAACCGGAGTTCGTGTCGAGGTCGAGTTCGGCACCGCTGCCGCCGCCACCGATCCGTGGGTCACTCGACGAGACGTAGACGACCGGCTGCGAGGCGGTCCCGCCGACCGTCAGCCCCGTCACCTGCCGGTTGCCCTGCCCCGTGTTGAGCGACCCGTCGTCGTCGTGGTTCGGGATGTCGTTGATCGCGTCGATCGTCTCCTGGCTGACGACGCTGTAGGCGTTCGCCCCGCTCCGCTCGATTTCGAGCGCGTAGATCGAGCCGCCCTGTTGGGCGACGTAGAGCCGCCCGTCGGGGCCGAACTCCAGCGCCGTCAGCCCGCCGGCGTTGAAGCCCTGGAGCTCGCTCGATCCGAAGCCGACCGGCACGTCGCTCGCGCCCTCGCCGGAGAGAGCGACCGTCAGCGGCGAGGCCGTGTTCGGTGCGTCGTGTGAGATTTCAAGCGTCGCACCCTTCGCCTGCGCGTCCGACGGCGTGAACGTCACCTGCACGTCGAGCGACTCGCCGGGGGCCAGCGTCGTACTCCCCGCGAAGTCCGTGGAGAGCTCGCTCGCGTCCGTCCCTGTGAGGGTGACCGAAGAGACGGTGATGTCCGCGTCTCCCGCCTCGCCCGCGTTCGTGAGCGTCACCGTCTCGGTCGCGCTGTTGCCGGTCACGACCGTCCCGAAGTCGATGCTCGTCGGGCCGCTGAGCACGCCAGGCTCGGGTTCGGCCTCGACGATCTCGATCGCCGAGATCTTCGCGTTGTCCACGACGTTCGTGAAGTCGACGTCGACCGTGCCGTCCGAGGGCGTCACCTCGTAGGACTTCATCGTCCCGACGTCGTGACCGACGTCCGCGTGGATGTCGTAGTTCGTCAGGACCTGCTGTCCCTCGACGCCCACGTCGAACTCACGAGTCCCGTCGTTCGTCTGGTAGATCTCGGCGAAGTACAGCCGAACCTCGTAGGTCGTCCCCGACGAGACGTCGAACTCCCACTGCATGTCGCCGTAGAGCTCGCTCTGGAACACCGATTCTGGCGTCCCGCTGGGGACGGTGCTGTCCAGCGTGATCCCGTTCCCCGTCGAGTACGTGCTTCCGCCGCTAACGACGACGCCGGACGCCTGACCGGGTGTCACCCAGTCCGCTCCTCCGTCGACCGCCGGAACGGCCGATCCGCCCCCGTTCACGCGGTACAGTACGTCTCCGGGTGCCGCTTCGGCCGTGCCGGCGAACGACACCACCCCCATCGTCGGTGAGAGCACCACGACGAACGTCACTGCGAGAATCGCGAGCGTCCGTCCGTATGCCCAGTTTTCGTTGTCGAACGACATTTACTGTCTCGGATGAGCGGATGTCGATCCAGGTTATAGACATTGGCTGATTGATAGTTACGAAATAGCTGATTTAACATTCTCAACGAAAGGTTGTGGCGTGGCTAGTACGATGATAATTCAATTCCGATTGATTGTTGTGAACGCAGTACAGTATCTGGGTAGTGACGGACTAATCGGCGGTCGGTCGCTTCTGGTTCACACCGCCCGGAGCGTCGCGAACAGCCTCGTCTCTCCATCGGGTCGCCGGCGCACATACCGGTTCGTCCCGGTCCCCGTCGCGTTTTTATTAATACACGGCCTAAAAATTATCAATATCAGCTAACTATCCCCGGAATTGTGTCAGTTAGGTTAATAACCCCCGGTCGACTAGCGTCGGGTAATGACGTGTTCAGACCGGGACGCGTGCCCGCCTCCCGCACCCGTCGCGGACGGCGGTCGCACGTCCGCCCCTCCAGACGGCACGGATACCGCTGACGTCGTTCGTCTCTCCGTCCCGGAAATGGACTGCGCCTCCTGCGCGTCGAAAGTCGAGCACGCGCTCGATGCAGTCGACGGCGTCTCGGGGTACGAGACACACCCGACGACCGGCGAGGTCAGCGTCAGCTACGGTCCGCCGGCCACCGCACCGGACGTCGTGGCCGCCATCGAGGGGGCGGGCTACCCGGTGACCGGACAGAAGGGGGCCACGGCGGAGTCCGACTCCACGTCCGAGAGCGAGGAGCCCGTCTGGTGGAGCCGCCGGGCGAAGAAGACCTGGGTCGGCAGCGTTTTCGTCGTCGTCGGCCTCGGCTTCGAGTTCGTCGCCACGGGCGCGAACGCCCTCCTCTTCGACGTCGCTGGCACCGAACTCTTCCTCGCCGACGCGCTCTTTCTCGTCGCCGTCGTCGTGAGCGGGCAGGCCATCCTCCGCGGTGGCTACTACTCGGCGCGCACCCGGAGCCTCGACATCGACTTCCTGATGTCGGTCGCCATCCTCGGCGCACTCGTCGCCAGCGTCGCGTTCGGCGAGTCCTTCTACTTCGAGGCGGCGACGCTGGCGGTGCTGTTCAGCGTCGCCGAACTGCTCGAACGCGCCTCGATGAATCGGGCGCGGGAGTCGCTCGCGGAACTGCTCGACCTCTCGCCGACGGAGGCGCGGGTCGAACGCGACGGCGATGGCGGCGAGTCGAGAACCGAGACGGTGCCGGTCGAGGAACTCGTCGTCGGCGACGTCGTCGTGGTGAAGCCCGGCGAGAAGCTCCCGGCCGACGGCGAGGTGGTCGACGGGAACAGCGCCGTCAACCAGGCACCCGTCACGGGCGAGAGCGTCCCCGTCGACAAGACGGCCGGCGACGAGGTGTACGCCGGCACCATCAACGAGGGGGGATATCTGGAGGTCCGTGTCACCGCTCCGTCGAGCGAAAGCACGCTGTCGCGTATCGTCCAGCTGGTCGAGGAGGCACAGTCGAACAAGACCGAGCGCGAGCAGTTCGTCGAGCGCTTCGCGGCGTGGTACACCCCGGTCGTCGTCGCCTTCGCCGTCCTCGTCACGCTCGCCAGCCCGTTCGTCCTCGGGACGACGTGGTCGACCGCGGTGGTCCACGGCCTCACCCTCCTGGTGCTCGCCTGTCCCTGCGCGTTCGTCATCTCGACGCCCGTCTCGGTCGTCTCGGGCGTCACGAGCGCCGCGAAGCACGGCGTCCTCGTCAAGGGGGGACGACACCTCGAAGCGATGGGCGCGGTCAGCGTCGTCGCCTTCGACAAGACGGGGACGCTCACGACGGGCGAACTGACCGTGACGGACGTCGTCCCCCTCGACGGGCGGACCGAGGAGGACGTCCTCCGGTGTGCGCGCGGGCTCGAACAGCGCAGCGAACACCCCATCGGCGAGGCCATCGTCGCGAGGGCGGGTAGCGCCGGCGTCGCCGACCGAGCGGTCGACGACTTCGAGAGCATCACGGGCAAGGGCGTCCGCGCCGAGTTGGACGGAGAGCCACACGTCGCGGGGAAGCCCGGGCTGTTCGAGGAGCTCGGGTTCGACCTCTCGCACGTCCACGCGACGACGGACGGCGGGGTCGTCACCCGCACCGCCCGGACGCTGTGTGACCGGAACAACTGTCTCGACCTGCTCGACGACACCGTTCCCCGGCTCCAGTCGGAGGGCAAGACCGTTGTGCTCGTCGGGCGTGTCGGGGAGAGCGAGGACGCCTACGAGCTAGAAGGTGTCATCGCCGTCGCCGACGAGGTCAGACCCGGCGCGAAAGAGGCCGTCGCCCGACTGAAGGACCTCGGCGTCGCGCGGACGGTGATGCTCACCGGCGACAACGAACGCACGGCGCGGGCCATCGCCGAGCGGGTCGGCATCGACGAGTTCCGTGCGAGCCTCCTCCCGGACGAGAAGGTCGCGGCCGTCGAGGAGCTCACCGAGGAGTTCGAGAACGTGGCGATGGTCGGCGACGGCATCAACGACGCGCCGGCGCTCGCCACCGCTACGGTGGGCGTGGCGATGGGCGCGGCCGGCACCGACACGGCTATCGAGACGGCCGACATCGCGCTGCTGGGCGACGATCTCTCGAAGCTTCCCTACCTCTACGAACTCGCGAACGACGCCAACCGCGTCATCCGCCAGAACATCGCGGCCAGCCTCCTCGGCAAGGCCGCCCTCGCCGTCGCCGTCCCCTTCGGGCTGGTTCCCATCTGGCTCGCCGTCCTCGCGGGCGACGCCGGCATGACCGTCGGCGTGACCGCGAACGCGATGCGGCTCTCGCGGGTCGACGGCGACGCCGGTGTCGGCGTCACCGACGCCGACACC
>JBEPYA010000002.1:0-21662 GCA_041641615.1 Salinigranum sp. | reverse complement strand
CTCTTCCGATCTACCGGCTGACTGAGACAGAGCCCGGGTATCGAACGGACAGACGTTTGGCTCCGGACGCCTCCTCACCACGTATGCTCGGCCGAGCGGCCTCATCGACCTGCTCACGACCGACGACGCGGCGTTCCCGTCGCGGGTGACCGACGTGCTCGCCGCCGAGGAACGCGCTACCGAACCCGAACCCCGTGCGGACCTCCGTGAGGCGCTCGACATCTGAGAGCCCATCACGGTCGAACTGACGAACTATCGAAGAGACGGCTCTCGGTTCCGCAACCGTGTCTCGCTCCTCTCGATGGCCGACGAGACGGGGATGGTCTCGAACCGGGTCGGCGTCCAAGCGGCCGTCGACGGGCGTGGTTCACGCTGGGTTCCGTGACACGACCGACTTCAATGGTCGTTCGACTACACTCTCAGACCGGCCGAACAGTGAGTTCCGCCATCACGTTTATCACCGTCACCCGACACGTTGGTTCATGGTGACTGTGTCGTTCAGAGACGAGACCGGAGGTTCGACGGAACGGATCGAGACGTCGCGCGACGCGATCAAGTTCGACCACGAACTGGGGGCCTGGCGCGTGCTAGCCGAAAGCCGCGAACTGGTCATCCCCCCGGACCACGTCGACGAGATCGTCTCGGAGAGTGGTGAGCCGCTGTTCGGCTACTGATGCTCTCGGCGTCTCCCGTGCTGTGAGCCTGGGCGTGACTTCTAGCGGAGGGGTCCGTGCGCCGGCAGTCTCGTCTAGCCACTGCCCATCGACTGGCCGGCGCTCTCAGCGGGCGAACGGCCCGACCGGATTCTGCTATCTGTCTCCCGATTCGCGTTACTTATCCTCGTTCAACCGGACTATCGATTGCCTGTAGTACGCGTCTTGCGGTAGTTCACCCCTCCGTCGGGGACTTTTGACTCGTAGCCCAGTGTATCAGTTTCTGTCGAGCACGACCAAGCCGGCTGAAGAGAACACGACGGGCCTCTGCGGGGATGTGAAGTCGTCGAACGGTGTCGTGTACCGACAAACCCGTCCAAAGGAAGGCTAGGGTGCGATATGTATCATGGTAAGAGAACCTGCTCGACGAGGGAGACGATGTGGAGTGCTCTCGCAGACCGAAGTATTCTGACCGACAGGGCTGGCGGGTGAACGGGTCGAAGTCGTACGGCACATACAACATTCAAAAGTGACGCCCTATCGCCGAACCGAGGACCTCCGAGCACTCGCGACACGAGAGAGTGCGTCGTCTCTGAAGTCGATAATCGGGCAGTAAGGGGTGTGGAACAAACGAAACAGTCAGTAACAGTCCGAAACAATCTCAAGCACTCATGATGCTCCCGTAGAATATTCTGCCTGGCCATGTCTGATAACCCCAGAAGGGACACGGCGCCAAGCGGGCTCGGTCGATGCACCGACTGCGAGGCCGTCTATCCTGTCTGCCGCACCGACGGTGGCTGGCGTGCCGTCGGCACCGACGGCACGTGTCGATGTGGCGGGGATCAGTTCACGCTGATGAGCCCTGGAGGGCCTGCCGCCCGTGGGAAGTCCCGTGGATCACCCCGGGCCTAGTACCACGACGTGAGCGCCGTGGCGCAGTGGTGACCGCCTGTCCCGCGCGCCCGCACCGGAACTCTACCGTCGGTGTGAGTGACACGCTTCGGGGTCGGTTCCGACCGGCGTGCTCTGGGTCCGCGTTCGGTCTAGTTGCACGCGTTGTCGTGGCTACTGTCGAGGTCGGCGTCGATTACTGAACATTCGAGGCGGTCGCCTCGAAGCTCTCCCTCACGGGTCACGTCCAGAAGGACGACCGCTCCGTTTAGTTCTCGGCACCTTGGTCGCGCCCGCCGTTCCCGAGGTGCCCGGCCACGGCGAGGTAGTCGCGGGCGAACACGACCAGCGAGGGCGTGACGACGACGGCCGCCGCAGGCCACACCAGGCTTCGGGGGAGGAGCGGACAGAGCGCGGCCGTGATGAACGCCATCTGGACCCCTGCGAGCGGGCGGCGAACCCGACTCTCGGGCAGGTCGAACACCGGCTTCCCGCGTCGTCGCCGCCAGCCCCGGCCGAGCTTGAACAGGTAGCGCGCGACGGAGAGGGAGAGGTACCACACGGGGAGCCGGCCCCAGACGACGCCGACGAGGGGGGCGACGAGGAACCCCACCGTGTCACACGCCATGTCGAGCTTGGTCCCCAGCGCCGTCTCCTGTCCCACCGTTCGCGCGAGGGAGCCGTCGACGGCGTCAAGCGCCGCCCCGGTTCCGTAGAGGAGGAAGGGGAGCCACCGCCACGAGGAGTCGAGGGGGGGAACCACGAAGAGGAAGCCCGCGACGGCGGCGTACAACCATCCCCGACCGAGCGTGACGGCGTTCGCCAGGCCGAGCGAGGGTGA
Source organism: Salinigranum sp. (assembly GCA_041641615.1). Taxonomy (GTDB): domain Archaea; phylum Halobacteriota; class Halobacteria; order Halobacteriales; family Haloferacaceae; genus Salinigranum. The sequence continues at coordinate 19,277 of JBEPYA010000002.1, read as the reverse complement.
GACGGCCGACGGCGGGTCGGCTTCGTCCTCGTGGTTCCGCCCGAGCGACCGGCGGAGGAACCAAAGCAGGTAGGCGACGACCGCCGCCGTGCCGACGAGCCACCGCCCGCCCGCATCGAACGCGTCACCGACTGCGAGCGCCCCGACGACGCTCGCCCCGACCACGCACGCGACAGTCAGCCACCACTGCCGGCGGAGCCGCGTCGGTACCCCGGTCGCGACCTGGCTCATCGCTCGAACGTCGGATCGGCGAGGGCGTCCAGTCGTGCGCGCTGCTCCGCGGAGAGTCGGAGCCGCGCGGCCGCGAGGTTCGCCACGACGCGGTCTCGGTCCACGCTCGACGGGATGGGGACGACGCCGCGCCCGACGTTCCACGCCAGCACGACCGCCGCGGGCGACTCCCCGACCTCGTCGGCGACTGCCTCCACGACGGGGTCGGTGAGAAGGCCCGGCGCCGACAGCGGCGAGTGGGCGACCACTCGGATGCCCCGAGCGTGACACCACTCGACGAGCGCGGTTCGGGGGAGATACGGGTGACGCTCCACCTGCACCAGCGCCGGCGGGATCCGCGCCGCGTCGACGACCCGGACGAGCTGGGGGAGCGTCACGTTACAGAGGCCGAGGCTGTGGGTCAGTCCCTCTTCCCACAGCGCTTCGAGCCGCCCCCAGGTGTCCAGCAGGTCGTGGTCGGCCCGGGCGGGGTTCCCCTCGTCGTCGGTCGGGAACGTCAGCCGCTCCTGTTCTTCGACAGGGCGGGAGGCGAGGTCTCTGAGCGGCCCCTGGTACGTCCAGGCGTCGGGCCAGTGGAGCGCGTAGCAGTCGAACGCCTCGACGCCGAGTTCGCCGAGCGATCCCTCACAGGCCTCCCGGAGGTGGCCCGGCCCGTGGTTGGTGTTCCACGCCTTCCCGAGGAGGAACAACCCCTCTCTTTCCGGCGACCCCGGTGCGGCGAGCAGGTCACCGATGCGCGACTCGTTGCCGTACAGTTCGGCGGAGTCGAGGAGGCGGTAGCCGGCGTCGAGCGCCGTCGCGACGGACTCGATCCGGTCGACGTAGTCGCCGTCGCGGTAGCGCGAGCAGCCGAAGCCGACGGGCGGGAGCCGAACCGCGCGGCGCTCCTCTCGTGGAGCATTCGATGCCCCACGCGACGGCCGAACGGGTGGTGGCGCGCGCGTCGGTTTCTCGACTCCGGGACCGTCGACCGAGACCGACCCGCCGGCGTCGGCCGCGGCTTCGACGGCGGCGCACACCCGGACGACGTGGGCCGCACGGCGGGCGCTCGCCCGGGGGAGGGCTCCGCGCTCGACCGCACGGGCCAGTCGCTCGGGGCCCGCGAGGTAGGGCTGTTCCCGTCTCGGTTGAGGGTGCGGTGCCACCGTCGGTTCCCGGTCGCCCCCGCGGACGGTGACCGAATCGCGGCCGGCCGCCAGCGCCCCCGTGTCGCGGAGGTAGAGGGTGCCGTCGTCGCCGTGGAGTTCGAGCCCGTAGAACTCCCGGCTCCGGTGGTCGACGTAGAAACTCGCCCGAAGCGACACGGTCGGTCCGGCGTCGAATTCGAGCGTGGCCTCGACGTGGGGCGAGCGCTCTCGTTCACCCTCGGGCCACGCGTCGACCGCGTCCGCCCGGCGCACCCGTTCGACCGGACCGAACCACGAGACGAGAAGCGACAGCGGGTAGACCCCGCCGTCGTACAGCGGCCCCACCGCGAGGAACGATTCGGGTCGGCTGTGCCACGACGTCACTCGGCCGACGTGGGCCGTGGCGTACGCGAGACGGACCGCACCGAGACGCCCGTCGGCGAGGAACGAGCGCGCGTGTCGCTGGGCGTCGCCTCGGTGGTTGGTGGGCGCACACCCGAGCGCGAGTCCGCGTTCGGTAGCCGTCTCGACCAGCCGGTCGGCACGGTCGGGGTCGAGCGCCAGCGGCTTCTCGGAGAACACGTGTCTGCCGGCCGCGAGACACCGTTCTGTCACCGGTGCGTGCGCCGCGTGGCTCGTGAGGTTCACGACGAGCGGGGCCGCCTCGGCCGACAGCATCGTCGCGAGGTCGGTGTAGGGAGTCGCGTCGTGGTCGGCCGCGAGCGTCGCCGCGCGGTCGGCCTCGCGGTCACAGACGGCCGTCAGGCGGAGCGACGACTCCCCGAGTCCTGCTGCGTACTTCTCGGCGACGGCACCCGCTCCGACGAACGCACAGTCCACAGCCACGACTCGGGGTGCCCGATGAATAGCCTGTCGGCCGTTCGTGTGCGCGTTACCGCCCGGACAGGAGTCCGGGTGACGGCAGGAGAGACGCCTGACACTCCTGACAGACGACCATGTCACATCGCTTCGTACACAACTGAACCTCCCCACACAGTTCACACTCGACCCGCCGGACGTACCAGTCGCGCGAGGAGAGGGTTTTGTGTCGATTCGCAGATCCGAGCATTCTGTACGACACCATCTTTCGTACAGCATATTAACGGCTGTTTATAACGGTTTTTTCGCCGACGTTCGTTCGGTTGTCCGGCGAATATCGCCGTCGAACGAACGGTCTACCGGCTATTTCCGGTTCCTCGTGAAGTTTTCTCGTCGGCGCCGAGACGGAACGAGTCGAGCATCGCCGACAGCTCCCGTGAGACCTCGTCGACCTCCGTCGAGCGCTCGGCGACCTCCGCGACGCTGTCGGTCTGCTGGCTGATGCCCGCCGAGATCTCTTCGACCTGTGCGCTCACCTCCTGGCTCGCGTTCGCCGTCTCCTCGACGGCGCGATGGACGCTCTCGACGTGGGTGACTTGGCTCTCGGTCGCCCGCGAGATCTCCGAGAGGCCGCCGTTCGTCTCCGCGACCGCCGACTCGATCTCGTCGATCCGGTCGACGACCGCCCGGACCGCCTCGGCCCCTCGTTCGACCTCCTCGTTGCTGGTCTCGATGGTCGCTGCGGTCTTCTCGATGCCCGTCTCCAGCTCCGTGACGCTCTCGTCGATCTCGCCGACCGCCGCCTTCGACTCCTCGGCCAGCGCGCGGACCTCGTCGGCGACGATCTTGAAGCCGCTCCCGTCCCGCCCCGCGTGGGCGGCCTCGATGTTGGCGTTCAGCGCGAGGAGGCTGGTCTGTTCGGCCAGCCCGTCGATCATCGTCGTCATCTCGTCGATGGCCGTCATCTGCGCTTCGATCTCCTCGACCATCTCCAGGTTCCGCCGGGAGGCTTCCAGCGTCGCCTCCATCCGCTCGATGGCCCGCTCGGCGGCCGCGCTCCCCTCGGTCGCGACCTCGGCCGTCCGCTCGGAGACGGAGGTGATCTCCTGGGTGCTCGCGGTGATCTCCTCGATGGTCGCCGACAGCTCGGCGGCGTCCTCCTCGGCGGTGTCGGCCCGGTCCGCCTGTGCCTCGACCGTCTCCGCCACCTGCCCGCTGGAGTCGTCGATCTCGCGGATGGACGCGCGGGTCCGCTCTCCCGCCGCGGCGATGTCGTTTCCGATCTCCGCCAGCCCCTCGGCGCGACGCTGGACGGTCGTAAGCATCTCTCTGAGCCGGGTGACCGCGAAGTCTAAGTCCGCCGCCATCTCGGAGAACTCCTCGTGGACGGCCTCGACGGCCGGGAACTCCGCGTCCGGCTCCGGCACCTCGGGTTCGATGGTGAGGTCGCCTTCGCTGAGCCTCGCGAGGTTCTCCTTCAGCGCCGCGACGACCGCTTTCTGGTACGCTTCGAGCGCCCTCTCCTGTTCTTGGAGGGTCGTCCGCTGGGAGATGTTCCGGTTGATCTCGAGCGCGCCGGTGACGTTCCCTCGCTCGTCGAAGAAGGGGAGGACCGACCGGCTGACGGGGATCTCCTCGCCGTCGACGACGACCGTGTCGTCTCTGTTCTGGACGGGTTCGCCGGTGTCGAGGACGCAACGCATCACGCTGTTGTCCGCCTCGCCGTAGTCGAAGAGGTTCGTCCCTTCGAGTTCGCCCACCTCGCGGTTGAACATCTCCCGACACTCCGCGTTCGCGTGGGTGAACGTCCCCTCGCTGTCGACGATGAACATCGAGTAGCTCAGGCCGTCCATCATGCTCTCGACGATCGACTTCGGCGTCGCGTCTAGGACCGTTTTGCTTCCCCGCGTCGATACGTTTCGACTCTCGTCCGTACTGGAGGACCGCACCGCCTTCGTCACGGCGAGGAGGTGACTCAACATACACATCCCGTACCCAGCCCCCCATATCACAGTTTCTCCCTCGTTTTTTCGTTTGATAAGAGAGAAGCGACACGTCGATCGTGCCGCACCGTCTGGGGGGGTCGGCTCGGGACGAACGGCGTGGTTCATATACCCGCCGCCGTAAACGTCACCCAGTGTCGTCTCCCTCTCCCGACCACGGATCTGATTCCGACCCCGACCTCGAACTCCGCACCGCCTCGGCACCCAACAGCACCGGTCCGCCGCTGCTTTTCGTCCACGGCGCGTACGTCGGCGCGTGGTGCTGGGCCGAGCACTTCCTGCCGGCACTCGCCGACCGTGGCTACACCGCCCACGCGCTAAGCCTCCGCGGACACGGGGCGAGCGGCGGGTCGCTCGCGACGGCCAGCATCGACGACTTCGTCGCGGACCTCCGGAGCGTCGTCGCCCGTCTCGACTCTCAACCGATCCTCGTCGGCCACTCCATGGGCGGGGTGGTCGTCCAGCGATACCTGAAGCGCTACGACGCGCCCGGCGCCGTCCTCATGGCGTCGCTCCCGCCACAGGGCATGGCCGGACTCACGTTCCAGTTCGCCTGCGCCGACCCCTCCCTGTGGCTGGGGTTCGGCGCGCTCCAGGCGCTCGGCCCCGGCTTCACCCCCCCGAGTGCCGTCCGTCGGGCGCTCTTCTCCGACGACGTCCCCGACGACCGCCTCGCGACCTACGCGTCACAGGTCACTCGGGAGTCGCCCTGTGCGCTCGCCGAACTCACCGGACCGGCCGTCACCGGCCGACTCCCGCGCGACGTGCGGACGCTCGTTTTGGGCGCGGCGGACGACGCCATCGTCCCCTCGTGGGCGGTCGAGGCGACGGCGCGGGCGTTCGGCACCGACGCGACCTTCGTCTCGGGTGTCGCCCACGCGATGATGCTCGACACGGGGTGGGAGCGGTCGCTCCAAGCGCTGGTCGACTGGCTCGACGCGAGCGATTCCGGGGCGAGCGGCGCTTAACACCCAATTAAATATATCGGTACGGTCGGGAGTCGCTGTCGGGAGCGTCGCGCTGGTCCCGTCGACTGGCACTCCCCTGGGACTACGTGACACACGCTGCACGGCACACTCGGCCGGTCTGTCTCCGAGTGACGCGCCGCGGTCTCTCCCGCCCGGCCCGTCTCGACTCCCGTCGGCAGCGTCTCCCGGTATCCCCCCTTCGTTCGACCCTCACCGCGAGTTCACTCGTGAGTCACCGACTCGTCGGTTAGCCCCAGGTCCGCGGCGGCCAGGTCGGCGATCCGCTCGACGATGTCGGGGTCGACGCCCGCGACGTTCTCGCCACCGTGGCGGCTCTCGTTGTGCTTTTCGACGGCTGCAGCCACCTCGTCCACTGCCACGCGCGTCGTCGTCTCACACTCGGGACACACCACCGGCACCGTCGGGCGCTCGTCGCTCATGGTGGCTTCGTCTCGCGGCAATCCTCAAAGACCGATTGGTTTTCCCATCACGGTCGACGGTCACACCGGTCGCGTCGGGGGCTGCGCGCGGGGAGCGGGACGACGAGCAGTTATGACACCTCGACACATAGGATGAGAGACATAGTCACATGGTACCATCCGACGAGCACTACAACAAGAAGGGTGTCCTGAAGAGGAAACACTACGAGCGCGAACTGGACCGGCTGCAGGAGGAGCTGGTGAAGCTCCAGCACTGGATCGAGGAGGAGGAACTGAAGGTGTGTGTGGTCTTCGAGGGACGCGACGCCGCCGGGAAGGGCGGCGTGATAAAGCGCATCACCCGCCGGCTCAACCCCCGAGTGGTGCGTATCGAGGCGCTCGGCAAACCGACCGAGCGCGAGCGTGGACAGTGGTACTTCCAGCGGTACGTCGAGCGACTCCCGACCGATGGCGAGATGGTGCTGTTCGACCGCAGTTGGTACAACCGCGCGGGCGTCGAGCGGGTGATGGGCTTTTGCACCGACGAGGAGTACGAACGGTTCCTGACGCAGTGTCCGGCGTTCGAGCGGATGCTCGTCAACTCGGGGATGATCCTCATCAAGTACTGGTTCTCCATCAGCGACGAGGAACAGGAGCGTCGGTTCCGAAAGCGGAACCAGGACACGAAGAAGCGCTGGAAGCTCAGCCCGATGGACCTGGAGGCGCGAGCCCGATGGGCGGAGTACTCGCGGGCGAAAGACGAGATGTTCGCCCACACCGACGTCGAGGAGGCGCCGTGGTACGTCGTCCACGCCGACGTGAAGAAACACGCGCGGCTCAACTGCATCTCACACCTCCTCGGACAGATCCCGTACGAGGACCTCACCCCCGACCCCATCGACCTTCCGCCGCGCGAGGAACGCGGCAGCTACGAGCGACCACCCATCGACAGCCAGACGTGGATTCCGGCGGTGTACGGGTCGAACCCGGTCGACGAGGGGTGACGAGACGCGGTTCACCACGCCCGCGTGAACTGCAGTTTGAACACCGCCCCACAGGGGTCGTTCGCCTCGACCCAGACGTCGCCGCCGTACGTCTTCATCACCTGATCGACGAAGAAGAGGCTGAAGCCGTTGCCGTGGTGGAGCTGGTCGAGTTCCTCGCGGCCGAAGATCATCTCGCGTCTGCTCTCGAACACACCGGGGCCGTTGTCGGCGACGGCGACGACCACGTCGTCGTCGCAGACGTCGACCCACACCTCGACTCTGGGCGTGGGGGCGGTGTTGTGCTCGACCGCGTTCTCGAGCACCTCCCAGACCACGCGGTCGACGGTCCCGTTCGCGACCACGTGGACCGGTTCGAGTTCGTCGACGAGGACCTCCGCGCTCGGGAACTCCCGGGCCGCACGGTCGACGACGGGTAGAAGCACCTCGTCGAGGCGGAGTGTGGTGACGACCGCGTTCTCCTGGGTGTTGAGCAGGTGTTCGAGGTCGCGAGCGGTGTCGGCGCTGTCGATGATGTCGCTCAACCGCGCGCGCGCCTTCCCCACCGAGTTCTGGGCGGCCTCGTCTTCGGCGGTCGCGGCCACCTGCTCGATGTGACCGAGGACGACGTTGATATCGTTGCGGATGTTGTGTCTGAGCACCCGATTGAGGATCCGCAGCGCCCGGGTGTGGCGGCGGCGTTCGGTGAGGTCCGTGAAGACCCCCGCGAGCACCTCCGTCTTCCCGTCGCGCTCGATGGGGACCGCCGACCCCATGCCGTAGAACACGCGGTTGTCGGCGGTGAGCAGTTCACACTCGCCGACCCACTGCTCGTCCGAGAGGATCTGTTCTGCGACGTCCTTGAGGATGGACTCATCGACCAAAATGTCGGGGACGGGTGTCCCGATGAGCGCCTCGCGGTCCTCGTACCGGAGGAACGCCGCCGCGGCGGGGTTCGCGTCGCGGATGACGAAGTCGAGGTCGATCCCCAGCGCCGGGTTCGCGATCGAGTAGAAGACGGCCTCGTATATCTCGGGATCGAGGTCGGGCATGGTGAGTGAGATACGACTCCCTTCGGAGAACGCGCGCTTAAGGATGCGGGGGTGGTTATCATCGTTAATATCTCTGCGAGGTGGCGTAGTGACTCGTTCACACGAACCGCGCCCGCCGCGGGGATCCCGCCGACGGTCTCACTTCAGGCCGCGTGCCTTGACGTCGACCTCGAGGAGGTGTCGCATCCCGTCGACGAACGAGTGGATGTCGACGCTGTCGACGTCGTACTCCCGGGAGACGAGTCTGCGGTAGGTCTCGTTCCACGAGAGAAGGTGCTCGCGTTCGATGCCGGCGGCCTTGATCCGGCGGACGAGCGTCTCGTTGGGGACGTCGTCGTCGCGGACGTCCGCTTCGGTGATGACGCCCCGGTCGATGGCCTCGATGACGACACGGGAGGTGTAGTCGCACTCGTCGAGTTCGCGCTCCCAGGTCGTGACCCAGTTGCCGATGCGCGCGAGCCGCTGGGCGTCCCAGGTCACGTCGCGGAGCGTCGCCAGGTCCGCGCGGTCGAACGCGGGCGAGAAGGCCAGGTCGATGTCGACGTAGACGAACAGCAGCATGTTGTGGGTGTCGTACATCTCCGCCCCCTGCGGGCTCGCGAGCTGTGGGCCCTCGTTCACGAGACGGTTGTAGTCCATCGTGTTGAGCGACTGCCGGAGGTCGAACTCGAACAGCTCCGCGAAGTCGTCCCGTCGGGGCGCGCGGTCGAGGTACGCCTGCGTGAGGTCCCACGACTCCTGGAGGAGCGAGAGCGCCTCCCGGTCGACGCCGACGGCGTCCACGTCACACCGGGTCGACGGGAAGGGGATCTTCCGCCCCTGCTCGAACGTCTCCTTGTCGCGGTGTCGCTCGGAGAGGTCGTCGAGGACGGTCATGAACAGCGAGAAACAGAACTTCGCCTTCCGGGTCGACTCCGCGTACTCTGCGGGGACCGACGAGAGGCGGAAGCTCGGGAACACGTAGTAGAGCCACTGCCAGAGGAGCTGGTCGCGGTCGGTCGTCACGGCGGCGTAGTGTTCGAGGAGCGGGTCGAGCTCGGAGGGGAGTTCGGTCTGCGTCATCTCGCGGACGATCCGCGGCAGCTGTTGGGTCTTGAGGCTGGTTGCCATACGTCGGATTTTGTGAGAGTCGCCGATAATATAAAATTATTTATTCATTCGTATTAAAATTAATCTAAAATTTGAATGTAAAAAATTTACAGGTCCGGAGACGGAACATACTGTATTCAGCGAAAAACCGGGTGGAATGAACGGCGAACGCCGCCGAAGGCGGGTGGGAGAGACCGGTTCATCGGCTGAGAACTCTCACGCGCGCTCGCCTCAGGCGGTGCCGACGCGTATCGCTGCCGCACACCCGTCACGTCCGAAACAAATTCGACGCTCCCGTTCCGACTGGTGATCGGTCGCCGGTCGGCTTCGGGTTCGTGTGTCAGCGGTGAGGTCTTCGGAGAGACGGGTGACGCCGGGAGCAGCCGAGCCGTCCACCACCCTACAGAAGGTCGACCCGTCCGTCGGCCCCTGTGCACACCACCGCGTCCGCTGTTCTACCCGGCGACGACTCCGCGCGTCCGCGACTCCCCTTCGGACGCTCGGTTGGACCGCGTTCCGGGCGCGTTCGGTCCCCGACGTAGCACACGCTGGCCCACCGTATAAGAGCGTGTAGGTACAGAGAGGAACCATGCAGGTCGGCTCCCGCAGGTGTCTGCTCAACCCCGAGAGTGGCACCGGGGACCACGCAGATTACGTTCGTCGTCGTCTCGAAGCCCGAGGCTTCGCCGTGCGGGAGACCGAGAGCAAGGAACACGCGGTCGACCTCGCCCGCGAAGCCGGCCGCGACGGCGTCTCGACGCTCGCGGTCTGCGGCGGCGACGGCACGATCAACGACGCCCTCTGTGGCCTGTACGACGCCGGTGGGCTCGGCGATGTCACGTTCGCCGTCGTCCCCGGCGGGACGGCGAACATCCTCGCGGGCACGCTCGGCATCCACGATCTCGACCACGGTATCGAGGTGGCCGACACCGGGCCGGTCGAGACGGTCGACGTCGGCGTCGCCGCGGACCACCCGTTCGCCGTGAGCGCCGTCGGCGGGCTGCCGGCGAACGCCAGTACGGGTGCCTCCTCGGAGCTGAAAGAGCGGTTCGGGACGCTCGCGTTCCTCGTCACGGGGGCACGCGAGACGCTCTCGTTCGACCCGCTCGACATCCGCGTCAGCACGGACGAGGAGGTGGTCTTCGACGGGTCGGCGCTGTCGGTGCTGGTGGGCAACGCCCGGAAGTTCGTCGAGGAGGGCGGACAGGCCGCGATGGCGGACGGCAAGTTCGACGTGGCCGTCGTCGAGGAGATGCCGCCGACGAACGCCGTGGCCGAAGCCGCCGTCCACCGGCTCCTCGCTCGGGGGACCGAGGGGGTGACGCACCTCCGCGCGGAGTCCGTCACCATCGACGGGGCCGACCCAGTGACGTTCAGCCTCGACGGCGAACTCATCGAACGGGACCGGCTCTCGCTGTCGGTCCTCCCTCGGACGCTCTCGCTCCGCGTCGGGGAGGAGTACGACCCGAACCCGACCTGACCCGAGCGCCCGACAGTCTTTTGCTCGGCCCACCGCTAACCAGGTCGACAGATGTCGACCTCCCGCCGGGCGACGGCAGTCGCCTCCCTCCTCACTCTCTTCGTCGTCGTGTCGGTCCTCCCTCCCCTCGCCGGCGTGGCCGGGGCGGTCCCCGACGCTCGACTCACCGTCTCCGACGTCGCTGTCTCGCCCGGGACGCCCGTGACCGGCGCGCCCGTGACGGTCTCGGTGACGGTCTCGAACGGCGGGGGGAGCCCCGACGCCGTCGAGATCAGCGAGGTCCGCCTCGTCGAGGACGGTGACGTCCTCGCGCGCAGCCTCGACCCGGGGTCGCTCTCGCCGGGCGGGACGCTCACCGTCCCCCTCACCCTTCGGTTCGGCGACAGCGGCGTCCGCGACCTCACGGTGCAGGTCGTCGGGAGCGACCAGGACGACGAGCGCGTCGAGGCCCGTCGTCCGCTCGCGCTCGTCGTCGAGTCGGCCCCGCCGCTCGTCGAACTCAACGCCACGGAGTTCGTCGCGGAGAGCCGAACCGACGTCCCCGTGACGGTCTCGAACCCCACGACGGACGCGCTCCGGAACGTCGTCGTCTCGCTGTCGACCCCGAACGGCGAGGCGCTCGTCGCCAGACGGACCGTCGCCTCCCTCGACGCGGGCACCGAGGCGGCACTGAACTTCTCCGTCCGCCCCGCGAGCGCCGGTGACTCGACGCTCCGCGTCACCGTCGACTACACGACCGCGAGCGGCACGCGCGCGACCGAGACGTACGACCACCCCGTCCGCGTCGACTCACTCGACGACGACGTGGGCGTGCGCGTCACGACCCTCCCGCCCGAGGAGGAACAAGAACAGCCCGCGGCCGGCCAACTGGGCGTGCTCCTGGGCGGGGCGGCCGGGGGCGGCGGCGAGACGACCCGCGACCGAGAGGGGGAGGGCGAAGCCGCGCGCGTCTCGGTGACCGTCACCAACTTCGGGAACGCGCCCATCTCCCGCGTCGTCGCGACACCGCGTATCGTCGGGAGCGGGAGCGAGACGACGCTCCCACGCGTCGGCGTCCCCGGCCCCCTCGCCCCCGGCGAGGAGGCGACGGTGACGGTCCCGCTCGAACGCGCCCCCGGCGGCGACCTGTTCGTCGACGTGAGCTACGACGTCGGCACCGGGTCGTCGACGGCGACCGGACGCTTCGACTTCCGCCCGCAGACGGGTGCCGTCCGGCTCACCGGCGTCGACCTCACCGTCGACGAGGGCGTCCTCACCATCGCGGGCAACGCCGGGAACGTCGGACGGGGCAGCGTCACCGGCCTCGTCGTCAGCGTGGGCGACGCGCCGGGCGTCACCCCCGCCTACCCGCAGCGGGACTACTTCATCGGTACCGTCGAGGGAAGCGAGTTCGCCCCCTTCGAACTCACCGCGCGGGTCGACGCCAACGCCTCGTCGGTCCCCGTGGTGGTGACGTACACCGTCGACGGCGACACCCGCGAGGAACGGGTCGACCTCCCCCTCTCGGGCGTCGAACGGGACGATCAGCAGGACAGACGCGCCCCGCTCACGCTGTGGGTGGGCGTCGGCGTCGTGATCATGGCCGCGGCGGCCGTCGTCGTGGTCCGGTCGAGATGACCGCTGCACCCGCGCCCCTCGAACTCGTCGACGTCACCAAGCGCTACGACAACGCCGGGGAGACCGTCGAGGCGCTCGTCGACGTCTCCCTCTCGATCGAAGCGGGCGAGTTCCTCGCCGTCGTCGGCCCGTCGGGTTCGGGGAAGTCGACGATGCTGAACGTGCTCGGACTCCTCGACGCACCCTCCGAGGGTGTGGTATCCCTCCACGGGAAGGACGTCACGACGCTCTCGGACGTGGAACTCACCGACGCCCGGCGGACCGCCATCGGCTTCGTCTTCCAGGACTTTCATCTCGTGCCGACGCTCACCGCCGCCGAGAACGTCGAACTCCCCACGCTGTTCGCCGGTGATCCGGAGGGGATGACCCGCGCGCGGGACCTGCTCGGACGGGTCGGCCTCGCCGACCGGCTCGACCACCGCCCCCAGCAGCTGAGCGGCGGGCAGCAACAGCGGGTCGCTATCGCCCGCGCGCTCGTCAACGAACCGGCGGTGGTGCTGGCGGACGAACCCACGGGGAACCTCGACCGCGAGACCGGCCGCGCGGTGCTGGAGGAACTGCGCCGCATCTGCGACGACGGGGTCGCCGTCGTCGCCGTGACCCACGACCCGCTCGTCACCGAGTACACGGACCGGGTCGTCGAACTCGTCGACGGCCACCTCAGAGAAGTCGAAGAGGGCGAGCGGACGGTCGCCGGGACCAGCCAGGCGGACGTCCGCGGCGCGGTCGATGGTGGAGCGGGCGGAGGCGGCGCGGCCGAGAACGGGCGGGACGAAGAGGGGGAAAGAGACCGATGAGCCGCCTGGCGGCGCTCGAACGCCGGGTGCCCGCGCTGCTCCTCGCGCGGCGGAACCTCGCGCGCACCCGCCTCCGCTCGGGGCTCGCCGCGCTCGGCATCCTCATCGGCGTCTTCGCCGTCGCGACCCTGGGCGTGTTCGGTACGGTCCTGGAACTCTCGGCGACGAACGAACTCGGCGGTATCGGCAACCAGGTCATCGTCAGCCCGAACGCCGACTCCGGGCTGGAGACCCTCTCCTCGCGCGACGTCCAGGCGGTCGAACGCATCGCCGACGGGCGGGGAGCCGTCGTCCCGCTCAAGACCGACGGCGTGGTCGTCACGAGCGGGAGCGACAGCAGTTTCGCCCAGCTGTACGGGATGAGTCGCCCGCGCGCGCTGTTCGAGGCCGAAGCGGGAACGCTCCCCGAGACCCACCGGCAGGGAGCCATCGTCGGCCGGGAGGTCGCGGCCCGACTGAACCTGCAAGTGGGGTCGGTGCTGGAGATCGAGTCGAACCGCTATCGGGTGGTGGCGATCCTCGCCGAGTCGGACAGCATCTCGCCCATCCGCCCGGACAACGCCGTCATCCTTCCCCCGGAGGTGTTCGTCCAGTCGACGTTCGACCAGGTGGTCGTCCAGGCCGACTCGGGCACCGACGCCCAGGCGGTCGCGAGCGAGGTCGAGGCGCGACTGAACGCCCGCGAGCGGCGCGTGTCGGTCTTCGAGCTCGGGAGCGTCCTCGAACGCATCAACGAGTTCTTCGCGCTGTTGAACGGCTTTCTCATCGGTCTCGCGGCCGTCTCGCTGGTCGTCGCCGGCGTGAGCATCTTCAACGTGATGCTGATGAGCGTCAACGAGCGCCGCGCCGAGATCGGTGTCCTCCGGGCCGTCGGGGTCCATCGGCGCGAGGTGCTGTCGATGCTCGTCGTCGAGGCCGGCCTCCTCGGTGTCGTCGGGGGATCGTTGGGCGTGATCGCGAGCGCGCTCGTCACCCTCGGCCTCTGGGCGTTCGTCGACCAGATCGCGCTGAACGTGATTCTCGTCCCGCGCAACGGGCTCATCCTCCTCGGCGCGTTCGCCTTCGGCGTGCTGGTGAGCCTCGTCTCGGGGGCGTACCCCGCGTGGAAGGCCGCGTCGGAGCGACCCGTCGACGCGCTTCGCTCTTGACACCTCAGTTGGTGCAGATGGTCGGTCGGTACAGGTGAGGTGAGCGCGTCCGCGCCAGCAGCCGTCGGAGGACGGAGGCGACCGGCCACATGCGTGCACAATCTTGCCTATGTGTTACACAACTACTTACCCGTTCGGACGATTCTCGCCCGGTCGAAACCGTCGAACGGGAGATGAGGGGCCAGCCTCTTGCGGAGCGTATGGCACGTTCAGGACGTGACTCCAGACGTCGGTTCCTCCAGCTCGCCGGAACCGCGGCGGTGGTCGGTGTCGCCGGATGCGGGGGGAACGGAAGCGGGAGCGAGAGTGGAAGTGGCGGAAGCAGTGGTGGGGGAAGCGGTGGAGGCGGCGGGAGTGGGGATGGAGGTGGCGGAGCCGGGAGCGGTGGGGGAAGCGGAGGTGGGGAAAGCGGCGACCAGCAACCGTCCGGTCAGGGACTCGGGCCGGTTCCCGACGAGTACGTGACGGCGACGGCACAGGACGGGACCGAACGCAGTCCCGACAGCGTCGCGACGAAGCAGGCAGTCATGTACCAGTCGGAGCCGAGAGACGGTCAGCAATGTACGGACTGTCGGTTCTACATCACCGACGAGAACGGCGACGGCCTCGGGGCCTGTGCGGTCGTCGAGGGGAAGATCGAGCCACAGGGGTGGTGTTCGAGCTTCGTTCAGTACGACGAGTGAGAGAACAGCGGACACGGTGGTGTTCGCGTCTCACTCGGCGGCGGCGGGTGAGACGTCGATGCGCGTCGGCGTGACGTCGACCGTACAGCCCGCGAAGACGAAGGAGACGGTGAGTCCCTCGCGCCTGCCGATCGGGCCGTCGAGAAGTGTTTCGAGCGCTTCGGGGTCGACCTGGGTCGAGAGCGGTTCGAGGTCGAGCGGCTGACGCCCGAGCGCGGTCGCCACGGCGTGGACGACGCTCATCGTGACCGGTTCGTCCGCGTCGAGGTGCACCGAGTACGTGCGGTCTCCGGGGGCGTCCGTCGTCGGGGTGTCGTTACGGTCGTGCGTGTCCATCGTGCGGGTAGTCGGCGGTCGTCACGGGGTCGGGCATACCCCGGCCTTCGTGACCCTGGATTATCAGCGTATCCCTCTCCGTGTCCGGCGGGGTTACTTCTCGACGGCGGTGAACACCTGGACGTCGACGGGGCTCACCGCGACGCGACAGCCGGCGAACTCGAAGCTGACGGTCGTCTCCTCGACCGGATCGGTGCCGAGCGACCGGTCGACGAGGTGGTCCAGCGCCTCGGGGTCGAGGTAGTAGTAGAGCGGTTCGAGGTCGAGCGGCGAGCGGTCCAACGCCTTCGCCACCGCGTTCACGACGACCTCGCTACACGGCTCCGTCGTGTCGCGGTCGTGACGGTGCACGTCGCTGTCGGCGTCGACGTACTCGTCACCCTGATCGTCGTCGGTCCTCGTCATAGCGTCTGTTCGCCTCCGGACGACGGGGTCACGGCGGTCGCCGGGTCAGCGGATGACCTCGTAGAGCCGCGCGATCGGAAACGACGACACCCACTCGTCCCCGAGGTTCGGGTGCCGCCAGTCGGAGATCTCCCGACGCCGCCAGTCGTAGGTGAGCACCCCGTTCGCGTCCAGATACGGGAGGTGTTCGTGGTGGAGGCGCACCATCACCTCCTCGACGTCACGGTCGCCAGGCGTCGTCGCGTCCGCGCCGTGCGTCCCTGCCGCTGCCTCGCGTTCGAGGATGGCCTCCGCCAATCGACGGACCGTGAGCGGCTTCTGCTGTCCGTTCAGGTGCGAGAGGACGTACCGCCGGTGGGGGTTCCGGAGGATTTCGACCGCGATCCGCCTGACGTCGTCGTCTGTCATCGTGCGCTCCGCGCGAGGGTACGCTCCTGTGCGAGCTAACCGCTTCCCTTGATATAACAAACCGAATGCGAGGGCGCGAGGGGTCAAAAAAGCGGGAGGGACGTCGTTCGCGTTCCCGGTACCGTGGTCGGCGACCGGTTCCTGTACGCGGGACGAGAACACGGTGCGGTCAGTCGGCGCGTGCCGGCGTCGAGCGGGCGTCGACGATGACGCGCGCCAGGCGGTCGATGGGCGGGGCGGTGAGCCAGCGGTCGCCGACCGGCGGGTGGTGCCAGTCGGTGACGTCGCCGATGCTCGCGTCGTACTCGACGACGCCGGCCGCGGCGAGCCGCGGGAGGTGGACGTGGTGGAGCTGTGCGGCCATCGTCTCGACGGCTTCCCGGCCGGCGTCGGCGTCAGGTGCCAGGAGCTCGGCGTCCGTGTGGAGAGGGGGAGCGAAGGTGACGTCGGAGCGGTCGAACGCCAGAATCGCCCGCGAGAGGTCACGGACCGACACGGGTGCGCGCTGGTTGTCGAGAAGCGAGAGGAGGATGCGGCGGTACGGGTGACCGGCGACACTCCGCGCGATGCACCCGGCGTCGTCACGGTCCATCGTCTCTGTTACGGCTACCGACGAGAGTCGGCTAAACGAACTGCTTGTGGTATCAGGCCATTTTTATAACGATCGGCCGTGGCGACCGGCGGGTGTCGACGAGTCTCACACGCGACGGAACCTCTTTGCACCCGGGGGACCCGCCTTCTGCCATGATTGATGAGACTATCGCGCGCATCCGCGAGATGCGGACCCACAGCGAGTCGGCGGTGGCCGTGGACGCGACGCTGGCGCTGGAGGAACTCTTAGAGCGCGAGTACATCGGCGTCGAGGACTTCGAGCGCGACCTCGAACGGAACGCGGGGGCGCTCCGGCGGTCGAACCTCTCGCACGCACTGTTGCACACGGCGATGCAGGAGACGATCAGGGGCGTGGTCGGAGAGGCCGAGACGGTCGAGGAGGCGAAGGGGCTCCTCCGCGACACCATCGACCGCGTGGTCGACACTATCGAGCGCTCGAAACACGAGGCGGCGGTGAACGCCGCCGAACGGCTGGCGGACGGCGAGACGATCCTGACTCACGAGAACTCGTCGACGGTGATGGAGACCCTGCAGCGGGGCGTCCGGGAGGGCAAGAAGTTCACCGTGTACGTCACCGAGACACGCCCGCGGTACATCGGCCGGCTGACCGTCCGCGAACTCGCCACCTGGGACGGGGTCGACCCCCACCTCGTCACCGACAGCGCGGCGGGCCACTTCGCCCGGGAGGCCGACCGCGTCCTCCTCGGGATGAACTGCCTCGTCGACGAGACCTACTACAACCGCATCGGGACCTTCCCACTCTGTGCGGTCGCGTCGGTGCTCGACTGCCCGGTGACGGTCGTCGCGGCGAGCCGAAAGATCGTCGACGAGGGGTTCGTCTTCGAGAACGACCGGCGCTCGCCGAGCGAGGTGCTCGCCGAGCCCGCGGAGGGGTTCACCGTCGAGAACCCCGCCTACGACGCCACACCGCTGGAACTGGTCGACACCGTCGTCACCGAGTCGGGGTTTCTGTCCGTCTAGTTCTCGCGCCGTCTACGCCGAGAGGTGGTGGAACGTCACCTCCCCGCTGTCAGTGTCGTACGTCGCGACGGTCCGGTGTTCGGCCGGAACGGTCGGGAAGTGTGCGCCGGGGTTGAGAACGAGACACTCCGCTACCTCGCGTTCGTCGCGCTCGTGGTGGTGGCCGTAGCAGACGAGGTCGTACTCGCCCGAGGAAGCGAGGTCCTCCACGTCGTCGAGCGATTCGCCGTGGAGGACCGCGACGGAGACGCCGTCGAACGCCAACGACGCCCGCCGGCCGTGGAGTTCGCTCCCGTTGCCGAGCGCGCGGAACCCGGCTTCGAGTCCGTCGAGTTCGCCGTCGTTGTTCCCGAGGACGCCGTGGACCTCGAACCCCTCGAAGAACGGCAGAACGGGCGGCGCGATGAAGTCGCCACAGTGGACGAGCGCGTCACAGCCCTCCCGTTCGAAGACGCTCACGGCGCGTTCGACCGCGTCGACGTTGTCGTGCGTGTCCGAGATGATGCCGAGTCGCATAGTGGGGAATGCTGCGTCCGTCGGTAAAGAGGTGGGCGACGCGAGAGGGCAAGAGAGGGGACGAACGCAGCGGTCACGAGTCCGTCAGAGTCGGCTGGGGAGAACCGGACGCTCCGCCGTGCTCTTCGCGGCTCTCGTCGAACACGCCTCGACGACCGCAGCGCGATGCCGGCAGTGCTCCGGTTACTTCTTCGCCTCGCCGCAGACGAGCACCGGCCGGGCGGTGCCGAGGAGGACCGCCTGCGTGACGCTGCCGAAGAGCACCTTCCCGGTCGGCGTGCGCTTGCGCGCGGCGAGAACGATCATGTCGGCGTCGAGTTCGTCGGCCGTCGAGATGATCGCCTCGGCGGGGTCGCCACTGGACTCGGTGAGTTGGACTTCGACGCCTTCCCCCTCCAGTTTCTCCTGAGCGCGGCGGACGGACGACACCTGGGTCACGGACGCCCCCGACGGGTTGTCGGTGAAGTCGTGCAGGATGGTCACGTGGATGTCGCTCGGGTCTCGCGGCAACCCGAGGACGGCGTCGGCTTCGGCGACCGCGCGCTGTTCGCTCTTGTCGACCGCCATCACGATGTGATACATTTCGGCCCGAGATACGAGACCACCCCACGTATGCGTGTCGGGTCTCCGAGACTGCAGCGGTGTCGGAGACCCACCACGGTCGTTCGTGACCCACGTTCACACAGCCCTAATTCACTCGGATCCGAAAGACAGGGAGTTTATCATGAACGTAACTATCCACCCTGCTCGCATACACCTGCCGTGACTCCCAGTACGAACATCACGGCGGCACGGGGCGCATCGTGAGCGCCCTCGAACAGCAGTCCGACCGCGACGACGCCTGGTACGCGACGGAGGTTCCCTCCATCGTGGCCGGCCTCCAGGCGTCGCGCACGATCTCGTCGTCGACGGCGAACACGGCGTGGCAGCTCATCGAGCGCGGCTCGTACGACCGCGCGCTGGCGGTCGTCCTCGGCGAGGCAGTCTGACTCTCCGGGATCGAGCGTCCGCTCGGAACGAACATACTCACACGCGTCCGCGGACTCCCGGTCCATTCCGATCGCTCCGGCGTCCCCTCTCGTCGCCGCGGGCACCTGACTCGCTCTTTTACCGTCCCGTCTTCACTCCTCTCTCCTCGACCTGTCACGCTCTGGCCCCCTCGCGTCTCAGTCTCGCCGGTTCGAGTCTCGTCGCCTCCGGTCGCCCGACCCTACTCGTCCCGCACCACCCCGGGTCGACCCGTTCCACGCAGCGCGGGTCCCGCGTTCGGCACCCGTCGGTGTCGATTCCCGCACACTGATTACCCACCTGGACAGTCGTTCGATTATGCAGACAGTCGTACTCGCCGCCGGACAGGGGACGCGGATGCGGCCGCTGACCGCCTCGCGCCCGAAACCGATGCTGCCCGTCGGCGACCGCCCGCTGGTCGCACACACGGTCGACGCCGCCGTCGACGCCGGGGCCTCCCACCTCGTGGTCGTCGTCGGATACGAGGCCGACGACGTCCGGTCGTACTTCGGCGACTCGTACCGAGGAGTATCCGTCACGTTCGTCGTCCAGGAGGAACAGCGCGGGACCGCCGACGCCGTCCGCGTCGCGGCGG
>JBEPYA010000001.1:0-53491 GCA_041641615.1 Salinigranum sp. | reverse complement strand
CACCACTCTCCTTCTCGAATACCCCGACGATGTAGTCGCTGTAGGTCGCGAGCAACGAAAACATAATATCGAACGTATTGAGCCGGTCAGTCGGGAGTTCGAGGAGATCACCCATGATGAACGGATAGGCACCGAGCTGCTTCGTGAGTTCGTTCTGGACGGCGCGGAGCCGGCGGAGATAGGGGTCGCGATAGCTCCCCAGGATGAAATACGATGTCCGCTGACTCCAGAGGTACGGCAATTCGCGCTGTGTGAACCGCCAAATCTCTCGTTTCTCTGCAGGCTCAAGTTCGATGCCCCCGACGGCCTCGTGAACAACGGTCATAATGTCCCCAGCGTCCGGCGGAGGGCTTGGGTCGGTCATTAACTGCCGATTCAAACCACACCTCCTTATCCTTTCTGAACCACTTTGGTTTTTCTCGATCTAACCAACTTGGACGACCCTAACTGTTATAGCGCCCTATCTCGTACCATCACATATGAGCGAAACCGACACTGGCGCGGCCGATGCAGGGCCGTTCGCGGAACAACAGCGGCTGTTCAAGCTGCTATCCCAGGATACGCGCCATCTCATCATCCAAGAGCTGCTGGGCCACCCCGCGCATCTGATGTCGCTCGCCGAACTCGAGTACATGACTGGGAAGAGCCAAGCAGCTATCAAAGATCAGCTGGAGACGTTGATCGACGCCGGGCTCCTCGCACGCTACACATACGAACCAAGTGAGGGAAAACGTGATCTCCCTTCCCAGTTCTACGGATTTACGGAGTGGGGCGTCGAGATCCTCCACGACTACAAGTATCTCCGTGGGCTTCCGGTCGCACGCGCTCTCTACGAAAACACGCGGAAGACCGAAAAAATCGAGCGCCACGAATCGGCCCCCCGCCCTGAGCTTCCGGATGCTGTCGTGGAAGCACTTGAGTTCGACGAGCCCGATCTCGGCACCGTCGATGGTGAGACAACCCAATAGTTCGTCGTCGAACAGCACCGTTCTCGACGCTGCAGAGAGGGTACGGCGACTTCGTATCCTGGTCAGGACTCCGTCGGCTCCAGCGTGGCTGGTTCGACGTTGATTCGGAGGCGATACGTGCTGTTGGTCGACCCCGTTTCAGGTTGCGTCGGATCCAGCAACGAGTACCCACTCGTGAACGAGTCGCTCACGCGTGAGACGGCGGTCACGTACCTGGCGGAGCGGGGCTTCGGACGTGTCGAAGCCCGCGACCGAATCGAGCAGCTGCTTCTCAAGATTACCTCAGGACGAGAACCCCGCCGGAGCCACTCGGGGAAAAAACTACCAGATAGTACAGCTCCGGCTTCTGCGCGGCGTCGCCGTTTTGCGTCGTCTCGATGTTCGTCAGCACACGGCGGCCGATGTTGTGTAGGCGGGCACGGAGATGTCGATAGTCGAGGTCTTCGACGGCGACGCCGACCATCCAGCCAATCTGATGACCACGTTGGAGGGAGCCGACGACGTACTCAATCGGACGCGGGTGCGACCTCGTCGATGCTCGGAGGGGCCACCGCGTCGACGATCTCGGCGACGACCTCCCTCTCACCCCGGTCGCCGAGCATCGCGTCGGGCGTGAGGCCGAGGCGGTGGGCGAGCACCTCCGGGGCGAGTTCCTTCACGTCGTCGGGGATGACGTAGTCGCGGCCCGCGATGGCGGCGACGGCCTTCGACCCGTGCAAGAGCGCGAGCGACCCACGCGGGGAGACGCCGTAGGCGACGTCGGGGTGGCGGCGCGTCTCCGTGACGAGCTCGAGGATGTACCGCTTCACCTTCCGGTCGACGTAGACCCCCGCGACCTCCTGGCGCGCCTGCTCGATCTCTTTGGGAGTGACGACCTGCTCGACGACGCGCTCGTCGAGGTCGGGGTCGGCGTCGAAGCGGTCGAGCATCTGGAGTTCGTCCGCCTCGGTCGGGAGGTCGAGGACGTACTTCAGCATGAAGCGGTCGCGCTGGGCTTTGGGGAGCTCGAAGGTCCCCTCGATCTCGATGGGGTTCTGGGTCGCCACGACGATGAACGGCGTCGGGAGCTGGAACGTCTCGCCCTCGATGGTGACCGTCTCCTCCTCCATCGCTTCGAGGAGCGCGGACTGGGTCTTGGGCGTCGCGCGGTTGATCTCGTCGGTGACGATGACGTTGGCGAAGATGGGG
The DNA here is from genome assembly GCA_041641615.1 of Salinigranum sp. Classification (GTDB taxonomy): domain Archaea; phylum Halobacteriota; class Halobacteria; order Halobacteriales; family Haloferacaceae; genus Salinigranum. Next base: position 51,335 of record JBEPYA010000001.1, on the reverse strand, counting down.
CCCTTGGTCACCTCGAACTCCCCCGTCGACTGGCGGTACACCTTCGTCCCCGTGATGTCCGCGGGGAGCACGTCGGGCGTCATCTGGATGCGCCGGTAGTCGAGGCCCGAGGCGCGGGCGAAGAGGTTCGCGAGCGTCGTCTTCGCGACGCCGGGGACCCCTTCGAGCAGGACGTGACGACGGGTGAGAAGCGCGACGGCGAGGCCCTTGACGACCTCCTCGCGTCCGACGAGCACGACGCCGACTTCCTCGACGAGGCGCTCGTAGAGGTCGGATGCGACGGTCATTGAACGCGGTTCGCCAAGTGGGAATATAAGCGTTTTCGACACGTTCCGGCGCGTGATAGCCGGGCACGATACGGGAGGGTTACTCGCCGCGGTCGCGTCGGCTGTCGGTCAGACGGCGGGAGACGACGGCGGCGACCCGCTCGACGCTCGCGTCGTCCCAGTCGGGGTGGGCCCGCCGCAGGGAGGCACGGAGCGACGCCGCGTCGGCGCCGACCGTCGAGAGGCGGCGGATGCGACGGCTCCGCTCCCGTCCGCGACCGCGCAGTCGGGCACCCAGGCCGGGCGCGAACACCCAGAGGGCGACGGCGGCCACCGCGCCGCCGACGAGCAGCGCCTGCAGGAGCGGGGCGCGCTGGACGACGCCGAGCGCGACGACGAGCGGGGGGACGGTCGCCCCGTGTGAGAAGTCCAGGATGACCGTCTCGCGGGCCGTCACGAGGTTCTCGAGGAATTGGGCGTTGTCCGAGCGCTCTCGCATCCCGTTGAGGAAGAGGCTCGGGTCCGCGAGCGTCACCACCTGCCCCTCGCCGATCCGCTCGGTGGTAGCGACGGGGTACGACCGCATGTCCTCTTCGAGATCGAGTAAGGCGTTGCGCTCGGCGTCGATGTACGCGAAGCCGGAGGTGGCCGCGAGCACCTGCGCGCCGTTGGGGTCGACGGCCGTCGGGTGGTTGAGCGTGAGCTCGTCGACGCCCTCGGTGAGCGGGTCGTCGCGGACGTCGCGGACGACCGGCAGCGACGCCGTCCGGAAGAACGAGCGCTCGTCGCGCAAGGGCCGGCCGTCGAGGCGCGCGCCGGCACCGACGCCGGCCAGAAGCTCGTTCGCGGCCGTGGGCTCGACGTCCGCGGCGACGACTAGCACGCCGCCGCCCTCGACGAACGACCGGACGGTCGCGAGTTCCTCGTCGGTGTAGGCGCGTTGGGGCGCGATGACGACCGCGAGGGTCGAGGAGGCGTCGCTCGCGTCGTACGCGCGCGTGGAGACGGCGACGGGTTCGGCCTCGGTCGCGGCGGTGGCGCGCTCGCGGAACGTCGAAGTGCCGTCCCAGTCGCTGTTGTAGGCGCTGTAGGTCGTCGGCGACGTGGTCGCGCCGGCCCCGGTCGCCACGAGGAGGACGAGAACGAACGCCGCGAGCGCGGCGCGGGGGAAGAGCGTCTCTCGACCGCTCATGTCGGCACCGCCAGGATGCCCTGGATGCGCGTGACGACCAGGTACGCGAAACCGACGAAGCCGAGCAGGGCGATGACGCCGAGCCCCGAGCGCCACTGCTGGATGCGGTTCAGCGGTGCCGTCAGTTCGGTGACGACGAGGAAACCGATGAGCGACGCCACGTAGAACAGGTCGAAGTTCAACGAGCCGAACGCCGACAGCAACACGAGGGAGACGAGGAGCCACCCGACGAGCAGATAGAGGAAGCGGAGCCGCGCGGAGAGCATACGTACATTCACGACGGCCGATAGCTTGTATCTTTCCGGCCGGCTGTCGACACGTCGCACGCGTAGAGGCGACGAGACGGGACGAAACAGGAGGGGGGGGAGATGAGAGGGGTGCGGGGAAAGAAGAAGGGGGAACGCGAACGGGAAACAGCACGAGAACGGGAACTCGACCGATCAGCGGGGGTCGTCGTCGGAGTCGGAGCGCGAGTCGGTGAGGTCGGAGCCCGTGGGGCCCGTCGTCTGGGTGCGGCTGACCAGCGCCGCCCCGGCGAGGGTCACGGCGCGCGGGCGGAAGTACTTCGACTTGAGGCGCCCATACGAGCCACTGAACAGCAGCATCGAGAGCTTCGGGATGAACGACGAGTAGCGGATGCCCGACTCCTCGTCGCCGTAGCGGGCGTGCATCGGCACGTTGCGGACGCGGAGCCCGTGGACGTTCAGGTGCATCAGCAGGTCGTTGAGGAACCCGTAGCCGTCGTACAGCTCGTCGATGTCGATGGTGTCGAGCGCCTCCTGCGAGATGGCCGTGTAGCCGTTCTGCGGGTCCGAGAGGGTCCAGTAGCCGCTGGCCGCCCGGGTGAGCAACGTGAGGACGACGTTGCCGAACAGGCGGAACGGGGGCATGCCGGTCCACGAGTCGAGCCCCGAGAGGCGGTTGCCGACGGTGTAGTCTGCCTCGCCGCGGACGACGGGGGCGACGATCTCGTGGAGGATGTCGGGGTCCATCTGCCCGTCGGCATCCATGACGGCGACGACGTCGATGCCGTCTTCGAGCGCGCGACGGTAGCCGTTCTTGACGGCGGCGCCGCGCCCCTGGTTCACCTCGTGGCGGACGGTGACGACCCAGGGGTCGAAGCGGCGACCACCGTCGCCGGCGGCGAGGATCGGTCCGGTCTCGGCCGCAGCGGCGTTGACCGCCTCGGCGTGGGCGCACATCTCGGTCCACGTCTCGTCCGAGGAACAGTCGTCGACGACGTAGGCGCGGTCGACGAACGCCGGGAAACTGTCGATGACGCGACCGACGAACCCGGCCTCGTTGTAGGCGGGGACGACGACCGCGATGGTTTTACCGTCTAACATGGAGGACCTCCGAGAGGGCCGGGAGAGCGACAGTGATCATGAGTTTCTCAGCCGACGTAAGGTGTAGAGAGACCTTTGTTAACGACATCCGACCACTGGGTTAAGTAATGTCAATCCGTTACGAAAGTCACGTTAAGGGAAATTAGGAGGCTCCTTCGGCGACACCCTCCCGGCGAGTAACCAAGTGCCGGCGGCGGCATCACCGAGACTCGTGACGCCTCGGTATCGCTCCGTACCTCTCGCAGGCGCACACCCTCGCAGATGGATCACGTGAGAGATCCGGACCGTGAGAAACCCACCCGGGCGAACGAACGGACCCGTCACGCCGGGTACGCCGGGTCGTCACTCCGAGTGAGGGGAAGGGTGTGAACGTACACGACCGGGGGAGAGAACGCGAGAAGGGAGCGCACGAGCGGCGCGACGAAGTGAACACGTGAACCGAAGACGAAGAGCGGAGACGCGAGCGGGCCGAGAAACCTCAGAGCGTCGACGCCGACAGTTCATCTTCGGTCTCCGTCGGCGTCGGATCCGGTGGGTCGTCGTCCGTGACGTCGTCAGCGTCGCCTGCGCGGGCGGCGACGAGGTCGATGTAGAGCGCCTCGATGTCGCTGGCGATGTAGTCCCAGTCGAAGCGCTCGTGGACGAGTTCGCGGTTGCTCGCGCCGACGGCCTCACGGTGGTGGGCGTCGGTGAGGAACGGGCGGAGCACCTCGGCGAGGTCGTCAGGCGTCGCCGCGACGGGGACGATAGCGCCGTGGTCCTCGGTGATGAAATCGGGCAGCGCGCCGACGGGGGTGGTGACGACCGGGAGTTCGGCGTGCATCGCCTCGAGGACGACCGTGGGGAGACCCTCCGAGACCGACAGGAGGGTGAAGACGTCCGACACGTGGTAGGCGGCCAGGAGCTCCTCACGGGGGAGGCCGCTCGCGAAGCGGATCCGGTCGTCGGCGATCCCCCGGAGTCGCTCGGCGTACGCCTCGTCGCCAGCGCCGATGACGAGCGCCTGGCAGTCGACGTCGGCGAGCGGGCCGACGAGCGTCTCGACCAGGAGTTCGGGGTTCTTCTCGGGGACGAGTCGGCCCACGAACAGTACCGTCGGCTTCGTCGGGTCGAGGCCGTGTTTCGCGCGGAACGCCTCGACGACGTCGGGCGAGACGCCCACCTCGTCGAGGTCGATGCCGTTGGGGATGACGGCGACCTTGTCGGGAGAGACGTCGAACTCGCGGTGAAGGCGGGCGGCCTCGGTCTCCCCGAGGATGATGATCGCGTCACACCGGTCGAAGACGCGCTGGGCGAACGGGCGGTACGCGCGCGAGACCAGCCGGGCGAAGAGGCTGGTGAAGGGCTGAAAGCCGTGGACGGTGACGACGACGGGGGCCTCGGGGGGAAGTGCGAAGACGGCTTGGAGCGACGAGAGCGTCCAGGGGCTGTGGAGGTGGTAGACGTCGGCGTCGCTCTCGCGGAGCCGGCGGAACAGCTCGATAGAGAACGGGTTGCGCAGGATCGACACGTCGGTCCGGCAGTACGTCACGCCGTCGAGTGCGGTGGGGACGGCGGCGCCGCGGAGGCTCTCGTCGGTCGTCACGACATCGGACCGGTGTCCGGCACCGATGAGCGACTCACAGAGACGGTGAGTGTAGTACTCTAGCCCCCCGTACATCGGAAGGTAGTGATGGTTCACGTGCGTGACATTCATCATTCCTGATGAGGCGAGCAGACCACATTGTAAGGTCGGCCGTATCGGCCGTTAGCAGCCTCCTACCCGCACGCTGGGGGCCAGTTCACGCCCGAGTACGTGTGGAATAACTAACCGACGGAAGGCCGACGTGAAGAGCAGTAAATGGGACACCAGACACACCACATCGAGCGGGACGGTGGCCACGTCGAGAACGGGGGCGAAACCGAGAGCCCCGGGGGGAAAGAGCGGATCACCCTCTGGTACTTCATCGGTGCACTCGCGGTGGGCGGCGCCGAGCGGACGCTCGTCGACCTCGTCAACAACGTCGACCGCGAGCGGTACGACGTGACCGTCTGGACGATGTTCGACGACAACCTCCTCGCGCCCGACGTCGACCCCGCCGTGCCGATCCGGACCCTCGGGATGAAGAATGCACGCGACGACGACACGTTCGTCGGCGGGGCCACGAACCCGCTCGACTACGTCCGTGTGCCGCTTCGGTTCATCCGCGCGGTCCGTCGGGAGCGACCCGACGTGATCCAGTCGTTCCTCTTCCTGGACAACACCGTCGCCCGCATCGCCGGCGTGTTCTCCCCGGGGACGACCGTCGTGACGGGCGCACGCGGCCTCCAGAACCGGACGAACCCGGTCGTGAAGGCGGTCGACCGGCTGCTCATCCCGCTGTCGGACTACATCGTCTCGAACTCCACGTCCGGGGCCGAAACGTACGTGAAACGCGGCGCGAAGCCCGATCGCGTCGACGTCGTCCACAACGGGCGGAACCTCGACGCGTTCGTCGACGCCGAACCGGCACCGCTCCACGAGGAGTTCGCCGTCCCCGCCGACGCCCCGCTCGTCGGCATGGTGAGCCGTCTCGTCCCGAAGAAGGGACAGGTCGACCTCGTCGACGCGTGGCCCCAGGTCCAGGAGTCACACCCGGACGCCCACCTCGTGTTCGTCGGCGACGGCCCCGAACGCGAAGCGCTCGGGGAACAGGCCGCGTCCCTCGGCGTCGGGGACCGGATCCACTTCGCCGGGAACCGCGACGACATCCCCCAGGTGCTCGCCGCGCTCGACGTCTTCGTCTTCACCTCGTACAGCGAGGGGCTCTCGGGAGCGCTCTTGGAGGCGATGGCGGCCGGCACGCCCATCGTCTCGACGGATATCATCGAGAACCGGGAACTCGTCACGGACGGCGAGACGGCACTGGTCGTACCGACCCACGCGCCGAGCGTGGTCGCGCGGGCGGTCGTCGATTTGCTCGACGACCCCGAGCGGGCGGCGGCGCTCGGACGCGCCGCACAGCGGGACGCGACCGAACGGTTCTCGCTCGAACGGATGGTCGGGAACTTCGAGGCGTTCTACGAGTCGGTCCTGGTCGAGTGAGGTCGCGAGCGGACGGAGTCGGTCGGCAGTAGGACGCCCCCACTTTCAAAATCAATATAGATAACCACGGTGCGTCTCCACCGAGGTGGAAATATAAGAAAAAATAAATTTCAATTGGTTCAGAGTTCATTAGTAGGGTATTATCCAGGCAAACCGAGCCAGAAATCGCATCACTCCACCGATGTCATCGGGGCTACACTAGCCTTATCTGATATTCATACTTTAATGATATTCAAAAATTCCAGAATATTTTGTCGGCAATAACTTTATGTAATTAAGCTTCTCATAATCGATTGCGATGGCACGCGACACGCAACGAAACTCGGAACGAACCGAACGCGTTCGGCTCAGCCGCCGCTCGTACCTCAAGATGAGCGGGACGGCGATCGCCGCGACCGCCGCGCTCGTCGGTCACGACGCGGGGACGTCCGTCCCGGAAGGGGCGGCCCTGACGGTCCACGGCTACGGTGGCCAACCGGTCGTCAAACAGCACGGCTCACAGACGATCAACGCGCTCTCGAACGACTCGCTGGCACAGCTCAGCGTGACGACCGAGGCCGAACCGAACGACACGCAGGCGACGGCGCAGCCGGTGGCGGTCGGCAGCTCCGTCACCGCGTCCCTCTCCCCCGCAGAGGTCGACTGGTACGCCTTCAGCGCGACCGAGGGCGACCGCGTCGTCCTCGAACTCGACCGGCAGTCGAAGTACGGAATCACTGCGCTCATCCTCTACGGGCCGGAGGGTGACTACGTCGACCTGCGCTACACGGGCAGCGACGTCCCCGCGCAGGTCGACCTCGACGAAGCGCCGACGTCGGCGACCTACTACGCGCAGGTCGTCGACATCCAGGACGGCAGCGGCGACTACACGCTCGACGTAACGGCTGGAGACGCGGTGACAGTCACGGAGACACCGACGCCGACGGCGACCCCCACGCCGGAGCCCACCGCGACTCCCACGCCGGAACCGACGGCTACGCCGGAACCCACCGCGACACCCACGCCGGAGCCGACGGCCACGCCGACCCCCACCCCCTCTCCGACGCCTACGCCAGTGGAGGACGAGTTCGGGGAACAGGGCTACGGCGAGCACGGCTACGGCGGCGTCTCCTCGTAGGAGCGTCGACGAACCCACAACGACACACCCGAACCACGAATCGCACGAAGGCACGCGAACCACAACGACACACAGTACGAGACCATGACGATGAACCACGACTACAACACTCCCGAGCCCGGAACGCTCGATTGGCACGTCCCGCTGAACAACAACTTCGAGACTCTCGACGCGGACGTCGAGATCCGCGACGTCGACGCGAACAGATCGACCTACGAGGCGAAAGCCGGCGCGAAGTTCTTCGCGACCGATACGAGAAAGGTGTACGTCGGCGACGGCTCGGCGTGGACCCACGTCGGCGACGTGGCGAAGCTCCCCGGCGACGTCTACGTCCAGTCGACGGAACCGTCGAACCCCACCGACGGAGACATCTGGATCCAGACGGACTGAGGCGGCCATGACGACATACTACATCGACCCGGCCAACGGCAGCGACGCGAACACGGGGACGAGCCTCGACGACGCGTTCGCGACGTTCGGCCCCGTCGAGAGCGACGGGTCGCACGCCCTCGGGCCGGGGGACACGGTCAAACTCCGCGATACGGGGACGCTCTACCCGCCGTCGAAGCCCGTCTGGTGGCAGACGAAAGGCACGGCCACCGAACCGATCGTCGTCGAAGCGTACGGTGACGAGCGGCCGGTCATCGACTGCTCGAACTACGACGGCCACGGCATCGACCTCTGGGGCGTCCAGCACATGACGTGGCGGGGCATCGAGATCCGCAACGTCGGCAAGAACGCCATCCGGTGCAACGGCACCGACGGCCAGGCCTCCCGAGCGTGTACGTTCGAGGACATGGAGATCCACCACTACGGGAAGACCTCTCAGTGGAACGGCAACGGCCTCATCTTCTACGGCCGGTCGTACGGCCACACGGTCCGCGACGTCGTCTGTCATCACGGCGGCGACGACGGCGACTCCGACGGCTTCTACATCGGCGGTTCCGACTCCGCGGGCCGGAGCGGCGGCCACACGTTCGTCCGGTGTGAGGCGTACCGAAATGCCGACGACGGGTTCGACTTCTTCGACAACGACCCCGACCGTCCCTCGACGATGATCGACTGCCTCGCCCACCACAACGGCGAGGACGGCGAGGGCGCGGTCGGCGACGGCAACGGCTTCAAGGTCGGCGGCGGCTGGAAGACGGGCGGCAACGTCCTCGAACGCTGTATCGCCTGGGCGAACACCGCTCGCGGCTTCGACACCAACGGTGCGTCGGTGACGAACGAGTTCTACCACTGCACCGCGTGGAACAACGGGACGTACGGCTTCCACTTCACCGGCGACACCGAGCCCGACCACTACGCGCGCAACTGCGCGTCCTTCGGCAACGGCAAGCAGGCGGTCGGTTCGCTGTGGAACGTCGACTCGGCGTACAACTCCTGGGACCTCGGCATCTCGAAGCCGACGTTCCTCTCGACGGACCCCGACTCGCCAGACTTCGTCAGGCCGGCGGCCGACAGCCCGCTCGTCGACGCCGGCACCGACGTCGGCATGGACTTCTCCGGCGAGGCACCGGATCTCGGTGCCGTCCCCGCCGACGGGACCACCGCGGAGCCGACGCCGACGGCGTCGCTCCTCGTCGGTGACGGCGGCTCCCACGTCGAACCCGTCGGCGTCCGGTACTTCGACGGCTCGGCCTGGCGCGGTGCCTCACTGAGTGTCGCACAGAGCGGGGCGTTCCTCGAAGCGATGCCCGCCGTCGCCCACGACGGCTCGGGGTCGGCCGACGGCTCGGATTCGGGGTCGACCGATTCGGGGACGGACTCGGACTCGACCGACTCGGGCTCGACGACCCCCAGCGGCGTGCTCGAGGACTTCGAGGGCGACCTCTCCGCGTACGCGGGCGACACGGGGTCGTTCTCGCGTTCGACGAGTCGGCCCTATGCGGGCGACGGCCACCTCGAATCGTCGAGCAACGGCGCCGTCTGGCACACCGGCCTCGACACCGAGGTCGGCGCGACGTACGAGGCACGCGTCTGGCAGTTCGCCGGCACGTTCGCGCAGGTGTTGTTCTGCGTCGACGACGCCTCGTCGGGGAAGGCCGACCTCTCGGGGTACGGCGTCGAGGTCGACTTCGGCTGGAGCAAGGAACTCTCGATCGTGCGGTACACGGGCGGCTCCAGCGAGACGCTCGCGAGCAAAGCCTGCGAGCAGTATCCCGAGTCGTGGAACCGCGTGACGTTCTCGCTCGGCAACGACGGGACGATCACCGCGAGCGCACACGCCGAGGGCGGCACGGCTATCGCGAGCGTCTCGGCGACGGACACGGCGTACACGGGCGGAAAGCTCGGCTTCGGCGCCAACAACACGTCCGTCTCCTTCGACGACCTGACGAAGCGCTAGGCCGCCGACGCGTCGCGGACGCTCGTCCAGCGCGTCACCGCTCTCGAAGGTGACGCGGGGCGAGCGCCCGAGGACGGAACGAACGGAACACCCGAAAACGGAACGGAACGAGCGACACGGACGCGGACGACCGCGACACCGGCGACGCCGGGAGGTCGGACTGGTCAGGCGGCGGGTACGGGGGTCTCCGTGCCCGCTGCCCTGGTCTCGTCTCTCTCGAAGATTCGATCGCGGTGCCAAGCAGGCGGGCGCGAACGTCGCGCCCGCACACGCGACGAACGTCGTAGCGTAGATTACTCCGACAGATCGACCAACACGCGACAGCGACGACGAAAACGAGACCGGTTCAGACGACCACACCGCGGACGTGAAGGGACGCCGGAGCCACCGAAGCCGCCGGCGCTGCCGACGTCGACGCCGCGGGCTCGGCGGTATCGCCGCCGACCGTCGGCTCGGTGCCGGAGTCGGTCCCGGTTGTCGTCTTGTCGCCGGCGCCGGTCCCGGCCGTGGGTTCGGTCCCGGCGTCGGTCTCCGAGGGGTCGGGTCGCTCGTCGGTCCAGCGGACCAACCAGGTCTCGAACCCGCCGTTCGAGTAGACCTTCTGGACGGTCCGGTCGCGGCTCATCCGTTCGAGCGTCGCCTCGTCGTGGAGGAACAGCGCCTCGCGCTGCTCGTCGGTGAAAAAGGAGGTTTCGAGGTACGTGCGGTCGTACTCGTGGGTGACGACGTAGCCGGCCCCGATGTTGACCGACGCGGAGTCGTACTCGTCGTAGCCGAGGTGGGGCGCGAGCGCGAACTTCGGATACCTCACGTTGGTGCGCATCAGCGTCCGGTCGTGTTTGACGTCGGTGCCGGCGGTCGTGTAGTACTGGGTCTTCTGGGTGAGCGAGTGCGAGCGGACCAGCTGGTCGCCCGTGGAGTGTTCGAGGACGAAGAACGCCCCCTCGTGTTCGCTCTGGGTCATGTGCTTGTTCGGGTCGAAGACGGTGAAGGTGCCCAAGAGTGCCGACGACAGCACCAGCAAGGTGAGGAAGACGGCTCCCGTCGTTCGGGCGAGGCCGCGGGGCCACGAGAGCACCCGGACGAACAGCAGGGCGACGAGCACCATCGCCATCAGGATCATGTACCGGGAGATGCGGATGGGGCCGTTCGCGACGAGCGAGACGCCGATGAACGTGGCGGCGATGCCCGCGCCGATGACGAACTCGGTGGCGAGGTAGCTCTCGGCGTAGTCGGGGCGGCGCCGCAGGAGGTCCACGAGCACCAAGAGGCAGACGACGCCGGCGATCGCGAAGAGGATGAACACGGCGCCGTACAGCTCGACGAAGCGCATGACGATCTCTTCCGTGCTGAGGACGGTGTTGGCGAGCAGGTCCGCCTGCTTGTCGGCGGCGCTCTCGCCCTCGGCGGCGAAGATCTCCCGGATGTTCTCCTGGGTGCGCGGGAAGCCGATGTACCAGATGAACGTCGCCGGGAGGATGGCGAAGGCCAGTCGGGCGCGCAGCGTCCGGACCGGCTCTTTGGTCACGAAGCGGTAGACGTGCCCGAAGACGAACGTGCTCGTGATGAGGACGACGAGCAGGATGGCAGTGACGGGGTGGAAGTACACCATCGCGAGGCCATACACCGTCGCGAGGGCGACGTACCGCTGGGCGTTCGTCCGGCGGCCGCGTTCGAGCATGAGCAAGACGAGCGGGAAGAGGAAAAACGAGAGCACCGAGGGGTGTAGCTGGGTGTAGAACTTCGAGAAGACCAGCGGCATGCCCGCGGCGACTCCTAGAGGAAGGCCGGCGGGCGAACCGGTCAGTTCGCGGACGAACAGTCCGATCCCGCCGATAAAGGCGAGCGCGAAGACGAACGGGACGAGACTCACGAGCGACTCCACGGGGATACCCACGAGGACGAGTTCGCTGAACAGGAAGTGCTCGTGGGGATAGAACACCCGGCCCGAGAGCAGTCCGCTGTCGACGAGTTCCTTCACGGCCGTCAGGTGGAAGAGCGAGTCGGAGTGGCCGCGGCCGTAGAGGTAGTAGCCGCGGACGAGCGGGAGCGAGAAGAACAGCCCGTACTGCGTCGCGAGGAGGACGAACCCGTGTTTCCAGTAGCCGCTGCCCGTGGCACCGGAACCGACGAACGTGACGAGGAGCGCGGCGAGGCCGACGCCGAAGGCGACCCAGAAGGGGAGGGGGAACGCCTCGATGAGCGACGGCTCGTACGTCGTCGCCGGCGGCGTGGCGACGATGTAGCCCGAGAGGACGGCGATGGCGACGGCGGCCACGAGGACGGCCACCCGCTGGGCGGTCAGGCCGTACAGGAACGAGACGGACGTCGGCGTGAGAGAGACCTGGCGGCGCGTCGTGGCCATGAGATCAGGCGCCACGGACGGTCACCACCTTTCGGTCGAGAGACGAGAGAGTCACGGAGCGGAAGAGGAGTGAAGTGGGCATTGTAATGGCGCTCGTAACCGTCGAAACGCGTGATTTCGGGGTGCTGCCGGGGCGGTAGGGTCACCCGACCGGACCGTCGACGGCGGCGCTCGTACCGCCTCGACCTTCGCGCGGTTCCGGCGAGGACCCTCGATGGACAGTGACGGCCGACAGTGTCCGGACGCGTCGACCGATGCCCGAGAGTGGTGTCCTCCGAACAAGACAATCGTGAGGGAATGAGGCCATCTGTCACTACATTCCACACTTTTATCCGTATTTTCGGCGTCGTCCGTCGTGAACGACCGTGACCATTATGTCAGAAATAAAGAAAACTTATACGCGAGTAAATCCTTGTATCATACGCGATGAACTGGAAACACAAGCGCGACCGGACGACCGCCGAGGCGAAGAAGCACGAGCCCCGTACGGGGACCAAGTGGTCCTACGTGGCGGCGGCGGCCGCCATCGCGTAGGTCGACCACCGACTGATGAAGCGAACATCGAACCACGCGGCTTCTGCGGTCTGACACCTCCGTCCGAGAACGACAGCGCCACGAGACGTCGGGCCGGTCGAACGCCGAGTGGCGGGTAGGTACCGCGTGTCGGCGGATGGTGAGTGCCGGAGACGCAACGACGAACACCCCGGGGTGTGTACGGGCGAAGCGATGAATCCGAGCGAACTCCGCGCGTCGATTCCCGCTCTCGAGGAGGTCGTCTACCTGAACACCGGCGCGAGCGCCCCGCTGCCCCGACCGGTGGCAGAGGCCGTCCAGTCGTGCGTGACGGATCAGGGATACCGCTCCCCCGCCGAGGAGGGGATGTACCAGTGCGCGTTCGACGTGTACGACGAGGCCCGCGCGGCCGTGGCCGGGCTCCTGGGAGCGGCGGAGTCGGAGATCGCGCTCACCCAGTCGACGACGGACGCCATCAACCGCATCGCCTGCGCGAGCGAGTGGGAGCGTGGTGACGTCGTCGTGACGACGGACGTCGAACACAGCGCGGGTGAACTCCCGTGGCGTCGCCTCGCAGACCTGCGGGGCATCGAGGTCCGCGTCGTCGAGACCACTCGGGGGGCACTAGCCCCCGACGACGTGGCCGACGCTCTGGACGAGGATGTGAGACTGGTCTCGCTCTCGGCGACCGAGTGGGCGTACGGCTGTCGGCTCCCCGTCGAAGCGGTCTGCGAGATGGCTCACGACGTGGGGGCGCGCGTCCTCGTCGACGCCGTCCAGGCCGTCGGCGCGCGGCCCGTCGACGTCGAGACGTGGGGGGCGGACTTCGTCGCCGCTGCGGGACACAAGTGGCTGTTAGGACCGTGGGGCGGCGGGTTCCTCTACGTCCGCGAGGGAGCGGAGGAGTGGCTCACGCCCCGACAGATCGGCTACCGAAGCGTCGAACACGCCGAGGAGGGCGCGTACGAGTACAAACCGGGGGCTCAGCGACTAGAGGTGGCGACGACGAACCCCGCGCCCTACGCGGGACTCGTCGAGGCCATCGAGCGCGCACAGGACGATGGGATCGAGACGCGGATGGAACACATCGCAGAGCTCACTGGTTACCTCAAGTCCCGTATTTCGGAGGAGAAGCTGTTGAGTCCCGCGTCGTTCCACTCGGGGCTGGTGACCGTCGAGGTCGACGACCCCCAGGGGACGGTCGAACGACTCGACGACCAGGGGGTGAAGGTGCGGGTCATCCCGGACATCGACTGCGTTCGAGCCTCGGTTCACGCGTTCAACACCCGGGAGGACCTCGACCGGTTCGTCGAGGGGGCGAGGCTGGCCGACTGAGAAGAGCCGCGTCACGGCGGGCCGGGGCGAACGTTTTATCAGAGGACCGCGAGTCGTGACGGACGAAACCATGAGCCGGCAGCGGAATCGGTCGAGAAGACACCGCGCGACATGGGGAACGTCGAGAGGACAGGGAGTGCGGACAGCGAGGGGAGCGCAGGGGCGTGATACGCGAACGGGCAGGGAGGTCCAGCCAGCGTGGTAGCCGACCAGTTCGTCGAGACGTTCGGCACGAACCGGGTCGTCCACGGCCTGATAGGCGGCCTCGTCATCGCCGGCCTGAACCTCTTCGGCGCGTCGCTCGTCCTCGTCTGGCGAAACCCCACCGAGCGGGCGCTGGATACGATGCTCGGCTTCGCCGCCGGCGTGATGCTCGCGGCGGCGTTCACCAGCCTCATCATCCCCGGGATCGAGACGTACTCGAACGGCAACCCCATCCCCGTCCTGGTGGGCATCGTGCTCGGGGCGCTCTTTCTCGACCGCTCCGACGGGCTCGTCCCGCACGCGCACTACCTCCTCTCGGGGAGGCGGCGGCGGGACGCGAACGCTCCCGACAGCGATCTGGAGGGGACCATCGCCGACGAGCGCGTCGCCGGCGTCGTGCTGTTCATCCTCGCCATCACGCTGCACAACATGCCCGAGGGGCTCGCCGTCGGTGTCGGCTTCGGCTCCGGCGACATCGGCAGCGCCATCGCGCTCATGCTCGCAATCGGCATCCAGAACATCCCCGAAGGACTCGCCGTCTCCATCGCGGCGATCAACGCCGGCCTCGACCGCCGGATGTACGCCGCGTTCGCCGGAGTGCGCTCGGGCGTCGTCGAGATTCCGCTCGCCGTCCTCGGCGCGTACGCCGTCCAGGCCGTGTCGGCCTTGCTCCCCTACGCGATGGGCTTCGCCGCCGGCGCAATGCTGTTCGTCATCATGGACGAGATCGTCCCCGAGACCCACACGGGAGGGCACGAGCGCGTCGCCACGCTGGGGAGTATCGCCGGCGCGGTCGTGATGCTGTACCTCGACATTTCGCTGGGATGAGCGGGTGAAAACCGGGTCACGGTAGGCCCGACCTACCTGTCAGTCGAAGGCGAGGAGAGCGTTAGGCGGCCCATGTTAATGTCGAAAACGGGCGTCGAGAGGGTAATGACTCAGGGCAAGGTTCTCCTCATCGGTATCGACGCCGCGTGCTTCGAGCAGCTCGATCCGCTGCTCGACGCGGGCGAGCTGCCGACCATCTCGGCGCTCGTCGAGGAGGGCGTCGCCCGCGACCTCGACACGACGTTCCCGCCCTGGACCCCCTCGGCGTGGCCCTCCGTCGTCACCGGCGTCGAGCCGTGGCGCCACGGCGTCTACGACTTCCACTCGTACGACGACGGTACCCCGCGACTGGTGAACGCCGCCGACGTCCGCGTCCCCTTCCTGTGGGAGACGCTGTCGGCACACGGGCTTTCCTCCGTCGTCGTGAACGTGCCGGTGACCCACCCGCTGCACGCGTTCGAGGGCTCGCTCGTCCCCGGCTACCTCGCGCCCGAGGGGACCCCCGTGATGGTCGACGGCGAGGAACAGAGCTTAGAAGAACTGGGCGTCGACGACTACACCGTCTACGGCCGCGACGCGACTTCGCGAGAAGGCCGCATCAAGGAGTACGAGCGCCTCGTCGACTCCCGTGTCGCCGTCGCCGAACGGCTCGCGAGCGATGAGGACTGGTCGTTCATGATGGTGCAGTTCCAGGCACCCGACGCCGTCTTCCACACCGACGGCACGGACAGGGAGGCCGTCACTCGCGTCTACCGCCGGGTCGACGCCGGCGTGAAGCGGCTGTGCGACCTCGCTGGCGACGACTGCACCGTCCTCTTGGTCTCGGACCACGGCATCCACCAGTACGACCGGGTCGTCTACCTCAACGCCTGGCTGCGCGAGCGCGGCGACCTCGTCACCTCCGCCGAGGCGACGCGGCACGTCTGGAACGAGGGCGAGAAGCACGCGATACGCGACGAGGGAGAGCCGGACGCAGGTGAACACGAGACAGGCGGGTCGTCGCCGGGTGAACGCGCCCTCGGCGGAGTCCTCGGTGGGCTCGCGCGGGTCGGGGTCACCCCGACCCGCGTCGAGCGCGCGCTCGCCCGGGTCGGCCTCGACGAGGCCATCGCGCGTCTGCTCCCCGAATCGCTCCTCCTCGAAGTCGTCGAGGCCGGCGAGTACGTCGACGTCGAGCGCTCGGCCGCGTACTGCCGCTCGCTCTCCTCGCTCGGCATCCGCTGCAATGTCGCGGGACGCGACCCGGGCGGCGTGATCGCACCCGAGGCGTTCGACGGGTTCAGAGAATCGCTCGTCGCGGACCTGCGCGCGCTCCGCGCGCCCGATGGATCGCGCGTGTTCGAGGCCGTCGAGGACCGCCACGCGCTCGTCGGCGAGATCGAGAACGAGGAGAGCGCGCCCGACATTCTCCTCCGACCCGCGGGGATGCGCTGGAAGGTGTCGGACGTGGTCCGCGAGCGCGTCTTCGGCGGGACCGATGAGTTCAGCCACACTTGGACCGGCCTCGTCGTCGCGTCCGGCCCGAGAATCGACCCCGACGCCGGCTTCGCGGTCCCCTCGCCGTCCGTCGTCGACGTCGCCCCGACGGTCCTCGCGCTACTCGGAATCGACCCGACCGACCTCGACGGCCGCCCGCTGGTGGAAGTCGCGGGTGAGACGACGGACGAACGGTCCCGCGGGCAAGAACTAGAACCTCTCGCCGTCGGCGAACGGCGGTTCCTCTCGAACGAGCCAGCGGACGGAGAGAGCGAGGACTTCGACGTCGTCGCCGACCGCCTCAAGCAGATGGGCTACCTCGACTGATCGAGGGGCGAGGTGAGCCGAGCGGGCTCGCCGTTCTCACCCCGGTCGGCTGGAACTCCGGCGTCGTGAGTGAGTCGGTGCGCGTATCGACTGTTTTCAGAGAGATCCATCGATACGAGGGTGTTTAGACGACTCTCAGGTCGTATAATTCACGTATGTTATTCGTGTTTGTCCCGTGTGTTTTCCGGGTATCTCCCTATTTTATCCGTATGTTATAGGAGTTTATGTTCGATGTGATTTCGATTATTGGCGTATATATTACGTATTAG
Source organism: Salinigranum sp. (assembly GCA_041641615.1). GTDB lineage: Archaea > Halobacteriota > Halobacteria > Halobacteriales > Haloferacaceae > Salinigranum. Next base: position 34,686 of record JBEPYA010000001.1, on the reverse strand, counting down.
CCGAGAATGCACGAGCTATATGTGGAATATTTCTCACGTGGTTTTTCCCTGTATTCCTCGGTTTTTTCGTGTACCCGTTATCGGGTTTTCTTAGCGAGTTACCGATCGGAGGACGGACGTTGTTGGTTAATTCGGGGGTTGTTGGTTAAGCCCGGGCGAAACGGCCCACCACTGTCCGCGTTGGGGCCCCGCATCGTCGCGGGGGTCGAACGTCGCGGGCGGCCGGTGGGGGTTGGACGAGCGGCTACCGGTGTGAGGGTCGCGTCGTGTCGCGGTCGGCGACGGTGTCGAGCACTGCCGCCAGCGCCGTCGCGGCGCGGTCGAGGAGTTCCTCGCCCCACGCTCCGGTGGCTCGGGTCGGGTCGCCGACGGTCCCGTTGTCGGTGAACTCCGCGCTGTCGAACGCGAGGTTCACCCCCTGGCACCACTCGCCCCACCCGTCGCTCCCGCCCTCGTTCGCCTCCCGAAACCGGTCCTCGTCTAAAAGGTCCGGATGGGTCGCGAGGAGGAGCGACGTCTCCAGTGGGCCGCCGTGGCCCATCTCGTTCGAGTCCTCGCCGACGGCGTCGAACCACGTGAACGGCACGGCGTAGGCCTCGTCGTGGCGGGTGATCTCGCCGGCGACCTCGCGGAGGGCGTCGACGTTGCCGCCGTGGCCGTTGACGAGGACGACGCGGTCGAACCCGTGGTGAGCGAGGCTCGCGACGACGTCGCGGACGTAGGCTCGAAAGGTGTCGGGGGCGACCCAGAGCGTTCCGGTGAACTGGCGGTGTTCCTCGGCGACGCCGACGGGGATGGCGGGGGCGACGACCACGTCGCGGGCGCACGCGTCGGCGCCGGCGTCGGCCACCGCGCGGGCGGTGAAAGTGTCGGTGCCCAGCGGCGCGTGCGGGCCGTGCTGTTCGGTGCTGCCGACCGGGACGACGGCCAGGTCGGTGTCGAGGGCGTCGACGTCCGTCCACGAGCGTTCGGCGAGTCGCATACCGTCGTGTTCGCCGCGGGGGAGGTATAGGTGTCCCGGAGCCGACGGACCGAGCGAAGGGGTCGTCCCGAGGGGGTGAAAACGCGAGACGAAAACCGGGTAGGGTGGGCGTACAACCCGGAGCGGGTCGGTAGACGGTGAGTAACTATCGGCGTAACCGCCGTCGGTGGGGGCAATGACCGAACGCGACTCTCTCTCGCTCTGCCGCGACACGCGCGAGGGCCAGCCGTGACCGACACGTCGCGCGGCAGCGGCGATGCGCCTCCCGTCAGCACCGACGCACCGCTCGTCAGCGTCGTCCTCCCGACGTACGACCGACCGGACCGCCTCCGCCGGGCGCTGGAGAGCGTCGCCGCGCAGACCTATCCGAAGATCGAACTCGTCGTCGTCGACGACTGCTCGCCGACCCCCCTGGAGCCGGTCGTCGAGCGCGTCGACCTCGACGCCCTCCAGCGGGTGACGTACCTCCGAAACGAGGAGAACCGCGGCGGGAGCGCGACGCGGAACCGCGGGGTTCGCACCGCGACCGGCGAGTACGTCGCCTTTCTCGACGACGACGACGAGTGGAAGCCGACGAAGCTCGCCCGGCAGATGGAGACGTTCGAGGCGAGCGACGACGACGTCGGCCTCGTCTACGTCGGCACCGAACTCCGCCGGGACGGCCGACCGGTCAACACGGTCGTCCACACGCTCGGCGGGTGGGTGACCGAGGCCCTCCTCCGGGGGGCGTCCATCTCGGAGTACTCCGGCGTGATGGTCCGAGCCGACGTCTTCGACACCGTCGGGTTCCCGGACGAGCGGTTCCCCAGCTGGCAGGACCGCGAGTGGTTCGTCCGCCTCTCCACCGAGTGCGCCTTCGCGGCCTGCGAGGAACCGCTCGTCGTGCGCCACCTCGAGGGGGACGACCGGGTGACGAAGAACTACGCGACCAAGCGCGACGTCACTTACCCGCTGTTCGTGGAGACGTTCCGCCCGCTGGCCGCCGAGTACGGGGTCGAGCGAGCGTTCGAGGCCGCGATGGCCGGGAAGATGGGTCGAACCGCCGTCCAGCACGGTCACTACGCCGACGCGCGACGATTCCTCCTCCGGTCGCTCCGCCTCGATCCGAGGGACGTAGAGGGCTATCTGTTCCTCGCGACGGCGCTCGGCGGTCGGTACACCTACGCGCCGGCGAGACGCGGTCGACAGCTCCTTCATCGGGTGGTGGGGTCGTGAGCGGCGCGCGTCTCGGCGGCGATGACACCGCCGCGAACTGGGGGGACGCGAACCCCGAGACCTCCGGAAACCGTGAGCGTGGGGTGACGACGAACGGTTCGGCCGGCCGAAACGGCTCGACCGGCAGGAGCGGCGAGAGTCGAGGGGCGGCAGTCGGGAGCAGAAGAGACGGCGCCGCGACCACAGGGGCGGCCGCGGCTGCCACGACGCGCCCGACCCCCCGGGTCGCCTTCTTCATTCCGACGATGAACCTCGGAGGCGCCCAGCAGGTGACCGTCACCATCGCGAACGGCCTCGCCACCCGCGGGTACAGCGTCGACCTCGTCCTCGCCCGCGGCGTCGGGCCGTTGCTCGACCGCGTCGACGGGGCGGTCACCGTCGTCAACCTGGAAACGCCGGAGATACCGGGGGTCGGCGTCCTCGCCGCCATCCCGGCGCTCCGCGCGTACCTCAGACGGGAACGCCCGGACGTCCTGTTCGCGGCGATGATGAACGCGAACGTCGTCGGCGTCCTCACCGACGCCATCGCCGGCGTCGACACGCGACTCGTCCTCACCGAGCACAACACGTTCGGGGTGCGACCAGGGCTGCGCGACCGCGCGACCGCGACGCTCGCCTCCGCGCTCTACCCCCGCGCTGACCACGTCGTCGGCGTCTCACAGGGGGTCGTCGACAGCGTCGTCGCCGGGACGCGGGTCACGGACGACCGGGTGTCGGTGCTGTACAACCCCATCGACGTCGACGACATCCGCGCCGCCGCGCGCGAGCGACTCGGCGAGGAGGCGCGAGAGCTCATGGAGGGCGACGTCGTCTTCACGGTCGGCCGGCTCGAAGACGCGAAAGACCACGCGATGCTCCTCCGGGCGTTCAGGCGCGTCCACGAGAAACGCCCCTGGGTCAAACTCGTCATCGGCGGCTCGGGGTCGAACCGCGCCGAACTGGAAGCGCTCACGGCGGCATTCGGTCTCAGTGACGTCGTCACGTTCGCCGGCTACGTCGACAACGCCTACGCCTACATGGCCGCCGCGTCGGTGTTCGCCCTCTCCTCGAAGCACGAGGGGCTCCCGACCGTGCTGCTCGAGGCGCTCGCCTGCGAGACGCCCATCGTCTCGACGGACTGCCCGTCGGGACCCCGCGAGATCCTCGCCGACGGCCGATACGGCCGCCTCACCCGCGTCGGCGACGACGCCGCGTTCGCCGAGGCAATTCTGGAGACGCTCGACGCGCCCGTTCCGGCCGCGGCGTTAGGGACGAGAGCGGAGGACTTCTCCCTCGACGCGGTGCTCTCGGACTACGAGACGTTCATCGACCGACTGAACCGACCGCCGACGATGACCGCCTGAAACGGACAGCCGCTCGCCCGTCGAAAGACGCACGCGAACACCACCGTGTCCGCGGTAATTCTCGTTGTGTCCGCACTGCTGTGTTCGCGATAACTCTCGTTGTGCCCGCACTGCTGTGATCGCGATAGCACCCGCTGTGGCCGTGAGAGTTTCCGCCCTACGTGCGGTTCCCCTCTACCGTGTCCGCAGTAATCCGGCCGTCGACACGGTCGAGGCGCACGGATTGCCGCTCACCTCGCGGGAAACTACGGTGTCTCGAGCGGACACGGGAAACCACCGAGTCTCATCTCGCGGAACACCACCGTGTCCGCAGTAACCGCCGGATTCGAATAATCGCGCGTATCTCAACGAACGCTCGGTAGGTCGAGGCGACCCCACAATGTCCGCTGTTCTTCGGTCGTGTGTTCGACCCGTGGTCGCGGTGCACGCGGCGACACCGCTCTCTCGTTCTATCGGCTCGATGCGATCGACCTCGAGACGGAAGGCACCGAACAGTACACGAGAGGGCGAGGACGAGAGAAGGGCGGAGAAGACGGGGCGAGAGCGGAGAAGATGGGACGGGGCAGACAAGAGACGTGAAGAGACGCGAAGACGGGACGGGGAGGACGAGAGACGCGAGGAGAGAAAGGAACGCGAAGAGATGAGGGAGGGAGAGTCGAGAGTGAGACGAGAGTCGGGAGGAGCACGGAGAGGCCGTCCCCCAAACCGACCCGACCCCGAAAATGGGGGAGGGTACACTCACACCACTTTGTCCGCTGTTCTCGTCTCGCGAGAGGGGACGGGGGTCGACGGCTGGCTCGTCTAGACTATTAAATTAACACTAGTGAGAGAGAATTAAACGTGTTTTTCGAGGCTACGGACCACATCAACGCATATGATATTAAGCGTTCGTGTTGTGACAAGAGCTCCGCGCACCCCCACCCCCTCTCGTGAGCGGTTACTGCGGACAAAGTGGAGGGGGTGTGTCCCGGCCGTTCTTTATATACTCGAAGAACAGCGGACACTGCGGACACGGTGGTTTTATAAACGATCCGTGACTGGGTGGTACATGGCCCTCTTCGAGCGGGACCACGACATCTATCGTGACCGCGACGCGCTCCGGGAGGACTATCAGCCCGAGGAGCTGGTCGGGAGAGACGAGGAGCTGCGGACGTACCAGGGCGCGCTCCAGCCCGTCATCAACGGCGAGCAGCCCAACAACGTCTTCCTCTACGGCAAGACGGGCGTAGGGAAGACGGCGGCGACCCGATACCTCCTCGAACACCTCAAGAGCGACGTCGCGGAGTACGACGACATCGACCTCACGGTCGTGTTCCTGAACTGTGACGGCCTCACCTCGTCGTACCAGGTCGCGACCCGCCTGGTGAACGAGTTCCGGTCGGAGACGAACCAGATCTCGACGACGGGCTACCCCCTGGGGGCCGTCTACGAGATGCTCTGGGACGAACTCGACGACTGCGGCGGGACGGTCCTCATCGTCCTCGACGAGATCGACCACATCAAGGACGACAGCATCCTCTACCAGCTCCCCCGTGCGCGTGCGAACGAGAAGGTCGGCGACGCCAAGATCGGTCTCATCGGCATCTCGAACGACTTCTCCTTCCGCGACGACCTCTCTCCGAAGGTCAAAAGCTCGCTCTGTGAACAGGAGATACACTTCCCCGCCTACAACGCCACCAACCTCCGCGCTATCCTCCAGCAACGCGCCGACGTCGCCTTTCACGACGGCGTCCTCGACGACGAGGTCATCCCGCTCTGTGCCGCCTACGGCGCGAAGGACGCGGGTGACGCCCGCCAGTCCATCGACCTCCTGATGAAGGCGGGCGACCTAGCTCGCGACGAGGATACCGAACACGTCACGGCCGAACACGTCCGACGGGGGAGACGGGCGCTCGAACGCGGCCGCATCAAGGAGGGTATCACGGGTCTCACCGAGCACGGCCACCTCGTTCTCTACGCGTTGTTGACACTCGATCTGGAAGGAGAAGCGCCCGTCCGTTCCCGGGACGTCCGACCCCGCTACACGCGCTTCGCCGAACTCGCGAACCGCGACCCCCTCGTGCCGAGACGGATGCGCGACCACCTCTCGGAGCTGGCGATGCTCGGCATCGTGAGCGTCACCGAACGCAACGAAGGACGCCGCGGCGGCACCTACCGGGAGTACGCCCTCGACATGGACGTCGAACTTCTCCTCTCGGCGATGGCCGAGACCGTCGAACTCGTCGGCGTCCACGACTCCATCGAGGAGCACCTCGACGACCCGCCGACAGCGACGCTCGACGACTTCGAGTAGCCCCGTTTCCCCACCTGTCTCCGCCCCAGAACTGCGGACACGGTGGTGTTCCCCTTCGCCGCACCTCGCCCTCGGGAGTCGACCTCATATATAAACCTACCGGGGACACACACCACTGTGTCCGCTGTTCTCGGGTTCGTATCAGCACAACGACGGACACAGTGGTGTGTTTCGAAAATATGCCCATAGGTCATAAGATATCGGATAGTTGATTTTATAAGCACAACGGCGGACACGGTGGTGTTGTGGGGGAGAATCGTTCCCCTGATCGATTCAGAAACCGTCCATCGGATTCAGCTGTCGGCGCCGGGGAGGTGTGCGACGTCACCGGAGTGGAGGATGTACTCGACCGCGATACCCGTCAGCGTCGAGTCAGCGGCGTCGGCGTATCGGCGAGCCCGGTCGAAGTAGGCGTTCGAGACGTCGATGATGGTCTCGAACGCCTCCCGGTCGGAGTCGTCGAGGAGGTACTCGGCAGTGACGGGGGTGAGCTGTCCCTCCTCGACGTCCACGCGGTAGTCGTCGACGTCGTCGAGCCACACCTGCGCGCCGATGATGGCGAAGACGATGGAGCGTTCGAACGCCGGTTCTATCTCGAACCCCGCCGCGCGGTACATCTCGAGCATCCCGTGGTAGATGACGCCGACGCGGTCGTACTGCGTCGTCAGGTAGGGCAGGTCGAGCTCCTCCCGGGTGAAGGGGTGGTCGTCGTCGGCCATCGGCCGGTGTTTGTACTCGGCCTCGATGGCCGCGCGGGCCTCCTCGCGCGACAGCGCTTCGTCGGACTCGCCGCTCGCCGCCGTCATCAGCTCGCGGAACCGCTCGTCCTGTGCCTGGTGTGCCTCGCTCACCTCGACCGCGTGGTCGTACGCTTCACGAACGCCGTCGGGGTACGACGCGAACCCGGCCTCGACCCGCGACTGGAGACACGACTGGGTGATTTCGGCGACCCGTTCTTCCTCTCCGGGGTCCGCCCCCTCGACCGTGACGACGAAGTCGTCGAACTCTTCGTCGTTGATGGCGTCGCGCATGTCGCCGTCGAGGAGCGCGGCGACCACGAACGCCGTCATCTCGCGCGCGTCCGCGACGAACTGGTCCGCGTCGCGGTTCGTGCCGTTTCGGTGGGCGATGGTGTCCGGTCGCCCACCCGGTCGAGGTACCCAGGTCGGGAGTTTCCGCGCTCCGCCGTCCGCGAGCGGATCGTACCCCGCCGTCGCCCGCGAGCGCGCCCGGCGGAAGAGATATCCGAGCGTCAGTTCGGCCGGCAGCGTCAGCTTCGTCTCGTACGTGAACGATACCCTGTCCTCGCGCACGCCGAGCGCCGCGGCGAGCGCCCGTTCGCACTCGCCGTAGAGCTCTTCTAAGATCTCGTCCATCACGCCGTCGACCCGTGATTTGAGTTCGAGCGCCCGCGCGTCGAACGTGCCGGTCTCCGCGTAGTAGCCGAGGACGGCGCGCTGGGCGGTCGGCACGCGGTCGGCGTCGGCGACCAGCCGGGCGAGCCGGGTGAGTACGCCCGCGTCGCTCATCGTCGCCTCCCGACTCGCGACCGTCGACCGCAACGCGGTCCGGCGGTTGTCATACGAGCGCCTCCCTCCGGCACCGGCTTGAACGTTTTGACATTCGAGCGGGCTCGCTGTCGGTTCTCGCGCTGTTTCTCGCCTGGCGGCTCGCGGCCAGTCGCTCTCTCGCTCCATACACCACACGCGTTTTGTCCGCTCGATTCGACGGGAGACACATGCACGGGGACGACGACCGATGAGGGCTCGGCGAGGACTCGGCGTCCGGTTGAACCGTCTCGGAGCGATGGGACGCGTCGCCGCGCGCGTCCTCCCGGTCGACACCAACCCGGTCCCGGCGTCGTGGACGCACCTCACGAAGGTCGACCCCGAGGCACGGCGGCGACTCCCGCTCCTCTACCCGCGGTATCTCTCGTTCACCGACGCGGTCGCCGTCGGCGGGTCGACCGCGGTGACGGGGGCGAACACGGAGGCGACGTTCGCGCTGCTCTCTCTCGTGGACGTCCCCGTCTTCCACGAACCGAGCCACCCGACGCACGTCACCGACTACACGCGGGAGGTGGCGGCCTTCATCGCCATCCCCCAGGTGCTCAACGGGAGTGTCGAGGCAGTCGTGGGGGAACTCGGCGCGGGTATCGAACGCGTCCGCGACGACCTGGCGCCCTCGCTCGTCGCCGACCGCGTTCCGGCGTGGACCCCGGCGTTCGTCCGCCGGATGCTCGCGGACGCGGCCACGTCGTGGCTCCTGGAGACGGCCGCGTTCGAGGCGTACCTCGTCCAGAACCCTGACAGCGCCGCCGCGCGCGAGGCGGGCGTCGGACCCGACGACGTTCTCGAACCGGGGGAGGCCGCCCGCCGGGCGATGGTCGCCGACCGGTACCTCCACTGTCCCGTCGTCTACGTCGAGTACTCCGGAACGTTCGGGGGGAGAGCGGCCGAACGGCTCCTCGCGGCCGTCTCCGGGGCGGTCTCGGGCTCGCGAGTGTGGTACGGCGGTGGCCTCTCCTCGGCCGAAGACGCCCGAGCGATGCTCGACGCGGGCGCCGACGCGGTAGTCGTCGGCAACGCGTTCCACGCCGTCGCGCGCGAGGAGGAAGCGCTCTTCACCCGCGCCGGTGACGCGCTCGCCCCGGGGGCGTCGCAAGCGCGGATCGAATCGTGGCTCACCGCAGAGGTGCCGGTCGAAGAGACGGCCGCGGCGGCGTACCTCTCGACGGTTCCCTCTCTCTCCGACCCGTCGGTGGTGGCCGAGCGGCTGCTCGTCGACACCCTCCACGTCTGGTCCCGGTTGCGTGCGCTCTCGGGTCGTCCCTCGCGGGCCGCACTCGACCGCGTAATCGCGGTCGCTGGCATCGACAGCGAGAGCGACACCGACGCCGACCCCGACGTCGACGCGCTCCCCGACGCCGCTGTCGACGCCGGCCGAACGGATCCGACGGAGCGGTGGGCCCGGACTGCGCTCGACGCGACACGGGGCCGCGAGACGGTGCTGTCGACGCACCTGAGCCCGCTCTCCCCGGATTCGGCGGACAGCATCGACGCGGACCGCTGAGACCGGTCGCCGCGCGGGCTCGGTAGTACACCTATAACAAAGCCTTCCACCCCCGACGTACCGACGGATACGATCATGGAAAACCCGCCAACCTGCAGCCGCTGTGGCTGCCCACTCACCCGCGAACACACCGGAATGCTGTCGATGTCGGTCAGCTCGCTCTGTGCGGACTGCGACCGCAGTGCGTGAGCTGTCGCTCTCTGCCTGCTCCGATCCTCGCGTCGCCCCCGCCCGTTCTCGCCTCCGGCTATCCCCTTTCCGCTGTCCGCTTTCGGCCTGAGGGCGGTGTATATATACTCTGCCCGCCTAGTCCGGCCGGAAATCGATGACCGACGAGGCCGGTGATGACGAGATAGAGACGTTCCGCGTGCTCCACGTCGACGACGACGCGGGCGTCCGCGACCTCGTCGCCTCGTTCCTCCCGCTCGAACGGCCGGCGCTCGCGGTCCGCTCGTTCGCCTCGGCGACGGAGGCGCTCGGTGTGCTCGACGGTGTCGACTGCGTCGTGTCGGACTACGAGATGCCCGAGATGGACGGGCTGACGTTCCTCAAGCGGGTTCGCGTCCGCTACCCCGACCTGCCGTTCGTCCTCTACACGGCGGCCGGGAGCGAGGAGGTCGCCGCCGAAGCCATCTCCACCGGGGTGACCGACTACTTCCCCAAGTCGACGGCCAGCGAACAGTATACGCTCCTCGCCAACCGGGTCAAGAACTACGCCGTCCAGTACCGGACCGCCCGGGCGATAGACGACCAGCAGCGCCGCTTCCGCAAGCTCGTCGAGCACTCCTCGGACGTCGTCTCCATCGTCGACGCCAACGGCGTCTTCACGTATCTCTCGCCGGCGGCGGCTCACGTGTTCGGGTACGCCCCTGAGGACCTCGTCGGCGAGGTCGGGTTCGACTACCTCCACCCCGACGACGTCGACTACGCCGCGGAGACGCTCTTCGAGGCCATCGCCGACCCCTCGTACCGACCGACCATCACGTTCCGGTTCGCCCACCCCGAGAAGGGGTGGGTCGTCCTCGAGAACACCGGTCGAAACCTCCTCGATGACCCCGTCATCGAGGGGTTCGTCATCAACTCACACGACGTCACCGAGCGGGTCACCCACGTGGCCGAACTCGAACGCCAGCGCGACCGTCTCGCGGAGTTCGCGAACGTCGTCTCTCACGACCTCCGCAACCCGCTGTCGGTCGCGAGCGGCAACCTCTCCCTCCTCAAGGAGACCGACGACACCACCCACGCCGCACACGTCCGCTTCGCGCTCGAACGGATGGAGCGCATCATCAACGACCTCCTCACGCTCGCGCAGGAGGGTGAGAGCATCAGCGGGCTCACACCCGTCTCCCTCCCGGAGGTCGCCGAAGCCGCCTGGCAGTCCGTCGACACCGAGGCGGCCCGCCTCACCGTCGACTCCACGCTCGTCGTTCGCGCGGACGCCGGTCGCCTCCAGCAGCTCCTGGAGAACCTCTTCTCGAACGCCGTCGCGTACGCCGGGCCGACGACACACGTCCGCGTCTTCGACCTCACCGAGGGCGAGCGCTCGACGAACGGGCAGCGGGAGGAGGCGACCGTCCACGGCTTCGCCGTCGCCGACGACGGCCCCGGCATCCCCCCGGCCGACCGTGGTCGAATCCTCGACTACGGCGTCTCGTCGAACCCCGACCGGACCGGGTTCGGCCTCGCCATCGTCCGCCGCGTCGCCGAGGCACACGGCTGGACCGTCTCGGTGACCGACGCCCCGGCGGGCGGGGCGATGTTCGCGTTCACCGACGTGCGGACCCCGCCATCCGACGCCAACGCCGACGCGACGGACGTGGGCGACGACCTCGCGGCCACGGACTGACAGATCGAGTATCGTTACAATTCTATACTCACTTTCGGTTCCGTGCTCACGTCGTCCGTGCTACCCGTCTGTCCGCATCCGCCCCTCCGGTCCGGCAGCCGACTACTGTCGTCACGCCAACTCCCCACATCACGCCGGCTCCCCGCGTCACACTGACCGCCGTGGATACACCCCACTCCTCGTCACACCGACTGTCGACGCGGCGACCGTCTCGACCGTGTTCGCGTCCTCCATCTCCGACGGCCGACGCTCGTCTCGTCGACGATTCGCCTTCGCGCGCGGAGCCGATCCCTCGGCACGGCCGTCGTCGCTCCAGACTGTCCAGCCGCCGCCCGTCCGCCCCGAGTCATCACTTCACCCCGACGGTCCCATCGGAGGTAAATACGGGCAATCACTTTCGGTGTCCCGACGGACTCGCCCGAGCGAACCCGATCGTTCTGCCCGCTGACGTTACACGAATAACAATGTAACGAGGCGGTCGCTTCGCGTGCCCGTCGGTGTCGCAGACGACGGGTGGATCGCGCCGGTCAGATGTCGGTGACGCGCCGGTAGCCGTCGTCGAGCGCCTGGGCGTCCTCGGGGAGGAGCGCGACCACGAGGTTGTCGGCGAACGAGGCGAAGTAGTCGACGAGCGCCGCGATCCGGTTGGAGTCGATGGCCTCCAGCGAGTCCATGAGCAGGAAGGGGCAGGTCTCGTACACCTCGTGGACGAGGTAGCCGGCGAGGGCGAACACCAGCCCGGTCACCTCCCGTTCGCTCTCTGAGAGGTGGTCTACCGTGTCCTCGTAGGCGGTGCCGTCGTCGGTCGACCGGATGATGTGGAGGTCGAACGAGTTCTTCGTGACCCGCCGCCGTCCCTCCCGGACCTGCTTTTCGGTGCGCTCGATCCAGATGCGGTCGATGTTCTCGTACTCGAGAAGCGAGAGCACCTCGTCCATGTGCTCGTTGAACTCGGAGACGGCCTCGCGCTCGATGCGGTCGATGCGCGTTCGGAGCTCTTCGAGCTCCTCGTTTATCTCCGTGCGCTCGGCTTCGAGGTTCTCTCGCTCGCCCAGGCGGCGTTCGATCTCCTCGAGTTCGGTCTCGACCTCGCGCTTCTCGTCTCTGAGCCGGTCGAGCTCGAACTCGCGGCGGTTGACGTCCTTGTGGCGGTCGAGCACCTCGCTGTAGGTCTCGTCCTCCAGCGACTCGACCTCCTCCTCCAGCTCGGTGACGCGCTCTTTCAGCTCTCCACGGCGCTCTTGGAGGCGCTCGACCTTGTCCTCGCGGCGCTGTATCTCGTCTTCGACGCTCTCCAGCCGGCGTTCGAGCCGCTCGTACTCCCGGGCGGCGTTCTGCACCTCGTCGCGCCGCGACTGCTTCTCCGACACCTCCTGCTTGAGCGAGCGCCGCTCGGAGATCTTCTCCTGGCGCAGTTCCCGGAGGCGGTCGAGCGTCGTCTCGATGTCGTCCTCGTCGACCTAGGAGCCGCAGGTCCAGCAGACGACGGAGCTGTCCGCGAGCAGGGCGTCGGTCACCGACCCCTCGTCGTCGCGCAGCGCCCGGGCGATCTCCTCGTTCGTCCCCTCGAGCATCTCCTCGTTGAACTGGATGACGCTCTGGAGCTGTTTCACCGTCGAATCCAGCGCCTGCTGGCGGTTGCGGAGGCGGTCGAGTTCGGCCTCGATCTCGGTGACGTCGACCTCTCGCCCGCCGTCGGTCGCGTCGAGTTCGGACTCGACCTCGTCGCGGTCGGTCCGGAGCGAGTCGAGGCTCTCGCGCTCGGTTTCGAGGTCGTACCGCACCGATTCGAGCTCGTCGCGCGCGTCGCCGAGCGAGTCGAGCTTGCGGTCGAGGCTGTTCTTCTCCTCTCGGGAGCGCTGGACGCTCGCGTCGGCCGTCTCCAGCTCCTCGCGAGCGGCCTCCAGCTCGGCCTCGGTCTCCTCGATGCGTTCTTCTAACTGCGTCCGCCGCTCTTCGAGGTCGGGCAGGCGGTCCGCGAGCCCGTCGAGCTCGTCGAGTTCGTCGTCGATGGCGCGTTTTTCCTCCTTCAGCCGGTCGATCTCGGCGTTGATCGCCGTCGTGTCGACCGGGCGCATGATGAGTTCGCGGAGGTCGTCGCCCCGGGCGACGGCCCGACGCGCCTCGTTCGATTCGAGCAGGAACGCGAACAGATCGGCCAGTTCGGCCAGTTCGTCCTCGTCTAGGTAGGGAGAGCCGCCGGTGCGGACGCTGGCTCCGGTCCGCTCGAGCGTCCGCGTGTACGTCTCACCGTCGACGGCCAACTCGACGCGCCCTCCGTCGGCGTCGCCCTTGAGCGAGACGTGTTCGCTCCCCAGTGCTGACATGAGCGCCTGGAGGAACGACGTTCGATTCGTCGCGTTTCGCCCGGCGAGAACCGTGACGCCCGGCCGAAGCGTGACGTCGGCGTCGGAGATGCCACCGACGTTCTCGACGTGAACGTCGATAGCGGTGTCCGTCTCCGGCGTCTGTGCTGAGGTCATCAGATGAACATACTCCGGACCGCACATAAACGTTCATGACGCGGACGCGCTGTCGGCGCGTCGCTCGCCCCCGTGATATCAAATATCCAGCTCGTTCGCCTCGTCGGGGTCGCAGTCACAGCCGCCGCGCTCGATGAGTTCGACCGCCTCGTACTGCGAGCCGCAGTCCGCACAGTACACCTGGACGTCGGTCAACACCTCGAAGTCGCCGATCGTGATGTCGCCAGCGTTCGAGAGCCGCGTGAGCCCGCTCTCGGTCACGACCGAGACACGCCCCTGGAGCCGGCGGATGGTCCGCGCCTCCTTCTCGACGCGCGACTCCTCTTCGCTCTCCAGTTCGGCACCCCGGTGCTCTCGGAGGTAGGTGTGGATGGCTTGGTGAGAGACGAAGTCCGACTCCACCTGCTCGCGGTCGACCCCGTCGCGTTCGAGCTGGCGGCGGACCTCGGTTTGCATCCCCGGGCTGACGTCCTCGCCGCGCAGCAGCCGGTAGGTGTTCTCCACTTCGCCGTCGAGCGGACTGGCTCCCGCCTCGTCGAGGGCCGCGCGGAGCACCTCCCGGTTGAACCGATCGGCGAGGCTCCGCAGGCTCTCGCGCTCGCCCGACTCGCCCGTCCACCGTCGTTCTAGCTCGTCGCCGAGCCCTTCGAGGCCGTACTCCTCGATGACGCGTTCGACCTTGCTCCGTGGGCCCGGTGTGGAGTCGGGAGTACCCATGACGTTCGACTCTCCGCCTCGTCCCTCTTGGATGTACCGACTCTGCGTCCCCGCTCGTCCCGGGCACCTCCTCTCTCCCGCTCCGTCGCCGAGACATATGTCCTTAGATTTAAGCCGGTGTTCCCCTTCGGACGGGTATGAGCAAACTCGACCACGTCGACCCGGCGGCGCTCAGAGAGCAGCTCGCCGCGACCACGGACGCGAAGGCGACGAAGCGGCTCATGGTCGCGCTCGACTACCTCGACGGTGTCGCCGTCGACGACCTGAGCGACCGCTACGGCATCCCCCGTTCGACGGTCTACTACTGGCTCTCCCGGTTCGAAGAGCGCCCCATCGACGAGGCCATCACCGACGAGGACCGTCCCGGCCGGCCGACCGCGCTCGACCGGTCCGTCCTCGAAGACGTCGTCGCCACCCCGCCGAGAGAGTACGGCGTCGGCGGCGAGGAGTGGACGCCGGAGACGCTCAGAGACGTCCTCGAGCGGTACTTCGACGTCTCCTACTCCGAGGGCCACGTCCGTCGGCTCCTGAAGGAACTCTCGGACTGACACGCCCGAGAACGTCTCCGCCGAGCACAGCGCGGATCGAGTACAACGAGAACTGTTCGGTAACGCTGGTTCCCAGTTCGGCCGTCGATCCGTGTGCCCCTCTGTCCGTGCGCCTCCGTCTCTCGGGCGGTTCAAGCCCTCCACGCGCCTTCCCGCCGCATGCGACTCATCGGTGGGACGATCAACGCCGTGTTCGTGGCGCTCGTGGTGGTCCTCGCGACGGGGACCGCGGGCGCGACGCTGTTCTTCCAACACTCCGTCGAACAGCTCGACGCGCAGAACGCGGAGCTCCGCGAACGGAACGAGGCCCTCCGAACCGACCTCCAGGCGGCCGAACGGGAGCTCTCGAACACGCGCGTGGAGCTCGCCGAACTCGACCGGACCCTTGCGACCACGCGCGGTGACGTCAGCCAGGTCTCGGCGAACCTCGAGGAGACCGAGTCACAGCTCGACGCGACCCAATCGGAGCTGTCGTCGACGTCGGTGGCGCTGTCGACGACCCGCGAGCGCCTCCAGATCACCCGCTCGGAGCTGTCGCGCCTCCGGACGCAGGTCCGCGCCTTCCGCGCGAGCGAGCGCCAGCTCCAGTCGCGGATCGACGGGCTCGAGGCGGACAACGAGGAGCTCGCGTCCGAGCGAGCGCGGCTGCAGCGCCGCCTCGACGCCGCCAGCGCCGACGTCACCCGCCTCGAGAACCGCGTCGACAACCTCGAGACGCGAGTAGGCCGACTCGAGCGCGACCTCCGGACCGCGTGCAACGCCGTCGAGGGGGAGAAGCCGGCGGTCTGCTGACGCGCTGCCGGTGAGTGTCGAGGACGCGGAACACGTTTGTGTCCGCCGTGAGTTGTCGACACTATGACAGGCCCGTCGTTCGGTCACCTGACGCCCGAGACGCTCGCGCTCTTCGCCGACCGGTACGAGCTCACCATGATGCAGGGGTATCTCGACCAGGGACACACCCCGGAGGCGGCGTTCAGCCTCTTCTTTCGCGACCTCCCCCCCGATCGGGGATACGTCGTCGCGGCCGGGCTCGAACAGGCGCTCGCCGCCGTCGACTCGCTCTCGTTCGGCGAGCGTGCGCTCGCCTTCCTCGCCGAGGAAGGGTTCGCGGACGACTTCCTCACCTACCTCGCGGAGCTCTCTTTCTCCGGCGAGATCAGGGCCGTCCCCGAGGGGACCGTCGTCTTCCCGAACGAACCGCTCGTCGAGGTCCGCGCTCCCCTGCCCGAGGCGCAACTGCTGGAGACGCTCTTTCTCAATCAGATCGGATTCCAGAGCCTCGTCGCGACGAAGGCCGCCCGGATGCGCGACGTCGTCGAACGAGAGGGGCGCGGGCAGGCGCTCGTCGACTTCGGTTCGCGCCGCGCCCACGGCACCGACGCCGGGCTGAAGGCCGCGCGTGCCGCGTACCTCGGTGGCTTCGACGGCACGTCGCTCCTCGCGGCCGGCGAGGCGTTCGGCGTTCCGATCTATGGGACGATGGCCCACTCGTGGGTCCAGAGCTTCCCGACCGAGCGCGAGGCGTTCGAGGCGTTCCTCGACACCTACGGCGACGACAGCACGCTCCTCGTCGACACCTACGACACGGTGGCGGGTGCCGAACTCGCCGACAGGGTCGCCCGCGAGATGGGCGTCGACCTCCGAGGCGTGCGGCTGGACTCGGGCGACCTGGTCGCGCTCTCGAAGGCGGTGACAGCGACCCTGCCCGACGTCGACGTCTTCGTCTCCTCGGGGATGGACGAGTACGCGATCCGGGAGTTCCTCCGGTCGAGCGGAGTGGCCGACGGCTTCGGCCCCGGGACGGCGCTCACGACCAGTGAGGACGCCCCGTCGCTCGACCCGGTGTACAAACTCGTCGCGGTCGAACGCGAGGGCGAACTCCACCCAAGTATGAAGCTCTCCCCGGGGAAAGTGACCTACCCCGGCGAGAAGCGGGTCGGCCGGGTCGAACGCGAGGGGCGGTACGTGCGGGACGTCGTCGGGCGACGGGACGAGGCGGGACCGGGTCGAGACCTCCTCACCACCGTCGTCAGCGACGGCGACCGGGTGTCCGAGCCGCCGCCGCTCGACGAGAGTCGGGAACGAGCGCGGGAGAACGTCGAGGCCCTTCCACTCGGCGTGCGCGCCGTCGACGACCCGGACCCGTACGAAGTGGCGGTCAGCGACGCGCTCACCGCCGAGACCGAGCGACTGAGGCGGCGGCTCGAAGCGCGCGAGGGCTGAGGGCGTCTGTGCGGGGGAGAACGGATTCGCGTGCTCAGGCTGCCGTCCGGTACGTCTCGCCCTCGCCTTCGACGAGGTCCTTGCCCGCGAGCGCGTCGAGGATGCTGTACAGGGCGAGCTTCGTCATGTCGAGCGATTCGGCTAACTCGGAGACGGTCGACGCGCCGCGCACGTCGAGGAAGAGGTAGACGAGCTTCGAGCCGTCGGCGTCGATCTCGGTCGGCACGGCATCGATCTGTCGTGCGTCCTCGGAAGCTTGCGTGGCTCTCATCGTACTCCCCCGTACACGACCGACCGGAATAAAACTTTACTACACCGGGAGTAAATCATTATATTCTCGACCCGGACGTTCGTCCGAACCCAGGCCTTTCCTGGTGCGGCTCGCTGGTTCACCCCGCGTCGCGGCCGTCCTGCGTCTCAGAGTTCGGGGAACGGGACGCGTCGGATGGTGAGTTCCGCTGCCGGGGTGACCAGCACCGTGACCGGGGAGTCCTCGCGGGTCTGCGCCGTCTCCAGCTCCCATCGATAGGTCGCCTCGGGTCCGTCGTCGAGACTCGCGGTCACCCGGTAGACTCCCTTTCGGTAGGTGACACTCCCCTGTTCGACGCCCGTCGCGGGCGCGAGCGTGTACTGCCGTTCGAGCACCGTCTCGGCGTCGCTGGCGAGAAACTCGACGCGAACCCTGACCGTGTGCGGCTCCGGGTGGACGTTGTACACGCGGTAGGCGGCGTCGCCGCCGCCGCAGACTTCGGCGAAGTTTTCGCTCGGATCCTCGGACGCGAACACGTCCGTACAGTGGAAGTGCTGCGAGTCGTAGTCGCCGACGCGGACCGTCAGATCGTCGGAGACGAAGTACAGCGCGGGCGTCTGTCCCCAGTCGGCGTGAACGTTGGGGTAGTTCGCGTACCCCGTACACGAGGCGAGCGCGTAGTGGCCGCCGTCCGATTCCCTCTCGTAGACCGTCCGACAGTCGAGCGAGCTGTCGGTCATGTCGGGCTCGTACAGGACGTTGTACGTCCGGGCGTGTTCGACATCGTGGACGTATTCGCGGACCGTCTCGGGCGAGAGATCGGCGGGTCTGTCCGGGTACGACCGCGGTCCCGCGGGGAGGTCACCGTGGGTCCCGGTCGCCGTCGGGGTCGGTATCGGTGTCGAGGTCGGTACCCGTGTCGCCGTCGGAGTGGCAGAGCGGCTCGTCAACGAGCCACCGGCACACCCCGCAAGCAAGGCGAGGAGCCCCCCGCTGGCCGCGGACGCGAACCGTCGTCTGCTGGACCGCTCGCCCGGCTGGTCGGTGGATCGACCGTCGATGGAGGGCACGCTGTCGACGCCGCTCGCCGCCGTGATACGCTTTGTGGTGGGCGGTTCCCGCCTTCGCGCCGTCCGGTCAGCTCGTCCAATCAGGCAGTGTTACTGACTAAAATCACTGACCAGTAATACTAACTAGTATAACTGAACAGTATGGCTGAAACATGTGACTGAATCGTCTGACGGAGGTTTATGTCGGTCGCCGCCGGGGTCACACTCATGCTCACCTACACGGTGTACTCGGAGGCCGGCGGGGTGGGGAAGACCACCATCTCGGCCAACTGCGCGGTCGCGCACGCCCGCGCCGGCCACGACGTCCTGGTCATCGACATGGATCCGCAGGACGGGAGCCTCTCGTACCTCCTCGGTGTCGACGACGGGCGGGGCGAGAGCGGCGTCGACAACCTCGTTCGGCACCTCATCGGCCGTCCCGGCGGCGCGTTCGACGACCTCGTCCGCGAGACCGAACACGGGGTCAGCGTGGTCCCCTCGCACAACATGCTCGAACGCCTCACCGAGCTGCTCCTGAAGACGGCCGACCTCGAGGAGGACACCCACCCGGACCCCGACTACGAGTATCCGATGTACGAACAGCTCCTCCGGGTGCTGCGGGAGGCCGACGTTCCCTCCCGATACGACGTGCTCATCGTCGACCCGCCGGCGACGACCGGTCCCCAGCTGTACAACGCGCTGTACGCCACGCGCAACCTCGTCGTCCCGCTCGAACTCTCCGGGAAGGGCCAGCAGTCCATCACCGGGCTGGAGGACCTCGTCGAGGGGTTGGAAGGGGAGCTGGGAATCAACATCGGCGTCCTCGCGGCGGTGCCCAACGAGGTGAAGAACACGGCCGACCAGCGCGCCTACCGGGAGAAACTCGAGGCGCTCGGCTACGACGTGCCCGTCGTCATCGGCGACCGCACCTCGATGTTCGAGGGCTGCTGGCGGACGCAGTGCTCGGCCTTCACGTTCGTCGAGGAACACCGCTCGCGCACGCGAGACTACGAGATGGAGACGCTCGAACAGTTCGAGACGCTCGCCGCACACCTCTCCCGCCAGGTAGGACTGGAGGTGGCCGCATGAAGAGCGGAACCGGCGACGATCCGTTCGACGATATCGTCGACGAGGAGGGGGATGGGGACGAGGAGACGGAACAGGATGAAAAGGCAGCCGACGTGAAGGCGGCCGACGTGAAGCCGGCAGGGGGAGAGGGAGCTGATGTGACGGACCAGACGGACGCGACGGAGCCAGCGACGAACGCGTCCCGAGAGTCGGGCGCGGACGGTCCGGACCTCGCGAGTCTGGGGGAGGGAGACGACGGCATCCCGTGGGTCCTGCGACGGCGGTCGGTCAAGGAGGACCGGCCCAACGTGACGCAGTTCTTCCTCCGCGACGAGACTGACCGCGCCGAGCGGCGCTTCCGCGGCGCGGTCGAAGAGCGGCTCGACACCGACGTCTACCTGCTCGACCTCCGCGAGGCGGCGTACGTCGTCGCGATGCGTCACCCCGACGAGGTGGCGTCGCTGCTCGGCCGGTGGGGGTACGACTACCGCGATTGAGTATCCCCGAAGAGATATATCCGATTGCGTGAATATCTGTGTATGGACGGGTTCGACGGTGGCCTGTGGCGGACGCTCGCCCGCATTTACACCGTCATCGTCGCCTGCGGGGTCTGCGTCCCCGTCGCGGCGTCGCTCCCGACCCTCGTCGGCTTCGGCTCATTCTTCGTGACGCTCCTGTTTGGCGCCGTCGGAGTTGGCCTCGCCGGCGGCGTCACCTACGTCGTCGACGCGCGCCTTGGCACCGCCTCCTCCCGGCGACGTGTCTCCGGCGCCGAGCCTCCCGTCCACCGCGGCGAGGCTCGCCCGTGAGCCCCCTGTGACCGCTCTGACGGCTCACACATCGGTAAGTACCCCGAGGCCGAACCCCCTGTCATGAGCGCCGTCGACGACCTCGTTCGCGTCGTGTTCACGCGACGAAACGCGCTGACCGTCGCCGTGATGGTCGCCCTCGCGCTCGTCGGCCTCGTCCTCCCCGACGGTACACTCAGCTACGCCGCGTACCTCGCGCTCTTCTCCGTCTGGATGGTCGGGTTCGTCCTGACCGTCGTCGACCTGCTCCGCCTCCGAAGCGGGTGACAGCACGTCGGCCTCCCGAGGGCAGTCACGCTGCTCAGTCGTCTCGATCAGTTATACTAACCAGTTACACTGATTAGTCGAACTCACCATTACATCGGTGTCCGCACTCCGTGACCGGATCGCTCGGCGGCGACCGTCCGAATCGACTGCGGCGACCGTCCGAACCGACTGCGGCGGTCCCCGAGCCCCGCGCTCGCTCGACGCGGCCCGCTTGTGGGGGTCACTGACAACCGCCCGTGCATTGTGTCGGGTTTGGGTAGCCTTTACAACGGGTGGCTCCGGAACGGGAATCAATGAAGTCTCGACTCCTCGCTGTCCTCGTGGTCCTCTCGGTCCTCGCTGGCGCCCAACCCGTCACCGCCGAGCAGGTCGTCGGTCAGCCGGAGCTGAGCCTCTCCGTCCAGGACAACCGCATCGCGCCCGGCGAACGAACCACGCTGAACGTCTCCGTCGCGAACGACGGCTCGCTCGACCGCGGCGGCCCCGCGGCGCTCGAACAGCGCATCCAGACGGCCCGCAGCGTCTCGGTCACGGTCCTCGACGAGCAGATCGACGCGCCCATCGAGGTGAAGTCGGGCACCGTCACGCTCGGGAGCCTCCCCGACGGCGCGGTCGCGACCGCGCCGTTCCGTCTCGAGACGGGCGAGTCGCTCGAACCCGGCACGTACGAGATCCCCGTCGAGGTCACGTACTCGTACACCCGGAGCGCAGACTACTCCGAGAGCCGTTCCCCACCGGGATACACCGACGTGAGCTACGCCGACTCCTTCCGGCGAACGACGATGACGGTCGAACTCGTCGTCGAGCGCGAACCACGGTTCGAGGTGGTCCCCGGTGACGCCGACCCGGTCGTCGCGGGAGACACCGGGACGCTCCGGTTCGACCTCCAGAACGTCGGCACCGAGACGGCGCGGCAGGCGACCGTCACGCTCTCGACGGGGAGCGAGGACCTCTTCTTCGGGGCGCCGGGTCAGCCGCGCGGGTCGCAGTCGGTGTTCGTCGAGGAACTCGCGCCCGGCGAGAACCACTCGGTCGCCGTCCAGGTCGGCGCGAGCTCGAGCCTGTCGCCGGGGAGCTACCCCGTCGCCGTCGACGTGGCGTACGAGACGCCCGACGGCCTCCCGGGTCGGTCGGAGACGCTCTCGACCGGCGTCCGGGTCGAACCCGAGCGGACGTTCGACGTCCGGAACGTCTCGACAGAGTCGTTCCGCGTCGACGAGGACGAGGCCACCGTGCGGGCGACCGTCGTGAACACGGGCGCGGTGGCGGCGCGGAACGTCGTCGTCCGCGTCCAGGGGCCGGACCCGCTGCAGGCGACCGGCCCCGAGGCGGCCGTCGGCGACCTCGGACCCGGTGAGTCCGCGGAGACGACGTTCACCTTCGCCGTCCCCGCCGACGCCGAGCCCGGGTCGCTCTCGCTCTCCTTCGCGGTCGAGTACGAGAACGTCGACGGCGACCTCCGCCAGCTCGACGAGCCTCTCCGTCGGGGGGTGACGCTCGAATCCGAGCGCGACACGTTCGAGGTCGTCGGTGTCGACACGGACCTCACCGCCGGCGGGGACGGCACCCTGTCGGTGACCGTGCGGTACAACGGCGACGAGCCCATCTCGAACGCTAACGCCAAGGTCTTCGTCAACGACCCGCTCTCGTCGGCCGACGACGGCGCGTTCCTGGGCGCGTTCGAGCCGGGCGAGACCCGGACGGCGAACTTCTCGGTCTCCGCGTCGGGCACCGCGATGGAAAAGGAGTACCCCGCGTCCGTCGAGGTGCGCTACGACGACACGAGCGGTAACTCTCAACTCGCCGATGGGTTCCAGTTCGGCGTCCCCGTCGGTGCCTCGTCGGGCGGCATCCCCCTCAGCTACGTCGGCGCGGGTGTCGGCGTGCTCGTCCTCGCGGGCGGCGTGTTCGTCTGGCAGCGACAGCGGGACTGAGCATGAGCGTCCTCCGCACCGTCTTCGCGAGCGTGGGTAAGCGGGTCCAGAAGCGGCCGCTCCTGACGCTCGCGGTCATCGTCGGCCTCATCGTCGTCGCCGGTGCCGGCGCGTCGCAGATCACGAACGTCACCGGAAACGAGGCGTTCGTCGAGTCGAACCCGACGCTCGAGCGGTTCCAGGACACGTTCGACCGCGGGACGATGGCCGTCCTCGTCCGCGGAGGGGTCACCGACCCCGAGACGATGCGCGCCATCGACACGTTCGACCGGCGGATGGAGGCCACCGACGAGGTGATAACCGTGCTATCGCCGGCTGACCGGGTCCGCGCCGAGTACGGACGCATCCCCGATTCCGAGCCGCGGATCGAGCGCGTCGTCGGCGACGACGAGACGGCGGTCGTCACCGTAGTGCTCGAATCCGGGCTCACCCAGGAGGAGCAGCGGCCCGTCTACGAGGACGCGCTCGACGCCCGGTCGTGGGCGGCGTTCCCCGCAGGAACCGAGGTGATTATCACCGGCCAGCCGGCGTTCTCGGCCCAGCTCTCCGTGCTCATCCAGCAGAGCACCCAGCAACTCCTCGGGCTGGCGGTCGGGCTCATGATCGTCGCGCTCTTCTTCCTCTTCCGGGGGGTGCGGCTCCGGCTCCTCCCCATCGTCGCCGTCTTCGTCGGCGTGATCTACACGTTCGGCGCGATGGGCTACCTGGGGATCCCGAACTCCACCCTGACGTCGGCGGTGTTTCCCAGTCTCATCGGCCTCGGTATCGACTACTCCGTGCAGTTCCACCAGCGCTACAGCGAGGAGCTCGAACGCGCACCTCCCTCGGAAGCGCTCCCGGCGGCGCTGGCGGGCATCGGGCCCGCTGTCCTGGTCGCGATGCTCGCGGCGGCGCTCGGATTCGCGGCCACCTGGGTCGCCACGCTCGGCGTGCCGGCGTTCGAGTGGTTCGCCCAGACGTCGATCCTGGGGGTGGTGCTGTCGTTCGTGACGGGTATCTTCCTGCTCACGCCGGTGCTGACGCTGTGGGTCCGCTGGCGGTACGACGCGGAGTCGACGACTCGCCGGACGGACGACGAGGAGGGGGAACTGAGCGACGTCGCCCGCTTCCTCGGCCGGGGGGCCCGCTTCTTCGCCTCCCACCCCGCGCTCATCATCGCCATTGCCGGCCTCCTGACCGTCGGTGGCTTCTACGCCAGCGAGAACCTCGGCACGCTCGCCGACTTCGAGGAGTTCTTCCCGCAGGACCTGCCCGCCTACGTGAACCTCCAGCAGTTCCGTGCCGTCTCCGGCGGCGGGGACGCCGCCCGGTACGACGTTCTCGTCTCCGGTTCCGACCTGCGCGACCCCGAGACGCTGCGCTGGATGCAACGCTTCGGAGCCGTGGCTACCGGCAGCGGCCAGGTCGTGACGGTCGAGTCGCCGGCGACGGCCGTCGCGAGCGCGAACGGCGGCGAGATTCCAGCCACCGAGGCCGGCGTTCAGCGCGCGCTCGACCGCCTCCCGCCCGAGCGCCGCCAGCAGTTCTACACCGGCGGCTACGCCCACATCGTCGTCATCGCCGAACCGGACATCACCCCGCGGGAGACCGTCTCGCTCATCCGCTCGATCGAGTCCGCGCTCGAACTCAGCCGGCCTCCCGCCGGCGTCGAGGCCGACCTGACGGGCACCGCCGTCATCTCCACCCCCTCGGTCATCGACCAGATCGAGTCGCGCGACCGGATCACGGGCTACGGCGTCCTCGCCGTCTTCGTGCTCCTCCTCGTCTACTACCGCGACCTGGTGAAGGCGCTCGCCCCCCTGGTCCCGATGCTGTTCGTCGTCGGCTGGCAGAACATCTACATGGCCGCGTTCGACATCCCGGTCTCCCCGCTCGGGGCGTCGCTGGGCGCGCTCTCGGTGGGGATCGGTGCCGAGTACACCGTCATCGTGATGGAGCGGTACTTCGAGGAGAAGCGCCGCGGTGCCGCCCCCCTGGACGCCATCGAGACCGCCGGTGCCCGCGTCGGCAAGGCCATCACCATCTCGGGGATGACGACCGTGTTCGGCTTCTCGGCGCTGACGCTCTCGCCGTTCCCCATCATCTCCGACTTCGGCTACCTCACCGTGGGGGTGATCTTCCTCACGCTGGTGGCCGCCATCACGACGTTACCCCCGGTGCTCGTCGTGCTCGATCAGGCGCGGATGGATATCCGCGCGTGGCTCGACGCGCGGGGGACTGCCCCCCTCCCGGACGCCGACTGACCGGTCAGACCGACTGGTCATACTGGCCGGTATAACCGAGTAACGAGACCGAGTTCGACTGGCCTTTCCACACCGACGAGCGTGGAGAGTGACGGTGTACCGATGGGCTGACTCCACGCGAGCTGTGTCGACACAGAGGGTCCGTCGTGCCGAACGACGCTCGCGTCGGTCGCCCCCACTCGTGAGTCCGGCGGTTCTCGGCCGTTCGGGTGTTCGAACAAATATCTGATACTTATTGTGGGTTAACTGACTGCATGAGTCCGTCAATTCGACGGTGAACTCGGACGGAGCATGCAACACAGTAATAAACCGTATGCCGCTACACCGTATTTCGACACTGTAGTTCACTCGGCGGTTAAACCATAGTTACACGCGTGCGCGTTCCAGCGGTCGATCGTGATTGAAACAGCGGCTGGCCACCGTCACGAGAACGGTTCTGAGAGGTTGTGGCTGCCGGCTGAACGACGCGAGGAGCGAGGCCGGCAGCGGTGGGTGGGGAGGGGGGTGGGACCGTGGGTGGTGGACGTAAAAAACGAACAGCCGGCCTGCTCAGGCCAGCCGACCCGTCATCACGTCCTCGACGTCACGGGTCCCGTACTGCGCCGTGTACGCGTCGTGCACCTCTCGCGAGTATCTCACAATCACGGGCTTCGACGTCGGCACGACTGTCGTGGCCGCGTCTGCCACCGCCTGTTGAGTCACGGCCTTCCCCTCAGTCAGCCGGTCTGCCGCGTACACCGCCGCAGCCGCGACCGTCACACGCGACGTTCCCGGACCGATGCACGCCTCGTCCGCAACCCCGAGGAGGAACTCCCCGACTCGTCTCAGTTCGAGACAGACATCCAACCCCACGTCCTGCGTCTTCCCGAGGACCTCCACGACCGCGTCGACCGCCCACGCCTGTGTCGGTGGCACCTCGTCGACGAGTCCGAGTTCACACCGTAGCTTCCGCGCGGCCGCACACACCCGTTCAGGAGATGTTTTCGCATGGACAGCCACGTCTTCGGTCGTTCTCTGGAGGCCCGCCTGGCTCGTCGCGACGTACACCGCTCCGGCCGCGAGCGCCTCCCACGCCATCCGACCACCTGGCAACCGTTCCGCCGCCGCTCGCTTCAATAACGCCGCCGCATCCGCCGCGACGAACTCTGGGAGTCCCAGATTCCCGACGATCATCTGGATATCACGGAGGCCTTCGTTGAGTCTGATAGCACGCTTCGACTCCATCTGGAACCGCTTGTGTCGCATCCGCAATCTTCCGTAAACGTCCTTCTGCGCTTTCGTCAACGAATTTCCGTATCCGTCTGAGCCGAGGAAGAACGTCGTGTGCAGACCACGGTCGACCCGTAGTTGGGTCGTTCGCTCGAGGTTCCACTCCACCGGTCCGTCTCCGACATCCCCTTGTTTGTGGAGGCTCGGGGTCATCTCCCGCGCAAGGGCGTCCTCGTCGACGACGAGTCCACACGCTTCGCAGACCGTCTCGACACCCTCACGAATCAACCGCCCGTCGCACTCGCTACACCGCCCCGTCCGCCGTTCCGCGTTCTGTTCTTGTGCCTGTCCGTCCGAAGCTTCTTGACCGATAGCGTAGCTACTACTCATTGGGTTTTGACGCGAAGGCGCGTCCTCTACCGCGTCTTCGCCGACACTCACCTCTACATGAGTTCCAACTCTACACGACCACTCGACACCGACTGCGTCTCGTTCGCGCCTTCGAGTGCCCCCGGTGGGGCGCGAGCGAGACGCCACATCGAGAGTGAAACAACCAGCCGCGCGCGCCGCAGGCGGGGACCTGAGTGGCCAGCGGAGTGAGGCTTGTCGCGTGCTGAGCACGCCACGCGAGCGAAAGCACCGACCTCCTCACCCGCTGGCGCACCGGGAGGGTGTGAGCGAAAGCGAGATTCGAGCATCGCGAGAATCTCGAAGCGAACGGCACGCCGTGAGCTGCGACGTGCGAGTAGAACGACCACATCGGGAGTGCCCGTCTCAGGGAGGCGAGCGCGGCGAGCGTGGTCGTCACACTGGTCGAGGAGAGAAGCGACGGTTGACACCCTACCGATGAGCGTACACCCGGTCAGCCGGGTGACCAATGGCAACCTACACGAACTGGCGAGGGACTGAACGGGTCCGGGCGCTCGGCGTCTCCGCGAGCGGAGCGAGTCGTTCGGCGATGGCGGGCGACATAAGGACCGCAGGCGTGACCGGAGGGAGCGCCGAGGACCGTGGTTCGAGAGAGCGTCACTCTCTCGTCATCACGAAAGAGCACTATGCGCTCTTTCGAACGACAGCGAGCCCCCCGAGTCGAGCGTTTGGGGGCGTTCGAGAGCTCAAGCACGGTCACCAGCCGCCAAATAACCTCATAGTAAAGGAGAACCCGGAAAAACAATCAATATTATATGAATGTCTATTCCTCTGTTCAAACGAGATTGAGGAACGAATCGTGGATGACGACTCACGGTCGACCGAGGATGTGGAGACCGACGAGACGGATCGAGATTTCGTCGACGAAGAACCTGATCGCCAAGTGTCGCGCGACCGAGAACGCGATCATCTGCCGGACGCATATACAACTGGATACGACTCGTTCGGGAACACGCGGGTTGGAGTCGGGAGTGCAGGTGGTGACGTAACGAAGCTCGTCCGCCACAACGAGGGCCGTCACTGGTCGGACGGAAAGCACAGCGCCCGCGAGGCCGCTCGTGACAAGAAGCGCGTCACGCAAGCGTTCTGCTCAGTGCTCGACGTCACGCCGCATCAGCAACGTGAGGCGGTCGTCGCGATGGGAAAGATGAACCTCGATCGGTTCGGCCAGCAGAAACGCCTCGAGAAAGTTGCGCTCGTGACAATCAAAGTCATCGTCGAGTGGGATCGCAATCGGAGGTTCCGAAGGATGGATGACCTATCACGTCTCGATACAGATGCTCTCCCAGATAAGATGCTCAACGATGAGGGCTACTGTGATCTCCTCAATCAGTACGACGTCTCACGGAAAGACGTGTACAGCGTCTCACAGCTGGTTAAACGCGAGCTCAAGAGACGCAATTATTTCGGAACCCGTGCCGTCAACACTCCTGTACGCGCCGGCCAGGACGAGGCAAGCGCGAGCGACGATTGAGACCGGATTGAAGCGGATTATACTGGATAAAACATACTATTTAGTTTATAGATTATCCTGGCTCATTTTCTTTTAAGTATTTCTTGCACCAATATGCGTGATGAGGGCGGTCGGTCGGCGGTCCCCCCGAAAGGGGGAGCGTCGTCCCGGCCCCAGGTTATCCTACGGGCGCGAAGCAGCCTCCACCACACTGTGGTGAGGACTTCGTTCGCTCCCCATCGTAAGATGGGAACGGTCTCTTTCACCCCCTGAGATTGGGGAGGCCGGTTCCCCACTATTGTTACGCGCGAGGCATCGCTCTCGTCGTCGACCAGCCAAGGCCCTTCGAACCCCCTGAACTCGGAATTCGACCGTTCAATCGGTCGGTAGTGAGCACCATGCAATGTTGAACCGGTGGTCAGTCGAGTTCAGTCGAGCTCCACTGATTCACCGCGCGTAGTGGCGACACTGTCCCACGTCCGACTCTCAACCTGGTAGCCGCTGGTCTCTCGAACTGAAACTGACGACGACGCACCACTCCGTCCAATACTCACACCTCGAATGTCCGTACACAACAAGAACCTCGATCAGATGCATCTCCCACCGATCACGTCACACGCCCACGAGCGCTGGCACGAGCGCACCCCCGCGGACCGCCCGCTTGAGGTTGCCTGGCGACAGGCCACGCCCGTCGAGGCGCCCGCAGCGCGGTGCTCCTACGCCCGGCTGTACGAGCGGTACGACGCGCTCATGCTCGTCCGCGACGGCTGGCTCCGGACCGTCCTGCACAACGATGGCCGCCTGAGGATGGACGGTCTCGTGATGTGTGACGCCTGCGACGACCTCGTCGATCCGATCACGGACATCGAGTGCCCGGGGTGCGGCGCCCCGCAGCCGGCCGTCTTGGTGTGTGGGCAAAAGACGGTGGTCCGCGGAGGTGGGAGCCGATGAGCAGCGTGCCGTTCATCACGCTTGAGGAGTTCGACGGGAGCCAGGGATACGTCAAGACGAAGGGATTCGTCAACTGGGAGGTCGACCTCCGGTCGCACGCCCCCCGACAGAAGGTCGTGCTCGGTGATAGCGAGCTGGGCGACGTCCAGCTTCCGTGCGTCATCTATGCGGATGACATCGACCTCGAGGAAGGCTGTGGGTACATCTTCGGTGGGTTTGATTACGCCTACGAGAAGACCGAGGAGATTCAGCTGCTCCTCGGTACCGGTAGCTGGATCAAGAAGATCTACGATCCGAACGAGTAGGCGCATCCCCTGAAAACGGGGGTCTGGGCCGCTCGAAGAGTTCACACGTGATTAGCACGTGCCGAAAAGCACACCCCATTCTGCACCCCAGTACTTGTGGAGACAATGACCGGATGTACACCCCATAAAAACACTCGATAGTGTCTTTTGTCCAGTCTACGCCTTTGATCGAGCTCAATAGCAGTGTGAATACATACCGACGCCACTGGTGTTTTCGGACAGATTAGAGAATCATTGATCAAATTCAGGTGCAGCAAAGGCTGAGATAAGTAAAATCGAGTGTGAAATCCCGTTTGGTGTGATCGGGCTCGGTGGTCTTTCAACAAGCGAACCAACTAAGATGTCGCGACAGCGGGAGTCGGAAGATCGAGGAAGGTCGCTTCGAACGCTCTCTCCTTTCGGAGAACACGGATGGTCTTCCGACGGACGAGATTGGGCGAGAGGGATTATCGAACGAATTCCTGTCCTGAGTGGTGCTCAACTACTCTTCCAATCGGTTGGTTCACCGACCCACGAGACAGAGCGTCACAACGGTGCCGACGGCACCGTTACTACGCGATTGGACCTTGTCTCGGACTCTAGAGACAAGGGCGGGACGAAGGCCGGTCACCCACTTCGACTAGATTCTGGAAGAGAAAATATGACATATCTTGGATACAACACTGTCTCATACGTTTCTGACCAGGCCGCGTTGGGCCGACTGGCCCAACTCCAAGTGCTTGCTCATCGGACCCCAAATCGGAGTTTATACTCAGCATACTCCTCTCTCCTTGCGGGGGTTTCTCCCGATTAGGAAATACGTGAGAGTAGTCGAGAGTGTCTCTGCAGTCGTCTCGGCACGCACATAGGTCGAAAAACGAGTTAGGAATACAAGCAAATTGTGCCGGTAATCGGTCGGCGTCGATGGCTACACGATCGATTTCTGGGTTTTTGAGGCGTCTCGAGGCCAAATACGAGTATGGGAATGCCGCTCACAAGTCGGAGCAAACTGAAGCGCGAGGCCGTTGAATAACAGTCTGAATTATAGTCATATACTTGGTACATGTGAGGAGCGGGACGGTTTCACCGCTCAAAAGGAGATTGGTCGACGATTGCCCTTATGTGACGATAGAAGTCAGCTCGCGTGCAGTCGTTACATAAGCTTTGGTCACGCTTTACCGACGTACTCCGACGTGAGCGTTCCATCTTTCCGGTAGTAACGGTACAGATATGAGTCATGGCTCCGCCCGTCGTTACAAGTGCGGTCGGCACCTCACTTCACTCGCTCTTTCAATATCGACCCTTTGCCGTCATCGCCCTTGTCAATGGGGTCGACATCATCGGGGAGGAATCCGATTATGAATTCGAGACGAGGTCCTTTAGGAACGCTCGTCCCTCAACAACTGATGTGCGGTCCGCAACCCCGACCGCGGAGAGCACATCACCGATGGCTCGCTCGGCGATCCGGTCACTCGCGAAGACGGTGACGTGAGCGGACCCTTCTGCGACGTACTGGTACGCCAGCCCGGCGAGAACCGTATCCGTCTTCTCGATTTCGTCTTCGGTGACGTCATCTGCGGAAAGCGCGGCCATGCGGGTCCGAGTGTTGTCGACGACTTCAGAAACACGTGGGACGGAAAAGTCGATTTGAGCAGGCGTCAGCCAGCCGGCGTCCTGCGCAGCACGGAGTCGATCACGTTGGTACTCGTAGGCTCCGGGACTCTCGCCTATTTCTTCGGCCACCTGTTCAGGGACAGTCACCGTGATGCTGTGCTTCCGGACGAACCGCTCGAAGGCCTGGTACTTGTCGTTCGAGGGGCCACTCATCGCGAAGAGGACGCTACTATCGATGATTGCGACGCTGTCGTCCGGAATCTCCACATCCTCTTCCGACATTATTCGGGGCGCTCCAAGTACGGGTCGTAGGATGCAGCATCCTCGACGACGTCCTGGAGTGCGGCGAACACAGTCATCCCCTCGACGGGGTGGACACCGAGTTTCGTCGCCGCCGTCCGCTGAGTGAGCTCACCAGCCATGACACGGAGGGTGTAGTGGAGCGCTGCAGCGAGTTTCGCAATCCCTTGACGTTCGACGAACACACGGATGTCCTCGTTCTCGAACTGCCGCCCGACCGCGTCGACGAGCGTGGGTGTCGCGAGGACGTCGCCGTGCTCGGTGTCGAGTTGGAGCCGAATCGGGACGACGGTGACCGTTGTGGGTGTCACGTCGTCGTCTCGGGAGAGCAGACCCATCTCTTCGAGCTGGCCGATGTACTTGTACGTCGTCGAGTGAGCCATCTCGAGGTCGGACTTGATGGTCTCGATCTCGACGGGCCCGTTCTGGAGGATGTAAATGTAGAGCCGCGCGAGCCGTGGTGTGTTGAGGAGCTCAGCGTACGTGAGGAGGTCGTTGAACGTCTCCTCAGGGTTCGGCGCTGGGGAGGGCTGGTCGTCCGTGGACATCATAATACATGTTCCATGTATAGTGTATTAGCCTTTGTTGAGGGAGTCGGTCGTCGAGACTGGAACTCAGGGCCGAGAGACTTATTTTCTTAACCAACAACTGGGACAGAACACCTCGTATGTTGGTTAAGAAAGGTCTCGGTACCTCTCCGATAGAGTGATACGATTGTCGGCAAAAAACACAGGTAACCAGAGTGCGAGAGGTCACAAATCACGCTGACCCATCGCAGTCCTGCGTTTTTCTATAGGTTAGAATCGGAGATTATGTTTGTTATCACGGATCCGCGGAGCAGCCGGCGACGACGCCATGAGTTACCTCACGAGTTCGGAGCGATTCGACTGAGTGGGGAAACTCGGCTTAACCAACACTGCCGCGTCCGACCCCCGGTCACGTTGGTTAAGACTTTGCCGTCATCCCCACCGATCTATTTGTTTTCCGACTAACAAAATCTGGGCTAGTTGTGGCGCGCACGGTGCGCCCGAGAGCGTCTCTCGACGTGTCTGTGCGCTTGCTGGGTGAATTCCACGAATACCTGTACTAGAGTAGAGAGTGGTGACCTAGCCCAGCGGCGCACGGGCGGGCGGTTTCACCCCATCCAGACCGCCAACTGTCTCGTGCGTTGATGTGTCTGTTGCTCGTCAGCGAGCGGGTCGGGTTTTGGGAGGTCATCGATGGCGGCCGCGACCTCGTCGGGCGTGCGATCGGTCCCCTCGGCGAGGAACTCATTGACCTGGTCACCGAGCTCGCCGACCACCTCCTCGAACGTTTCGAGTTCGGCGTCGGTCATCCGTTCCTGGCGACAGGGCCGGTCACTTGCCACCATCGGGGACAGCTTCACTGCCGTCGTCGGATTCGTCGGGAGATGAAAAGTATCGGTCGGCACGGTAGTCGTCTGGGTCACCGCCGAGGTCTTCGGCGAGACCGTCGCGCACTTCCTCGCGCAGCTCCTGGGGTCGCGTCGCTCGCCGCAGCGAGGTCGTCCTCGGTCATCGGTCCCTCCGTATCTCGTGTCATTCCTCGTATCTCTGTACAAACCGCTCGAGGTTCCGCGCTAAATGGTCTTCGGCGTGGTCGAGGGCGGCCGCGGCAGGCATCGCCCCGACGACGAACTCGCTCGCGTACTTCTCACCGTCGCGATAGATGTCGATGTGGAGCCCCTCTTCGGTGACGTCGTGTGTCGCCGCCTCACTCCCCTCTCCGTCGTGGTCGTACCGGACGACCTCGTGCCAGCCGCCGTCATGAGCGTACTCAAGCTGGACGACGAAGCGCGTCACCTCGACACGGTCGACGTCACGAACGACGGTGGCTTACACAGTCTCGACGCACAGACGGGCGAGGCTGAGTGGACGACGACGCTTACCGACAGCGCGGTACAGACGATGCCACCGCCGTCGGTCGGAGACGTCGATGGTGACGGCGAGCCGGAACTGGTCGCTGTCGCACATGACGGCATCGTCTCGCTGGTCGATCCACGAACTGGTGCGATTAGCTCGACGTACGAACGCGAAGACGTGATATTCACCACTTCAACGCTGGCAGACGTCGACGGTGATGGGGACGTCGAGGTGTTCGTACTGTACGGGCGTGGACGAGTCGTGGCATTCGATGTCGCCACTGGGTGACTCTCTCGGCGGCGGGCGGCAGTACACCCGATCAGCCACCGAGTGGCTGGTAGATGGGCGGTTCGATGTGGGGGATCTGCACGCCAAACAGAGCAAGACTGTGTGCGATCGGCATCAGGCCGAGGAGGACGAACGCCACGCCGAGCGCTCGGTGGAGTCGAGCCCGGTTCGTGGCGTCGAACGACTGCACGATCGTCCCGTAGAGGAAGAGGGTCGGGAACGTGCCGAGACCAAGGACGGTGAGCGTCAAGACGCCCGTCAGCGGTGAGCCGCGGGCGAAGGCGTACAGGTACGCAGGGTACAGCAGCGGGCACGGAAGCAGGCCGTGGATGAGTCCCAGCCCGACGATACCAGGCCCCGACGCCAACCCGTCGAGTCGAGTCTGTAGCGATCCGAACAGGCCGGCGAGTCGACCGACAAATGGGAGGTCGATCCCTCCCCCGTGACCGCTGTGGCCGCCAGCCGTGTACCGGAGGCCCGTGGCGACGATGCCGAGGCCGACGAGAAGCCCGACGGCCGCACGAACCGCGTCACCGAACACGAGGACGACTGACGCGGCGTCGTAGACCACTGCGCCGGCAAGCCCGAACACCCCTCCAAGAACTGCGTAGCTCACCGTTCGGCCGCCGTTGAACAGCGCGTGTTGACGGAGATCGCGAACGGTGATCGTCGAGCCTCCGGACCCGTCGGTAGCCACTCCGCTGCCGAACTGCTTGGCGTACATCGTGACCAGCGGCCCGCACATCCCGAGACAGTGTGCCCCACCGAGGAGTCCGATGAGGAAGAATGCAGAGAGTTCGAGCTGTTCGCTCGTCGAGAGCCCCACGTGGAGGATCGCAAGTAAAAGCGTCTCGAACGCAGAGGGGCCGATCATCATGCTTCGTATCCTTCGAGGGTCCGCCTCTTGACGTTATCTCACGTCCAGAACATAATAAGAACACCCGCGTGACACCCTCCCCGTCGTGAACGGCAGGGCTTCCCGTACCGCAGGTGGGATATTTCTGCTGTGTTGAATAGCGACCTAATCTGTCGATATCGCTGCTTTAGAAGGGTGAAGCCGAGGAACTCGATTCTGAGTTATGGAAGTCGACCTCCTCGACTTCGTTGAACGGTGTCGTCACCTAGCCAAACAAGCGTTGGGGAAGCACGCGGGCGAGCCCGCCAGCGGCGGGTTCGCCCGCTGGGTTCACGTCGTCCTGCACTGCTTTCGGCTCGAAGAGGGCCACAGCTACCGTGAAACGCCGAATCGGCTGGAGTACATGGCTGAGATACGTGGTGTACTCGGGCTTGATCGGGACGATCTGCCCGAGTTCAGCACGATCTACAAGTCGTTCGATCGGTTCAAAATGTGGGTGTGGCGGGCGTTGCTGCGCGTTTCAGCGCAGCAACACCCGCACTCTGGGCACGCAGCTCTCGACAGCACGTTTTTCGACCGGCGCTCAGCCTCTTCGTACTACCGCCAACGATCCGGCAGCACCGTCCAGACACTGAAAGTGACGACGCTAACCGATGTAGAGTCTCTCGCCGTTCTTGACGTCCACATTTCAGCCCGGTGGAAACACGATACGAAGACAGGGCCGCAGGTCGTCCGCCGGAACGCGGACGACCTGCTGTCCGTCGCAGCTGACAAAGCCTTCCACAACTGGATCACGAAATACGAGTGTTACGCACTCGGTGTCGACCCACTCATCTTACAGCGTGGGTCGAAGCCGCTCACGGTAGGTTATAACGCGCTCATCCGGGCAAAAGGCTACTCTCAGCGCTGGATGGCTGAAACCTCGTACTCGACGACCAAGCGCTCGCTCGGCGACGCCGTGCGAGCGCTTGGCTGGTATCGGCAGTTCCGTGAAATCGTCCTCATGTTCGCCATCACTAACATAGAACCGCTCTGTGAGCCGCTCTAACCGTCACTCAGCATCTATTCAACACGGCA